>CAYOFA010000048.1:0-18857 GCA_964402885.1 uncultured Spirochaetaceae bacterium
GATGTAGGGCTGGGAGATCGTCTGCCCGTGCCCGATCGGAAGTGGTCGATTCGCATACGCCCGCCCCCTGTGCTCGCGCGGCACGAACTCATGCCGGGGAACGGCGCGCATGGCCTCGAGGACTACCCGGTCGCTGATGCCCTCGCCCGCAATGTGGCGCTCTACCATGGTGCGCCGCTCTTCGGCGCGGTCATCCTGACCGGCCGCCGCTGCGGCCACGACTGCGACAAGAACGAGAATGAGCGACATGCGCTTCATGATCGCCTCCACTGAAAAGTATAATCAGGAGGCGGAAGCTCCGACCAGAACGGGAAGCCGGGCCGACGCGAGCACGTCGCCCGGGCGGCCTACTCCGCGAGGCGCTTCGCGATCCGCTCGAAGGCGTCGAGGGATTCCTGAATCTGCTCCTCGGTGTGCGCGAAGCTGATCCCGCCGTAGCCGTGCACGACGTGGAAGCCCTCCTTGAGCATGGCGAGCCTGAAGACCTCATCGCGCAGCTCGATATCGCTGCGTGCCGGATCGTAGACCTGTTCCGGAGAGCGGACCGATTCGGCACCGTCGGTCAGCACGTGGACCGCGACCAGCGAACTGTCCTCGGTCACGGGATCCGCGTCACCGCCGCAGCGGGCGTTGATTCCGTAGGCGGTAAGCCGTTGCTCGATGCCCTCCCGCGCCATGCGGCCGAGTCGGCCGATGTAGGGATAGATCTCGTCCTCGTGCTCGATCAGGTAGCGCAGAAACACCACGCCCGCGGTCATCGCTGCCGGATGAGCACTGAAGGTACCGCCGTCGAACTTGACCGCGCTTTCGTGGGGCGCGCCCGGGGCGGCAAGCGACATCACGTCCTCGCGGCCGGCAACCGCTGCGACCGGCATGCCGCCGCCGATGGCCTTGCCGAATACGGTGAGGTCGGGCTTGATTCGGTACAGGGCCTGCAGCGGACCGGCGTGGAGGCGGAATCCCGTAATAACCTCATCGAGGATCAGCAACGCGCCGTGCTCTTTGGTGAGCTCCCGCGCCCGCCGGAGGTACGCGGGGTCGGCGAATATCAGTCCACCGCTTCCCACCATGGGCTCGGTGATGAAGCAGGCGATTTCGGAGCCGTGCGTCTCGAAAACGCGTTCCAGGTCCTCGATGTCGTTGAAGCGCGTGACGACGACGTCCGCGTTCGAGCACTCCGGCAGCCCCGCCGACTCCATCGCCCCGAGCCCGTCTTCGTAGGTGTGCACGCCCTTGAGCGCGAACGGCTGTCCGCCGTGCCAGCCACCGGCGATCTTCACGACGATCCGCCTGCCCGTGTAGGCGCGCGCGAGCAGGGTGGCGTTCATCGTGGCCAGTGCACCGCTGGTGGTGAAGCGCACCCGCTCGGCGTCCACGCGGGCCCGAATGAGCTCGGCAAGCTCGGCCTGCTGGCGGGTGGGGAACCCGCTTATGAGCCCGCGGTCGGCGTCGAACTCCTTCCGCATGATATCGAGCACGACCTGCGGGTTGTGGCCGAGCACGTTCGAGAAATGCCCCTGCCAGAAATCGACATAGGTGTTTCCGTCGATATCCGTTATGGTGGCGCCCCGCGCGTCCGCGAGGTAGAAGGGAAACGGGGGGAAGAGCCGCAGGTTATGACTGCCGCCCCCGAGCAGCACCCCGCTTGCCCACTCGTAATGTTCGCGGGAGCTCGGGTGCTTGCTCACGTAGTAGTCGGAGAGCTCTGAACGGTATGCCTGTCTATCCATGGGACAGTATTATGCAGCAGCGCCCCCGGATCTGTCGATGGATCTGTCGATGCACGTTACCCCGCGACGGCGGCCGGCGCCCTGAACCCGCGACTCCGCTCGGCGGTTGCCGCCTCATCGATGAGCTCGGCGTTCGCTCCGAAGTAGTCCGCGATCTTCTCGAGACGCTCCGGCGATATGGCGCGGCTGTTCTCCACAGACGGCACCACCGCGGTACGGATCTGCAGACGGTCCGGCCCGATCCGCCGCACGGCACGTCGGATACGGTCGAGGCTCTGCGCCGTGTCATTCACGCCGCCAACGAGCGTCGTGCGCATCCACATCGGGCGGTCTTTGAAACGCCGTCGGAAGCGAATGAATCCGTCGATCATGTCGTCGACGGCAATTCGTGCATGGGGTCGGTTGACCGCCTGCAAGGTGGCGTTGTCGCCCGCGTCGAGCGACGGCAACACGATGTCCGCGTCCATGAGCTCGGCACGGACGTCCGCGCGCCAGAACAGGCCGCCGCTCGACATGACCGCAATCGGCACGTCGGAGACGGTCCGGATGAGCTGCATCAGCTGGTTGACCTGCCCCTGAATGAGCGGCTCTCCGGCGCCGGTCAGCGCGATGTAGTCGGGCTCGAACTCGAGCAATTCTCTGATCTCCGCGACGACAGCCGGGAAGTCGCAGTACATGTCACGCATGATGGTCTTTCGCGTGGTGGGACCGCGCTCACAGTAAATGCAGTCGAAGTTGCAGACTTTGTGGGGAACGAGCTCGGCGCAGATCACGCGGCCGAGCCGACGCGAATGAACGGGGCCGAACACGCATGGGGCCTGTGGCTCCAGGGATGGGTTTCGGGTGTGCGCTATCATGATATCTCCTCCTCGTCACGGGGTAAAAAGTCCGAATCATAAAGGAGGTTGCAAACGGCGTGCCACGATAACGGCCACGGAATAAGCCTTTTTCAGGGAGAAACTTAGACGCCACGCGCGAAGCGCGGACGCCTCAGCAGTCTTGCAGTCTGCCACGGCCGGGCGCGGCGACCCTTGCAGACTGCAGGGACGCCGGGGTGCCGGCGTCGCCATGGGGTGCCGGAGGCGGTGCCGAGTCAGGCTTCGATGCCCGAGCGGGCAAAGAAGGCATCGAAGCGGTCGGCCCAGCGACCGCGCACGGCGACATGGTGATTGGCGACGGCCCCGTCGAGGAAGTAGCGCACGTCACGGTCCAGTTTCAGCCGAAGCTGCGTGCGACACCGCTCCTCGGTATGCTCGGCGGCCTCCGGCTCGGCCTCCGACACCCAGGCCCGCGACAGATCTCGCGCGCCGATCCGCATGATGGTCAGGTCGCCGTCCTCGTAATTGCCCTCGATGGCCACGCCGATGCCGGTTTCGAAGTGGCTTCGAAGGCGGAAAGATCCCACCACCCGCGTGGCCACCATGCAGTGGGCGATCTCCACGGCGTTCTCCGACGTATCGAGGGCCGCCGGGTTGGCAAGAAACGGA
Organism: uncultured Spirochaetaceae bacterium; assembly: GCA_964402885.1. Lineage (GTDB taxonomy): Bacteria > Spirochaetota > Spirochaetia > DSM-27196 > PWMO01 > JAAAOH01. The sequence continues at coordinate 3,218 of CAYOFA010000048.1, forward strand.
ATCTCGCCGGTCAGCGCGTGCGCGGCAACCACGGTGAACAGGGCCTGTTGATCGCCCTCGCAGCCGGCCATGATTCCCTCGTCGTTGAGAAGCGCAAGTGCGAGACAACCGGTGTTGTGATAGCGGGTGACGAGGTCGAAACACCGCACCGTAACGGCGGTCAGGCTCCGATCCGCTATGAGCTGCTTGAGGCCGAGATAGATTGCCGCAGCCTGCTCGAGCGCCGCCTCGTTCGGTTCCACGACCGCACTGCTGCGCCCCCGAAGCTCAGCGGCCACCGAGCGCGCCGCTTCCGTATCCACATCGTCTATGTAGCGGTACAGATCCTCCAGATCGACGTCCTCGGTTTCCGCACCGAAGCGGTCATGCAGCACGTCACGGTCAACCGAGCTCGCGATGAGCCAGTCCGACGGTGCACCGATGAAGCCCATCCTGCTCGAGGACAGCACCCTGAGCGCACGCTCCACCGCCGCAAGGTCGGCGAGCCGCAGGGAGACCTCGTGCGGCTCCCCGTGCAGGATCTCGCAGCGCACACCCTGACTGCGGACCCAGGCGCTGATCTCGAGAGAGGCGGCAAGTGAGTTGTGCTTGCCGTCGGTGAGGAGATAGACCGGTCGCGGCAATCGGTCCCAGGTATCGACGAACTGATTCTCCGTGCCGCCCGAGGCGATGAATACGATCTGCAGGTCGGCGGCGCTCGCGGCACCGTTTGCTGCGGCGGCGCTCGCGGGAAGCTCGCTCGGCTCGGTGAATCGAAGCTCGTGTTCGGCCGAGATGGCTGCGAACAATTCGCGGTGAGCCGTTGCCAGGTCGAAGCCCGGGTGGAGGGGCGAGGAAAAGGGGATGATCTCTATCGTCATGATTCGGTGAGTATAGCCTCTGACCGGCGCCGGCCGCAATGCGCCCGCGCCCGGGCGGCCGCGCCCGGGCGACCGCAATCCGGCACAACAGCCGGATGCGAAATACGCAGGCTCATGTTAGAGTGAAAGGTGGAGAGGATACGACACATGCAACACGACACGTTTCTCGCGGACCGCACCCGCAACATGGGCTCGAGCGCCATCAGGGAGATTCTCAAGCTGGCAGCGAGACCGGACATCATTTCGCTCGGCGGCGGGATGCCCTCACCGGACGCCTTCCCGACCGAGTTCATCGACGAGCTGTACCGGCGGGCCATGGACCACTACGGCACCGAAGCGCTGCAGTACACGCGCACCGAGGGTTTTCCGGCGCTGAGAAAGGCGCTCGTCGACCATCTTGCTGCGCAGAACATCGAAGTCGGCGCCGACGAGGTGTTCGTGACCACCGGCTCGCAGTCGGTACTCGACGCCATGGGCAAGATACTGGTTTCCCCCGGTGACCGCATTGCCGTGGAGGCGCCCACCTACCTCGGCGCGCTGCAGGCCTTCAACCCCTACGAGCCCGCCTACGTACAGATCGACACCGACGAGTACGGCCTGATCCCGGAGTCACTCGAACGTGTCATCGCCGAACACAATCCGAAGTTCGCCTATCTGAGCCCGACCTTCCAGAACCCGACAGGCCGCACCCTGTCTCTGGACAGGCGCAAGCAGGTGGCGGAGATCATCAGGCGCAGCGACACGCTCGTCATCGAAGATGATCCCTACGGCGCGCTTCGATATCGGGGAGAGTGGGCACCGCCCATCCAGACCTTTGCGCCCGAGCAGGTCATCTACACCGGCTCGTTTTCCAAGGTGTTCGCACCGGGGCTGCGCGTCGGCTACTACGTGGCGCCCGAGCGTGTGCGGCAGTGGCTCGTCATTGCGAAGCAGGGTGTTGATCTCAACACGAGCTCCCTCACGCAGGCGCTCTGCACGGAGTTCATTGCCGGGGGCTATCACGCGCGGCATCTGCCGAAGATCATCGAGATCTACCGGCCGAAGCAGGAAGTCATGCTCGAAGAGATGAAACGGCACTTTCCCGAGAGCTTCACCTGGACACAGCCCGACGGCGGGATGTTCATCTGGGCGGAGGGACCGGCGAAGGCCGACATGGAGAAAATCTACGAGGAAGGTATCCGCAACAAAGTCGCCTTCGTTCCGGGAAAGTTCTTCTACAGTGATCCGGCCTCGGGGCGGGCCACCATGCGGCTCAATTTCACCGTGAACAGTGAGGAGAACATTCGCACGGCAATAGAGCGTCTCGGTGTGTCAATCCGCAACGTGTTGTCCGGCTGAATCAGCGAGGATCCCGCGCCGCGGCTGCCTCATCCGGCGACGCGGAGGGCACGGCTGACCACGTAGAACGCGCCGTCGGTGATGAGTGCGTATGCTTCAACCTGCACCGGCACGTCGGCGCCGTCACTGGAGGCGTGAACGGTGTCGAACGAGCAGCGCGACTCGCGGCGCAGACGCGGCAGGCAATCGGCTACCGAGCGACGTGCAGGGTCACCGGTGAGCTCGGTCGGGCTGAGTCCCACGAGCTCGTCGCGCCCGTATCCGAGCATTCGAGAGGCGGCGGCGTTTGCCTCCGTGCAGCGGAGCGCGCCGTCGCTGCCGAGCTCCCACAGGTAGATCGCTTCCTGCATGTTATCCAGCACGAGACGGTAGGACTCGGTCTGAGCGCTCAGCTCGCGGGTGGCCACCTCGATGTCCCGCTCGAGTCGATGCTCCCGGGTGCGGACTTCATTCCGCCTCGCATGGGTCTCGAGGATGACTGCGACGGCGTGGGCGGCGGCACGCAGCGTCGCAAGCACGTCGGGGGGCAGCGTGTCCGGCTCGTCCCGAAGCGGATAGCCCCCGAAGCAGCTGCGAGCAGTGGCAAGCGGGAGGTTGGGGCCGTCGGGTTGAGCACGGAACTCACCCATGAACTCGCTGCCGTGAACCGAGTTCACCGTTTCGCGGAAGAGCCGTATCACGCTCGCCGCGTCGTCCTCATCGGCGAACCGGGCAAGCAGCAGCAAGAGCTCATGTGAGAGCTGCTGTACGGTGTCCGAACTCTGAACCTGCTTTTGCACTCGTTCTCTCCGATCACCACCCCGTCCTCCATTTACGCCCACATCTCTAATTTAGCACTTAACTCGAATTAACGCAACGGACGTTTGAGGATTTCTCCGGTCGGATTCCCGACGTGCGCGCTTGGTCATAGCCCGGTTTCACGATATATTCTCTCCGGTCTACACCTATGTGGTTGCGTGCGGTAGCGGTACGGATAACATGCATTGTCTTTCTCATGTTCGTGGCCACGGTGGTCATGGGCGACGACCGGGCCCGATCGGGACCTCGACGTGTGCTCATCATTCATTCCTACCACGAGGAGTACCGGTGGAGCGCTACGATGAACGCCACCATCAAGGCACATCTTCACCAGGAGTTCCCGGAGATCGACATCTATGTGGAATACCTCGATGCGAAGCGCTATGAGATCGGGGGGCTGGCCGCACCGTTTCGCGACCTTCTCGCGGCAAAGTATGCAGACAAGGACCTGGATGTCATAGCAGTAACCGACAATCCGGCGTTCGAGCTGCTTCTGGAGAGCAGAGAGCGTCTCTTCGGCGACACCCCCGTGGTCTTCGCGGGCATCAACGATTACAGTCCCCGGGCTCATGCAGGGCACCGCAATATCACCGGTGTGGCTGAGAAAGCTGACATCCGGGGGACGGTCGAGCTCGCGATGGAGTTGCATCCCGATGCAACACACCTGGTCTCGGTCAGCGACAGTACCATCACCGGACGCATCACGCAGCGGGAGTTCGACCGGCTTATCGAGGATTTCGCGCCCGGAATGGAGGTCATTCGCCTTGCAGGTCTCTCCCGCGACGGGCTGCGTGAACGGCTGGCTGCCCTGCCCGCCGAGAGCATCGTCGTCAACCTTTCGCTGTTCCGCACCTCCGACGACGTGGTGTTCAACGACGCCGAAGGTGGGCGCTTTCTTGCAGAGCACACCGAAAGCCCTGTCTACACGGCCTGGGACGTCTTCCTGGGCAGCGGCGTGGTAGGTGGACTCGTAGTCAGCGCGCGGGGCCAGGCGCAGACCCAGGCCGCGATCATGGCGAGAATACTGCGCGGTAAATCGGCGGATTCGATTCCAGTCGTAACCGACAGCCCCAACCGTTTCACCTTCGACTATGCCGCACTCGACCGCCACGGCATCGCGATGAACAGCCTGCCGCCCGGCAGCAGAATCGTGAACGAGCCGCAGACGATGTGGTACAGCTACAGGAATCAGGTGATCGCCGCGGTTGCGATCATCGCCGTCCTCGGGGCGCTTGTCACGGTCCTCCTCATCAACATAGTTCGCCGACGGGTTGCCGAGCGGCGCCTCACCCGCAGCGAGCACCGCTACCGCAGGATGTTCGAGAGCCTCCACGACGTCTACGCCGAGGTGCGAAAGTCCGACGGACGGATCCTCACCGTCAGTCCGTCGATCCGCAAGTTCGGATACGAGCCGTCCCGGCTTATCGGCGCGGAGATCAGCGCGCTGCGCATCGAGCCGGACGCGCAGCGGGAGCTCGTGAACCGCCTCGTGTCGGAAGCAGCCGTCGACGACTACGAGCTCGAGATGCACACTGCGGACGGACGAGCCGTCACCGCCTCGATATCCGCCAGACTCGAAGGTCTGGGCACTGACGATGAGCGAATCGTGGGAACCATCCGCGATATGTCGGAGCGCAAGTCCATCGAGGAAGAGCTGCGACGTCTGCACAAAGCGGTGGAGGAAGCCGGTCACGCCGTCTACATCACCGATGCACACGGTACCATCCACTACGTGAACCCGGCGTTCGAGCGGACCACCGGCTACTCCCGGGAAGACGCCCTCGGCGAGAATCCCCGCCTGCTCAAATCCGGCCGCCTGCCGGATGGGTACTACGCGCGGCTCCACGAGACGATCCATTCCGGCGGGACGTGGCGAGAGCAGATCGTCAACCGCCGCAAGGACGGCACACTCTACTATGCGAACCAGACCATTGCGCCGGTCCTGAATGACCGCAATGAGATAGAATGGTTCGTCGCGATGCAGACCGACGAGACCGAACGGGTAGAGAGCGAGCGGCAGTATCGTCTGCTCGCCGAAAACGCGACAGACATGATCTCCCGTCACTCGGCGGACGGAACGTATACCTACGTGTCCCCCGCCTGTCGGTATCTGCTCGGCTATGAGCCGGAGGAGCTCGTCGGCGTCAACTGTTACGACCTCTTCCATCCCGATGACGTCGCGAAGATACAGGAATCTCACGACACCATACGCAGCGGGCCGGAGATCACCTACGTGACCTACCGCATCCGGTGTAAGGACGGGACCTACACCTGGTTCGAGACCACCAGCAAGACCATCTGGGACGAGGACAGTCAGTCCGTATCGGAAATCATCACGGTATCCCGCGACGTGACCGAGCGAATCCGTATAGAGGAGCGGTTGAAGGAGGCCAAAGCACAGGCCGAGTCGGCGAGTCAGGCGAAGAGCGAGTTCCTGGCAAACGTCAGCCACGAGATCCGCACACCGCTCCACGCCATCATGGGGTTCGGCGAGCTTCTGCGGCGGCGCACGAGCGACTCGACCGCCCATCACTACATCGGGACGATCGAAGAATCGGCACAGACGCTCCTGCGACTCATCAGCGACATCCTCGATCTCTCCAAAGTCGAGGCGGGCCGCCTCGACATCTCGCCGGAGCTCGAGGACCCGCGAGAGGTCGTCGCGGGTGTGACCGCCCTGTTCGAGCCGCAGGCACGCGAGGCCGGCATACGGCTCGAGTCCTCGATTGCCGACGATGTGCCCGCGGTCCTCTATTTCGACAAGGCTCGCCTCCGGCAGATCCTCGTCAATCTGGTGGGCAACGCGATAAAGTTCACCGAGCACGGATCAATAGAAATGGCACTCGACGGACTCACCGCGGATGAAGGCGGCTTCGACCTCGAGCTCGCCGTCACGGATACCGGCATCGGCATGTCCGAGGCGACGCAGGCGCATATGTTCGAGGCGTTTTCGCAGGGCCGAGGCGACACCGGCCGAACCTATGGCGGAACAGGGCTCGGTCTCGCGATCACCAAACGTCTCGTCGAGCGGATGGACGGCACCATAGAGGTGAGCAGCAGTGAGGGGGACGGAACCCGTTTCGTCGTCCGCCTTCCGAACCTCCCCTACCGCCACGAAGCGCCCCCGCGTACCGTGCACGACGACGCTGCGGCCCGCGAGGCTGCGGACCGCGCCGACCCCGCCGAACCCGCCGACGTCGCCGGCGGTCCGGAGGGCGCGCCGGAGGGCGAGCTCTCCGGACTCTCGGGTGAGGAGAGGGAACGGCTCCGACGCGCAATCAGAAGTCGGATACACCCGCAGTGGCGGCGGACCCAGGAAGTGAAGATGCGCGACGACATCGTGGGTTTCGCGGAGCGGATCGAGTCCCTCGGGAGTGAGTTCGGCGTTCAGGTTCTCGCCCGAAGCGGGCATGATCTTGCCGAAGCGGCGCGGGAGTTCGACGTGGACGCCATGGAACAGGGCCTCGACCGGTTCCGCCACCTCGCGCGCGCCCTCGATGTGGAGCTCGACACCGCTCCGGAGACGGAACCTGACGGAGGCACAAGCGGATGAGCCGGCACGATATCCTCATAGTCGACGACAACGCCAGCAACATTCGGCTCGTCGCAGCGGAGCTCGAAGCAGATGGCTACGGCATCGCCTTCGCACGCAGTGGTGCTGAGGCACTCGAGCAGAGCTCGCACAAGCAGTTCGATCTGGTTCTGCTCGACATCATGATGCCGGAGATGGACGGCCTGGAAGTGTGCCGCAGGCTCAAGGAGCGGCCGGAGTACCGGGATACTCCCGTCATCTTTCTGACCGCCCGGGAAGAGAAAGAAACACTGCTGGAGGGCTTTGCAGTGGGTGGGGTGGATTACGTCACCAAGCCCTTCTACGGCCCGGAGGTTCGGTCGAGGGTCAAGGCGCAGCTCCGCGCCCTCGAAGCGCAGCAACTGCTCGAGTCGGCCGTGGACGACCTCTCGAAGCAACTGCTTATCTCCGTGCAGCACGAGAACGAGCTGCAGGCACAGCAGGCGGAGATGGCTCGTTTCAACCGGACGCTGCTCGAGCGGGCGAGCACCGATCAGCTGACCGGCCTGGCCAACCGCTACCACATGATGGCCATTGCCGAGTACGAGCGCGAGCGAGCCACACGTGCGGAATCCTCATACTCGTTCATCATTGGTGACGTCGATCACTTCAAGGAGATAAACGACCGCCACGGCCACGACTGCGGCGACGACATCCTCCGCGAGATCGCTGCACGTATGCAGCAGGCCGTTCGCGGCCAGGATCTGGTGGCCCGGTGGGGCGGCGAAGAGTTCCTGGTATTCCTGCCGGACACCTCCTGCGAGGGTGCACGGGTACTTGCCGAGAAACTGCGCGACGCCATCGGAAGTGCCCCCTTTTACTATGGAGATATGGAGCTGGACGTGACGATCAGCCTCGGCGTGAGCTCATGCGAAGCGGCCGACATCGAGACCTGCATCGAGCAGGCCGACAGGGCCCTTTACGAGGGAAAGCGCCGGGGCCGCAACCGCACCGTGACCTACGAAGACGGGATGTCTGAAAGGACCTCGGAATAGTATCTTGAACCAATGATCCTCTATGACCCCGACCCTCGACCTGCATTGCGCACATACGGGATCGCCATCCCGATCGGACCGGACGCCGCCCGGGAGGCCCTCGAGACCCTCCGGGGCGAGCCACGCGTAGCGCCGCTTCTCGAGGCCGCCCTGACACCGCGGGGTGATACGCAGATCACCCGCGGGGACCTCGAGCGCGTACACAGCGACGAGTACGTGGCGCGGCTCTACTCCGATGGTGTAGCGCTGGAGATCCAGCGCACCTACGAGCTCATCGACTCGGAGGGGAAGTATCATCGCTACGATCCCGATCGTGCCGAGCGCCCTCTCGAGGAGCTCTTCGAGTCAGCGCTCGAGACCGTGAGCGGGAGCTACGAGTGCTGCCGACATGCGATAGAACACTCGAGTTGCTTCTACCTCGGCGGCGGGATGCACCACGGCAAACGGGAAACCGGGGACGGTTTCTGTCTGATCAATGATGTGGTGATCGCTGCTCGAAAGATTCAGGCGGACGGCCTCGGGAGGCGTATCTGGATCATTGATCTCGATGTCCACAAAGGTGACGGTACCGCCGAGCTCACCGCCGGTGACGACTCGATACGTACCCTGAGCGTGCACATGGCGCGCGGTTGGCCCCTCGACCGGCGCGAGCGCCTGCCCGACGGCTCACTCCACCCCTCCCACGTTCCGAGCGACATCGACGTCCCCATCGCCGAAGGTGGCGAGGACACCTACGTACCATTCCTCGAGGAAGCCCTCGATCAGCTCGAGCAGCTCGACAACTTCGAGGCACCCGACCTGGCAATCGTGCTCTACGGGGCCGACCCCTACGAATATGACGAGCTGCCCTCCTCCGGGGGCATCAAGCTCACCCTGTCGCAGATGGCCGACCGCGACGAGCTCGTCTACCGATTTCTTGCCGATCGAGGCATCCCTCGCGCCTACCTGAAGTCGGGCGGCTACGGCATCCGGGCAGCGGATCCGCTTACCCGGTTCCTGCGGTGGTATCTTCTCGAAGAGGATGGCGGATGAGTACCGGGGGGGCACGCCCGCCGGCCGGCGCCCGCCGGCGTATCGACAGCGCGCTTGTACGGCGTCGCCGGCACGGATACAATGACTCAATATCGACCCGCCGGCGCGTGCCCACAGGGCGGACGCCGACAGGAGCGTGAGTGCCCACACGAACCGTTGAACAATACGTAAAGACTCTCTACCTGCTCGAACATCTCAAGCCGGGCAACGTGGTCCAGATGAAGACGCTCTCGGAGACGATGGAGGTTACACCGGGGTCGGCGACCGCCATGGTAAAGCATCTCCACGAGGCGGGCCTGATAACCTACTACCCCAGAAAGGGCGCTGAGCTCACCGAGGCCGGCCGCCGTCTCGCTCTTCGCATGATCCGCCGACACCGCCTGATAGAGACCTTCCTCGAGCGGGTGCTCGGGTATGACTGGAGCGAGGTCCACCTCGAGGCGGAAGAACTCGAGCACGCAGTGTCGGAGACCTTCATCGAGCGCGTCGACGCGCTGCTCGAGTCGCCCAGAGTAGACCCGCATGGCGACCCCATCCCGCGCGCGGACGGCACCGTGGACACCCCTCATTTCGTCCCGTTGTCCGAAGTCCCGCACGGCGCCGAGTTCGAAGTCGCCCGGATCGGGTCCGACGACGGCGATTTCCTGACCCTGATGAAGGACCGGGGCATCGTGCCCGGCGCCCGCTTCGTCCTCACCGAGAAGAACGAAACCGCCGGCACCATATCCGTTCGGGCAACCGAGACCGACGTCTCGTTCACGCTCGGATACGACCTCGGACAGAAGATCCTCGTGCGATAGAGGTGCCACCCGGTGCTGCTCCGCAGGACTGCTTACTTCATAAGTCTCTTGATCGTCTTTGCCGTCCCGGTGACGCATGCCGAGGAGGTGAGCCTGACAGACCCGATTGCGGGTTTCAACGGCATGTTTCTCCCGGGCTCCTGGGTTCCGGTGCACACCGCCCTGGTCTCGCCCGAGGCCGCGTTTCGGGGTGATCTGGTCTTCACGGTGACCGAAACGGGGACAACCCGTTACCGGATCATCCGCCGCGTCGAGATGGAATCTCCCGGCAGCCTGCCCATCGAGATCGTGATCCCCACCCCGGCCTCGGAGTTCGAGGTCGACGCCTCGCTGCGACCGGGCGGGGGCCGGGTGCAGAACGCGACATGGGCCCTCTCGGCGCCCGCCCGCGCCGCCAGAATCGTTCTCGTCGTCGGGCGCCCCGGGGCACTTGCCCTCCTCGAACACATCCGCGGCACCATGGCCGACAATGCAAGCGTTATCTACGCGGGCCCGGATGAGCTACCTGCCGACCCGCTCGGATACGACACGGTCGACACGGTCGTACTCTACGACTCCCGCCTTGCGAGACTGTCCGCCGAGACGGTGGCAGCCCTCGATGTGTGGGTGAGACGCGGCGGCCGGGTGATAACGGTCGGTGGCGCGCATCTCTCGCCGGCGGACGGAACGGTAATTCGTCCGCTGCTGCCGGGGCGCGTGGGAGATCTCACGCAGGGCATGCCGTCGGAGTGGAACGAGCTCTTCCCCCTCGGCATCATCGGCAGGAGCACGAACATTCTCTACTCGCGCTTTCATCCCGATGAGCGTGCACAGACGGTTCCGCGCCGCGGCATACCCATCATCACCTATGAGGATCGCGGCAAGGGCAGCCTCGCCTTCGTGGCGACCGGTGTGGCGACGCTCGGCCGGATCGCGATGCCCGGCAGCGGCATCTGGCGGGAGGCGTTCCCGCCCCTGTCGCCCGTTGGTCGCGTCCGCGTCCCGACGATGATCAGACGGACCGCCCGGGACAGCGTCGTGGGGGAGGCTATCATCTCCGACGGGCCACGGCTCTTCCCGGGTCGAGGCACAATGGCGCTGATCGGACTGCTGTACATCGTTCTTGTTTCCGTCCTCGCACGTCGGCTTTCCCGCAGCCACCTTCCCGCGCGCGCCGCGGTGCTGCGTCCGGCGTCGCTGGCGATCCTTGTTTCGGCACTGTTGTTGCTTGGAGCGGCACGGGGCAGCTGGACGAGACCGGCGACGATCGCCGAAGGTGAGCTCTTCCGGGGATCGGCTCTGACCCATGGCAGCGAGCCCACTCCGGGGGTCGTCGAGAAAGACCTTATTGCCGCGTCGCGGACGGGAACGGGGCTGGAAATCGGCCTTCCCGCGGCGCTGCAGCCCGTACCTCTCGCGGGCAGGACCGTTTCCGTGCGGCAGGGGAGATCGGAGACCACGCTCCTCACCTCTGTTGGCCGGGGGGAACGGAATTACCACTTCCTGCAGACGACGCTCTCTCTCGACGTCACTGCGGGCCTCGCGCTGTCCTCGCGAGGAGTGAATTTGTCGCTCCGCAACGCCTCGATCCGTCATCTCTCCGACGCGGTGCTGCTGTGGAACGGCCGGTTCTTCGATCTCGGCGACATCGGGCGCGGAACCACCTTCCGCGCCAACCTCATCACGGCGGTCTCCCACCGAAGCATGCAGCAGTCACTGGGCATCAAGCGGGCGCGCATGCTTCGCAGGTTCAGTGAGGCGGCGTCCGGTATCGGCCCTGTGCTGATCGCCTTCATCGATGACCCGCTCGTGCCGGTCTCGATCCCGGGCACCTACGGCCGCAGCGCCGTCACGGTGGCCATGTTCTCACTGCAGCACCCGCTGCTGAGTGGCATCCGGGGGAGCAGGTAGGACATGCGCACCGCACGGAGCCTCTTCAGGATGAGCATGGCGAACTTCGCGCACGACCGGCGCTACCGACGCGCGCAGAGTGCGTATCTGCTCCTGCTGCTGCTGCTCATCGTGGCTCTCTGGCCGACCGCCGCGGGATCCGGGGAGGAATCATCGATCGAGCTCGCTCTGTTTCTCGCCTCGTGGCTTATCCCGATCGCGTTCCCGGTCATACAGCTGAGACTGGGATTCGGTCTCGTCGACATGCTGGGCGCGGAACCGCGGGACCGGCTCCCCATCCCCGCGTCCGGCAGGCAGGCCGCCGCCATCATCACCGCGGAAGCGTTTCACTGCATCGCGCTGTGGGCCCTGCAGTCACCGCTTGTAGTGGCGGCCGTCACCGCCGCCGGCTTCACCGCGATGGAGGGCACGACATACCTTCTTCGGCTTCTCCTCTTCGGCCTCTGCGGCCGCGCAGGCGGTGTGATCGCCCGAGTAGCCACGAAGGCCCGACGCGGCACGGATCAGCCGATAGGGGACGCCAGAAGATATTCGCGAAGATCCTCAACGCTCTCGAGATAAACGTCGCACAGTGTCCGCATCTGCTCGACGATCGACGCCACGTCGTGGCCCCAGCCGGCTCCGGCCACCGCGACCCCGGCCGCCCGGGCCATGGTAACCCCCGGCTTGAGGTCGTCGACGACCAGCGCCTCATGGGCGCCCACGGCGAGCTCTTCGAGCACCCGCTCTACCGGATATGCGCTCGGCTTCCGCTTCTGTTCCTCGTCGTGCCAGCCCATGATGAAATCCGGCACGAGCGCGCCGGCGGTCGCCTCCCGATAGTGCCAGCGGATAATGTCTTCTTCGGAGTGCGATACTACCGCGACGAGGCCGCCGAGGGCCCGGAACTCCTCGAGAAGCTCCACCATGCCGGGAAAGAACGACGGGACGGTGGAGCTCGTGAAGCTACGCCATATCTCGTACTCGAGCTTGAGCTCATCTGAAGTAAGCCCCACTTCCCCGGTAAGAAAGGCGATGATGCCCGGGTCGAAGTTCTTCTCGAGAAACCCGTGCATGTCGAGGGGCTGCATGGTTGGACGCAGCCGGCGCATGGCCTCGACGTAGGAGGGGTAGTGTATCTCCGCGGTGCTGCGGACGCTTGTGTCATCGTGATCGAGAATGAGACATCGGTAGCGCATGGCAGACGGGATACCACGAATCGCTGCACTTCGTCAGCCGGCGGCGACCCGGGAGACGAGGCTCAGAAGCTGTAGCTGCCGCCCTCCACACCTTCCTGGGTGCGCTCGAAACGCTCGGTGGCGACCAGAATACCGGCCGGACCGAGTCGCTCAGCCGGCGGCAGGTGGACCAGCAGGAGCCGCCCCACGCCCGCCCGCGCCGCAACCTCGGCCGCCTGCTCGGCGTCCGAATGTCCGGCGAATCGGCCGGTGGCCTCATGTACGAGAATATCGCTTCCGGCGGCCAGGCGGACGACCGCATCGCTCGGCTCGGTGTCGGCGGAGTACGTCACCACACCGCCGCTCTCCCGGTCCTCGATTCTGAGAGCGGTCACGGGCACGCCGTGTGTGCCGGGCGTAGCGGTGATGACGAAGGACTCGTCGGACCAGACGTCGGCTCCCTCTTCGGGCAGCACCTCCCGCCACCGGATCTCGGGCATGCCGGCCCACCCTGAGGTGTCGAAGGTTTCGAAGCCGCGGCGCGCCTGGTCTATGGCAGAGGGTATGCCGCAGACCTGGAGGGGCTCGTCTCGTCCGAAGAGCCACAGCTTCTCCATGAACAGCGGAAAACCGGAGACATGATCGGGATGGGAGTGGGTGATGAGCAACGCCGAGAGCCGCTCGAGATGCGCTCCGACCGAGAAGACGCGCTGCGCGAGATCACCCCCGCAGTCGATGAGAACGAGCGAGCGCTCGCTTTCTACGGCAAGCATCGTCGTCGTACGGTGGGGATCGCTCAGCGCGGCGCCGGTCCCGAGCAGGTGCAGGTATGCCATGCGGTCAGCCCTCCCCGCGCAGCGCACGGTACCGGGATTCGATATCGGCGAAGAGGCGGTGCCCCACTGCTGTGGCAATGCGGGGGCGGGCGGTGGCGAAGAACTCGTCGAGGGCCTCCCAGGCCGCGTCGGGTGTGCCCGCGGCGTCGGGCTTGCCGGAGGCGCCGTCGGTGGGTCGGCGGACGCCGGCCGCGCGCTCCGACGTCGCGGCGACTCCGCGTCGGCCGGCGCGCTCGTAGTAGAGGGCCTGCAGACACATATCAATGAGATTCATATCGCGGACGAACCGGGCCACCGGCGTCTCGCCGGCTTCATACTCCCGCCACAGCTCCACGGCGCCGTCGAGGGCGCCCCCGCCGAGCCCGGCAATCGCCTCATGCTCGCGCCGGGCCTTTTCCGCACGGGACACCGGTTGGTCGCTCTCGTTCACGCGTCGCGGTATATCGCCGACTTCGGCCTCCGCAATGTCGTGCACGAGGGCCATGCGGATCGCCGGATCCGCATCAACCCCGGCCTCCTCGGCGTTGAGGAGGCACAACAGGGCAGTGCCCCAGCTGTGGTCCGCCACCGACTCCGGCTCGACGATCGATCGGATCATCCAGCCCGCCCGGATTTCGTCCTTGAGTCGGTAGACGGACAGCAGCTGCTCTATCATCAGGCGCCATTATGGGCGCGCTCTGATCCAACGTCTACCGCCCTCTTCCCGCGCATGCTTACATTCGAAGCACAGGAGGGCGTCGGGCATCGCCTCGAGGCGCTTCTCCGAGATCGGGCGGCCGCATTCCTGGCATATACCGTAGCCGCGGGTGTGCATGCGCCGCAGTGCGGCACTGACACGCGAGAGTCGGTTTCGGTCCTGCTCGCCGAGCATCTCCAGGGTCTCCCGATCGACGTGCTCCTCCGCAAGGTCGATCTCATCCTTCCCTGCGGTGGATTCCATCATGGTCTGCATTGAGTCGTACTCGACGCTCAGCCGGTCCACTATTTCCTGCTCTATCCGTCGCAGGTTTCTGCTCATTCGCTCACGAAAACGCTTGGTCATGGCTCTCCTCCTTTCCTCACGAACTGAAGAAAGTATAGGCGGAGGCGCTTCACAGCAGCATACACCTGTCGGGTTATTCTCGAGCCCGGAACCGGCTAAAACGAGTCGATTATTGGGTATCGTTCGACGTATACTCGAGCTCACCCCGGAACATCTCGGCGTAGATGCTCCAGAGCTGCACGAAAACGGCCATCACGATCGGCCCGATGATGAGCCCGAACACACCGAAGACCACAAGGCCTCCGAGCACCCCGAAAAGCACGAGAATCTCGTGGATCCGTATATCATCACCGATGAGCCGGGGGCGGAGCAGATAATCGACCATTCCGACGAGCCCGCCGCCGAGAAGCACCATCAGGATTCCACGAACGACATCTCCCTGGACGAAAAGACCCACCGATACCGGCAACCAGACGAGCACCGCGCCGAAGTTGGGAATCGCCGCGAGAAAGACGAGCAGCACGCCCCACACCAGCGCGCCCGGTACGCCGAGAGCGGCCATCACGATCCCCCCGATGGCCCCCTGAAAGAGCCCGATGACGAACGTCCCCTTGATGGTTGCGCGGGTCACCGAGACGAACTTCGCGAGGAGATCACGCTTGTCGGAAGTCCGCATGGGAACCTTGTCGAATACCGCCTCGAGCATCCGGTCCCCGTCTTTGAGGAAGAAGTAGAGGCAGTAGAGGTAGATGAAGAGGAGCAGAAAGAAGTTTCCGACGCCGCTTACAAAGCCCCTCACCCCGCTTGCCAGCCGCGAGGTGAATCCGGACAGAGATTGGGGAAGCTCTCCGCTTTCCATGAACGTCTCCACCTCGAGGCGGCGAATGACCGGCAGCCATGAGAGCTGTTCCGCCGAATCGGCGACCCACGCCACGATTTCTTCACTGTTCCGGTTCAGGCGATCGAGCTGAAAAATCAGATTGTCGATGGCGAGATAGCCGAAGGCGCCCAGCGGTATCACGAATACCAGCAGGATGACGGCGAGGGTCGCCGTGGCGGTAAGTTGGGGCGTGCGCAGCCGTCGCTCCATCCACCGGTAGAGTGGCGCGAAGAGCGCGCTCGTAATGGCGGCGAGGAGGGTGGGCATGACGAAGCGCCGCACGAGAAAGGCGAACACCACGGTGATGCCGAGAAGGATGAGCACGAAGGACACACGGCTGAAGACGAGAGAGCGCGTCCCGCCGCCTCGGGGAGCATGTTCGTATCCCATCCGCTCAAGAATAGTCATCTGATTCACAAAAATAAACCACCCGGCATATACGGCTTCGCCACTCAGCTTCGTAGGCTGTAAGTAGGCGGTGGACCGGAACACGCCCTCTTT
>CAYOFA010000049.1:0-6498 GCA_964402885.1 uncultured Spirochaetaceae bacterium
CGGCGCTGAAGGTTACGATGTTCTGGTCCATGTCGCTCATAATAGCACCACTGGAGATTTTTGCAAGCGTTTCTACTGCAGACGCGTCGGTTCCCCCGATGCGGCGGACCTGTCCACCGCGTCTATTATCTCCTGAATGTACAGACCGTCCTCGAGCCCCGGCTCGGGCTGCGTGCCGGCGTCGACGTGCTGCATGAACGAGGCCACGCAGGCCAGATGCGCCCGAAGCCATCCGACCGCATTCTTGGGGCTCGGGAAATCGAGTGCAGGCTCGGGATAGCGTCCGCCTGTCTGAAGCCGCGTCCAGCCTCCGGGAGCGGAGCCGCGGTAGGGCGACTCGCGGCGGTCGTATATTTCGAGGTGGTGAGGGTCCATGGTATTGAAGCGCAGCGCCCCGAGGCTCCCGTGGATTTCGACCCGCAGCTCGTCTTCCGACCCTGTGGCAACCTTGGAGGCCTCGATGACGCCCGGAATCGGCTCGGCGCGGTACTCCGGCGCCACGCGGGGGAGCATCCGGGTTATGAGAAGCACATTGTCTTCGGCGTCCACCGTTCGTCGCACGGTGGGGTCGTCGGGGTCGGGCCGCTCCGGATATGCGATATCGGTGACTGCCCGGACCTCGGTGTATTCGCCGAGCAGCCAGGAGACGAGATCGAGGGCGTGGGATGCAAGGTCACGGACAACGCCGCCACCTGCCTGCGCGCTCAACTTCCATTTGAGCGGCGCGTCCGGACTTGCACTGCCGGAGTGCAGGTACGCCGCCCGGTAGCTCAACGGAGTTCCGAGGAACCCCTGCTCCACGAGGCGGCGCGCGTGCATGGTCGCCGGAAAGAACCGATTGTGAAACGTCATACCGAACGCCGGCGGGTTCTGCGTATTCGCGCGGGACGCCTCAGCCACACGGCGGATAGAGGCTGCCTCGTCGACGGAGACCACGAGCGGCTTGTCGCAGTAGATATGCTTCCCTGCGCCGATGGCCTCGAGCAGGGATGCGTGATGGAGGTTGTTGGGAGTGCAGATGTGCACCACGTCGATGTCGTCGGCCTCGGTGATATCCGTGCTTTCGGCCGTCCATTCCGCCCCCAGTTCTGCGGCGGCCCGCTTCGCCGTTTCGGGCCGCGAGGTGGCAACGCGGACGATCTCCGTCTCGAAGGGGAGGCTGTAGTGAAAGCGAAGGTTCGCATGCGCCCATGCGTGAACCCGGCCGATGAATCCGTATCCGAGGATGCCGACCCTGTAGCGTTTCATGCCCTTCAGTATGCCACCGCCTATCCGTGCTGTCGACGGTTCTCCTCGCGCCGCCGCTGATCTTCGGCGCGAAGTGCGGCAAGCAGGTCGGGATATCGCTCTGTGGCCTCGCGGGCATCCCGTCGTCTCAACTCGTATGCGAGGACCGGGGTCACAGCCACGACGGTCGCCGTACGCGGCTCGGCGTGGAGAAGCGCCATCTCACCCACGAAGTCGCCGGGCAGCAGCGTGCTGATCTCTTCCACGGCTCCACTCTCTTGTTCGCGCGATACCCGCACGACGCCGCGTGCGATCAGAAACAGACTACTGCCCGAGTCGCCCTGGCGGATAATCTCCTCTCCGGCAGGGAAAGTTCGCGGCTGCAGTTGCGCGGCGAGCTCGCCGAAGGCGTCGTCCGAAAGAGCCGCCAGAAGCGGAATGCCCCGCAGGAGTCGTTCCGGCGTCACCCCGAGCTCGGCGATCTCCCGGTTCCGCAGCTTCTCGAGGCGCCGGTCGACTTCGGAGAGATACTCCTCGCCGGCGTTGTCCGGGAGGGAACCCGCCTCGACCGCCTGGCTTACATACTGTCGCTCGTGAAGGAGCAGCAGCCGATATCCGAATCGTTCCTGAGCGTCGGCGACGAATTCCGGAAACTGCTCTGCCGCCGTGTCCAGCTGGCGTCGCGCAGTTTCGTTCCAGCGCCGATAGCGGTCCCTGACCGACTGCATCGTCGCTTCGGAAAACACGTCATCTTCAGCCTCGAGGCGCTCGAGCACGCGAGTGCTCGACTGGTAGTGTGCCCAGGAAAGCTCATAGTCGACGGCGAAACGGCGTCTTCGTCGGCGCTCCGCGAGTCGCCTGAAGGGGGATCGGCCCTCTATGAATCGCTGCAGGCGTTCTATCACGGGTGTATGATGAAAGCGGCCGAGATGGAGCGTGTCGATGTCGTCCGCGTGTCGTACCGCGTCGATCTGCATGGATACTTCGAGATCGAGCGTCCGGAGGGCGCGCTCGCCAATGTGGCCTGCGTCGAACAACTCGACGTACCGCCCGCGCTCCTCCCCGAGGCTGCGGAGGTAGAGCATGCGCTCCTGCTCCTGTCGCCCACGTGCTTCTTCACTTACACTCTGAAGGTTGTGTTCGAGGGGACGCAGGGAATCGGCGTAACCGTCCCGCACCCTCTTCAGGATAGAGCTCGAGAAGCGCCCGCCGTGCGAGAGGCGCGGAAGCGCGGCGAGCGCGTTGCGCCGCGCCTGCAGCTGTGTATCGAGCCCTATGAAGCGGTCGGGAAGGGTGGGGCGATCTATTCCCAGCAGCCGAACGAGCGGGTCTATCGTGAGCCCCTGTGCGAGAAGCGTGAACAGGACCGCCCCGATCACGACCGAGAGGAAGAGATCGTTTCGGCCGAACTCCGGCAGGCTCAACACGATGGCCACGGCCACCGCTCCGCGCAGGCCGCCCCAGAAGAGGACCGTCTGATACCGGGCGCCGAAGGCATGCTGGCGTGAGATGAACCTCAGCGAGGGCACGAGGCCGTAGGCGACCAGAATGCGGGAGGCGAGCATCCCGATGACCGCCCACACGATGGTGGAGAGAGACCCGCGCAGGGTGGCGGGGTCCACGAGCAACCCGACGAGGAGAAAGATGAGGGCGTTTGCCACAAAGGCAACGTACTGCCAGAAGTACTCCAGGTAATCGCGCACCTCGCGGGAGACGCGCATCCATCCCCAGCCGGAGAAGGTGAGCCCGGCGGTCACCGTCGCCATCACGCCGCTCACCCCCAGGCCCTCTTCGGCGATGATGAAGGAGAGATAGGCGAGGATGGTCGTGAGGGTGATGCTCACGAAGGAATCGGATCTGACCGAGCGCAGGACGTACCCGGTGGCGAAGCCCAGAACCGCGCCGCTTGCCACTCCCCCGAGGAAAACCCAGAGAAACCGCCCCAACCCCGCCAGCGCCACGTTGCCCGAAACCGCACCGCCGATCACGACGGTGGCGAGGATGCGAGAGACAACCAGTGCGGTCGCGTCATTGAAGAGGCTTTCGCCCTCGACAAGGACGTGGAGTCGTCTCGGGGCGCCGAGACGCTTGAAAATGGAAATGACGGCGACGGGATCGGTCGCGCTGAGAATCGCACCGAGCAGAAGCGCCGTGCGAAAGCTCAAGGGTGTGCCGAGAGCAACGACCAGTGCAATACCGGTCGTCGAGATGAGCAACCCGGGAACCGCGAGCGTCAGGATCGGCAGCAGATTCCGCCGCAGCTCCCGGACATCGAGGCTGATGGCGGATTCGAACACCAGGCTCGGGAGGAAGACGTAGAGCACGAGGCCGGGCGATAGCTGGAAATGCTCGACAGCTCGTCCGAGCCCGATCGCAGGGGCTGCGGCTGCAATGGCGATGCCCACCACGAAGAGGACGACCGACAATGGCAGCCGGGTATTGTTCGTGACGACCCGCGCGGCAGCCGCAATGAGCAGGAGCAGTACGGTGCCGCCCATGATGAGCGCAACATCACCACCATGCATCGCGTCACAGTGTAACACTCAGGCCGGCGATCAAGAAGCAGCGATCATGAAGCGGGAATCACCGGGAGGCAATCAGGAGCCCTGGTGAGTCGAATCCAGTCCCAGCGCGTCGAGGAGCTCGGTGACGAGCCGGCCGAACGCGGGCTCGCCGATCATGTGCTGATGGCGCGGGCGCGGCAGCTCTACGCTGAGAGTCTTCTCCACCCGGCCGGGGCGCGCGCTGAGCACCACCACCCGGTCGGCGAGGTAGACCGCCTCGTCCACATCGTGCGTGATGAAGAGGATCGTTCGCCGCAGGCTGCGCTGCAGGTCGAGGAGCCAGTCCTGAAGCTGTCGCCGCGTCAGGGCGTCCAGCGCGCCGAAAGGCTCGTCGAGAAGTAGTGTCTCGCGCCCGCTCATAACCGTGCGCAGAAACGCCGCCCGCTGCCGCATGCCGCCGGAGAGCACCTGGGGGTAGTAATCACCGAAGCCTTCGAGCCCGAATCTCGGCATGAGCTCCCTGGCGCGGGCGCGGGCTTCATCGAGATCCTCGCCCTGTATCTCGAGCGGGAGGATGACGTTGTCGAGGACCGAGCGCCACGGCAGCAGCAGGTCTCGCTGGGGCATGTAGGCGACGTGACCCGTTCGGTCGGCGACCTCCCTGCCGTCAATGAGGATCCGGCCCTCCTGCGGCTGCAGGAGACCCGTGATCAGATTAAAGAGGGTGCTCTTCCCGCTGCCGCTCGGACCAATGAGCGTGACGAACTCCTGCGGGAGTACGTCCATGGAGATGTCCCGCAGCGCCTCGACGCTGCGGGTCTCCCCATGAAAGGTCATTGAGACCGAGTCGAGCTCGAGTCTCGGTGTGGCTCGGCTCACCTCGCTCACCGCTCGCCGAGCCCCGGCAGGTACTCGTTGGTGAACGCGGCGGTCGGGTCGAACTCCGCCTCGAGGACGCCGACCTCGCGCATCCACTCCGCGTAGTCGCGCCACACGGAGGACTCCTGGAAGCCCCACTGCGGCGCGTCCATCTTCATACGCTGCGCGAGCCAGGGCACGCTTTGCTGAAGCTCCTCGGCGTTGAGCTCGGGCACGGCCTCGGCGAGGGCCGTCGCGGCCTCGCTCGGATTCTCCATCGTGAATCGATGCCCCCGCGCGAGGGCTTCGAGAAAGTCCCGGGTGAGCTCGGGCCGGTTTTCCAGCGTGTTCGCGTTCGCGATGATGATGGGTGTGTAGTAGTCGGGAATACAGTCGGTGTACTCGTTGAGCGGAAAGTAGGTGATGTCGAGACCGATGCGCTGCGCCTGAAAACCTTGCGTGCCGTAGTAGATCCACACGATGTCGGCCTGTTCCTGCTGCAGCATAGCGAGGAGGTCGGTTCCGGCCGGCACGAACTCGATGGTCGACGGATCCCCGCCTTCGCAGCGCACGAGGCTGTTGAGTGTCGGCTTCTCGAAAGGCGACTGGAAGGTGCCGTAGCGAAGCCCCTCGAAGTCCGCCGGCGACTCGATGCCTTCTCCGGCGCGCACGGCGAATCCCGACGTGTTGGTCTGCAGGACGGTGGCAATCGAGACCAGAGGAACGTCGTCTGCACGCAGAAGCGTCAGGTTCTCCTGGAAGTCCACGCCGAAGTCCGCACGTCCGCTTGCCACCGCGCTCGTTGCCGGCACCTCGCCGGGCTGGATGATCCTCACGTCGAGGCCGGCGTCGGCGAAGAACCCGCGTTCCTGTGCGACGAAGATACCGACGTGGTTCACGTTGGGTACCCAGTCGAGCATGAATGTAATTTCGCGCGTTTCCTCCTCCATCTCACCGGATGCGAGTGCACCGGTTGCGACCAGAAGGAGCGCGAGAAAACCGAGTATGAGAGCTTTGCGTGTCATAAACTACCTCCACAGTTGTTGTGTACGCACTAATAGATTCCCTGCTCCTCCCACTGCTCGCGCCTGCGAGCGGTGTAATACCAGGGGAGGGCCAGGTGTTCGATCGCGAATACCAGAAGAAAGAGTCCGATGCTCAGAAGCGTCGTAATGAGCATGGCAACGAAGACCTGATCGGTCTGCAGCGCGTTCTTGGAGCGCAGCATGTAGAGCCCGAGACCGCCCGAGCCGCCGACCCACTCACCGATAGTCGCCGCCACCACGCTGTAGGTCACCGAGAGGCGGAGCCCGCTGAAGAAGGACGGCAGTGCCGCCGGCAGGCGTACGGTCCGCCAGATCTGCCTCCGCGTCGCGCGCATGGAGCGAAGCAGGCCGATGTAGTCGGGATCGGCGGAGGTCAGTCCGTCCACCGTCGACACCGTCATGGGGAAGAAGGTGAACAGCACCACCACCATGATATTGGGTGTCAGCCCGAACCCGAACCATATGATGAGCAGCGGTGCAACCGCGAGAATCTGTACGGTCTGCGAGGCCACGAGTATCGGATACATGGCCCGCCGCAGCAGCGGAACCAGGTCCATGGCTCCCGCGAAGGCAACGCCGAGAACGACGGCAATACTGAGGCCGAGAAGTGTTTCGAAGAGCGTCGTGAGAATCGCCGGGCCGAGTACTTCCCAGGTATCCACGCCGGCCTGCACGACCTGCGTCGGAGAGGGGAGTATGAAGGGCGGGAGCCCGCTCGCCACGACGATGAGCTGCCAGGCGGCGATTGCCCCGACTATGACGGTCGCCGGGGGCACGACGGTTCGGAGGTTCAACTTGCCTCCCCGCGGCCGCCGCGGTATTTGCCCGTCTTTCCGTCCATGGTCGTACCGTGAACCGAGTCG
>CAYOFA010000049.1:6598-10120 GCA_964402885.1 uncultured Spirochaetaceae bacterium
GCCGCCGCGGTATTTGCCCGTCTTTCCGTCCATGGTCGTACCGTGAACCGAGTCGGCGATCTTTATCACAGTGACGACGTTCTCGACATCACTCTCGAAGCACGCCCGGTGGGCCGCCTTTGCAACCTCGAGCAGCTCGTCGAGGTCCTCACCTTCGAGGGTGGTCTCGAGCGGACCTACCTCGTAGCGCACACCGCTCTCCTGTATGACCCGTATGGCCCGATCGACCACGGGCAGAGCATCATCAGTGAGCGGCAGCACCTGCACCGAGACATTTCGTGTTCGCGTAGACATGAATGACCCCCATTAGGACACATATGAGGGGCTCGAAAAGGCTGAGCTCATTGGGCAGGAATGGATCGCGTGAACTCCCTCCGCTGGCATTACCCAGTTCAGGTTCAACGGGTATGATCTCAGCCTGATCGGCACCCCTATGGTGTAAACCTACCGCGCCCGTTCGTCGGCGTCAAGACGTGGGGCGGCGTCTGTGGGTCTGCGTTACGGCATAGACCGGTCCGCGCCGAGAGCTTCGAGGTCGACCACGAAGGAGGTGCGGAATGGGGGCGGGCTGCCGAAGCGGGCGTAGAGCCCGGATGGCAGGCCGATGTCCCCGAGCCTGACATCGCCGGCACAGGACGGCGGGAGCTCGCCGCTCGGATGGAGACCGGTCTTGGGTAGCGCGAGGGTCAGCGTAGTGTCCGCGCAGATGTGCACACCCGGGGCCTCACCGGTGGTGGCGTCAACGCCCGAGGGGATGTCGAGGGAAACGATCCGCGCGCCGAAGCGGGTGCGTTGATCGACAGCCCAGTTGATCATGTCGCGCACTTCGGCCTTCGGCGCATCCTCGAGGCTGTAGCCGATCAACGCGTCGACGACGACCTCGGCCTGCAGGGATGCGAGATGGGCCGTGTCCACGACGGCGCCGCTGGTATGTCCGTAGATGAGTCGCTGGGTTTCAGGAGCTCCCTGCAGCCGCTCAGGGTGACTGACACAGAGTGTAACGTCGAGACCGCGGTTGGCCAGATGCCGCGCGGCGCACATCCCGCCGCCGCCGTTCCCGCCGGTGCCGGCGAGCACGACCACCGACGGGGCACCTTCGCTTTCCCGCAGTTCATCGATGACTACGTCGGCCAGGTTACGGCCCGCGTTCTCCATCATCTGAAATAGATTCGGACCGGTTTCCCCGGTCGCGATCGCGTCGAGCTCACGCATCTCTTCTGTAGTGACTGCCGGGACGATCACGCCGTCCTCTGTACGATAGGCTCCGGGTAGTGACATGCCGAACAGGGTAACAGAGATCAGCACCGGGAGAAAACACCAACGCCCGGTGTTGACATGACGCCGGTGGCGGGCAATCGTTGGAAGGAGAGGGGGAAACAGCATGGGACTCATTCGCGATTTCGCACGCAAGCTCTTCGGTGACGCCGATAAACCTGTTCAGGGTCGCCACAAGGGCGATGAAGGGCTGTACTTCTACGTGCGTCTCACGCAGACGGGCGAGGTCGTGGAGATCCGCCTCATCCCGCGGCAGGAACTCGTGCCCGACTACAAGAACGGCGGGTACTTCTCCCGCAAGGTCATCACCGGCCCTCGCACCCTCGGGCGTGCCGACGCCATTTTTCGCTTCGACGAAAAGCGCCGATTCAGCGGTGCGGAGATCAACGGCGGGGAGCTCGTGGAACGTCCTGAGTCGCCCGAGGGAGAGAAGTGATCACTCCGGCTGGATATCCTTGCTCGTGAACGGGTAGTACCTGCGTGGGACGGTGCCCGAGACGACCTCATCGGGGGCGAGATTACCGGTGATGCGCGAGACGATCTTTCGGGCGTGATCATGTGATGTGCCCACGAATGTTGTATACCCGTCCCGCTTGTGGCCGATCGCCGTTCCCGCGACGTAGAGCCCGGGAACACTTGTCTCCATGCTCTCCTCGTCGAGCACCGGAAGCGCCGGAGTGCCCTCGAAGCTGGCGCCGAGCTCGCGCAGCAGGGAGTAATCCTCCCTGTAGCCGGTGGCAAGAAACACGAAATCCGCTTCGATCTCCCTGACGCCGCCGGTGGGCCAGAGCTCCTCGTCCACCTCGGCAAGAGTTGCTCCTCCCGGCACGATGGCGGCGGGGACGGTCTGCAGATGGGTCTCGATTCGCCCCTTTCCGGCGAGAAGCGTTATCTCGAGGTGGTGCCTGGAGTAGAGGCGCTCGCTGTCGAAGGCGGCCCTTCGGTAGCTCATCACTACCTCCGCGCCGGCCCGCCAGGCCCGGATGGCGGCCTCCACCGCCGAGTTTCGCCCGCCAACCACGAGCAGGCGCTGGCGGAAGTAGCGGTGAGGATCCTCGAAGAAGTGCGAGACGTGGGGCAGGTCCTCGCCGGGAATCCCGAGGCGGTTCGGTGCCGCCATATCTCCGGTTGCAAGCACGAGATGATCGCAGGTGTAACTGTGGGTGGCGTCCGGCGCGTAGGTGCCCGCAGACTCGATGGAAAAGCCGCCGTCGGGCCGCCGCTCTGCGCGATGCACCGTTTCGTAGAGATGCAGGCGCAGGTCGAAGATCTCGGCAACGGTACGGAGATAGGCGAGGTACTCTTCCTTCGGGGCGAGTTGCTGATGAAGAGTATGGAATGGCACACCGGCGATTGCCATGCGCTCGGGCGAGCTGAAGAAACGGCTCATCGGCGGCCAGTCGACGATGGTCTGGGCCAGCTGCCCGCGCTCCAGGATGATGTAATCCCGGCCGATTCGCTCCAGCGCCGCCCCGATTTCCAGCCCGATGGGCCCTGCGCCCACAATGATGACCTCGTGATGCATGGAGGGAAGAATACCGCCCGCCCGCGCGCCGCGGCAACAGAATCCGGCGACAACACCATGCGGCGGCGACACGGTTGTAGATACAGCGGTCGCATTCACGGTAGGCTCGCACTCATGCTGAGCGATCCCTCTACGCACGGATACGACATCGTCGCCACCCTCGGACCGGCCACCGCCTCACCGGATTCCTGGCGCGCGCTCGTGGAGGCCGGCGCGACACGCTTTCGCCTGAACACCTCCCACCTCGATGTCGACGAGCTCAGCGGTTGGCTCGAGCGCTTCGCACGGTTCTCGACGGACATGGGTCAGGCAGTGCCGGTGGTGCTCGATCTGCAGGGAAGCAAGTGGCGCCTCGGCCGCGTGGCGGACCGGCAGCTTGTCGCGGGCGAGGTGGTGGTACTCGAGCTCGGCGACGGGGGCGGGACCGCGGCAGGCGCCGGCGGCTCCGCGGGGGCGGGCCGGGTGCCCCCGAGAGCCGCCGACGCCCGGGGGCCGGAGCTCGTCCTGCCGGTCCCGCACGAGGATTTCTTCGCTGCGGCAGCCCGCAGCGACGGCCGCATCCTGGTAAACGACGCCCGGGTTCACCTCGAGATCGAAGAGCTCGACGAGGCGGCCCGGCGGGCGCGTGCGCGCGTAACCACGGGCGGGCCGGTGGCCGCCGCCAAGGGGATCACCCTCGCCAGGACGGATTTCCGCCGGGAGTCTTTGAGCGAGAAGGATCG
>CAYOFA010000049.1:10220-16887 GCA_964402885.1 uncultured Spirochaetaceae bacterium
ACGGTGCGCAGTTACCTCCCGAGGGACAAGCCCCTGCGTCCCTGGCTTCAGCTCGTGAGCCTTGCCTCGAGCAACCTCGCGAACCTCCCGTCGAACGTTCCCGGTGTGTTCAGCTCGGAGATGTATGCGCTCATTACCGATCGATCCACCGGAGAGAGCTTCCTCGTGGGGCAGGATGCGCCGTTCGATCAGTTCTTCTATATCAGGTTGAATCTCTACCGCCACGGCTCGAAGAAGAGCTACTTCGAGCTGACCTATGACTTCGGCAGAAAGCTCATTCCGCCGGGGCGGACGGTGGCGCTTTCGGCCATCCTCATCGCGCGCGGAACCACCCACAGCCTGCAGCACCGATACTTTCGGGAGCTGCGACGCACCGCGGCGCCACGCGTTCCGGCGGAGAACGTCCACGGGTGGAGCAGCTGGTACTACTACTACACCCGCATCACTCCAGAAATCATCACCCGGAACATCGAGGCGGCGAGGCGCGCGCGGGACGAGCACGGCGCCCGCATCGACTTCATTCAGATCGATGACGGGTATGAAGCGGCGGTGGGCGACTGGTTGCGCCTGCGACAGGACTTCGACGGTGAGATGCGGCGCCTGGCTGATACGATTCGCGAGGCGGGCTTCCGCCCGGGACTGTGGATTGCACCCTTCGTGGCCTCGCGCCGCTCGGAACTCCTTCGCACCCATCCGGAGTACGCCCTGCGGGATGAGCACGGCCGGCGGATCGTCGCCGGATTCAATTTCTTCTGGAGGGGGCGCTTCTACTACGGGCTCGACGTCACCAATCCCCGGTTCGAGGAGCACATTCGCCGCGTCATTCGCACCGTCGTCGGCGAGTGGGGCTATCCCTACCTCAAGTGCGATTTTCTCTTCGCTGCATGCCTGCGGGGCGGCACGCATCACGATCTGGAGCTCTCCCGCGCCGAGGTGTTGCGGCGGGGAATGGAGATGATTCGGGAGGAGGCCGAGGCGGCCACGAGCGACGAGGTCTTCCTCGTCGGCTGCGGGATGCCGCTCGTCACGGGTATCGGTACCGTGGATGCGATGCGCGTCGGCCCCGATACGGGCGGGTACTGGATCGAGAAGAAGGGAGCGGTTCTGCGTACCGGCGCCATGGTCGGCGTTCGAAACGCCATACGAAACAGCGTGCTGCGGAGCCCCATGCATCGGGCCCTGTGGCTGAACGATCCCGACTCCCTCATGCTTCGGACCGCCGGAACGAAACTCACGCCTGCTCAGCGCCGCAGTCAGATCAACGCCCTTGCACTCACGGGCGGGCTGCTGCTGTACTCCGATGATTTCGAGCGCCTGGCGGCGGAGACTCTGGCCGAGATAACGACCATACAGCGGATCGCAGGCGAGTGTTTCGACGGGCGCCTTTTGCCGTGGGACATGATGGAGCAGGAACTTCCCGCCATTCTGCTGAACACCGCAGGCTATCTCGGTGTTTTCAATATGGGCCCGAAACGCGGCAGGACCGTGCATGTGCCGCTTTCGGCGATGCACGCAGAGGCGGAAACCGTCAACATAATCTGGAATGCCGAAGCTCCCGGCGATTGGGGCGTGTTCGAGGAAGTGTGGTCGGGCGAGCGCGTGCGGCCCGAGCGCGGTCAGCTGGTCGTCGGACCCCTCGGCCCGTTTGAATCGAAGTTGTTCCGGTTCGCGCGTGGATGACCGCTTAAAACAGCGGTTTACAGCGATACAGAAATATGGGAATATGGTTTTATGAAGACGACGATCGACCTGCCTGAAGCTCTCTACAGGCGTCTGAAGGTTCGAGCCGCTCAGTCGGGTGTTACGATCCGCGAGCTCGTAGTGCATGGAATTGAGCGCGAGCTTGCCGGCGAAGCGGATCGACAGTCTGCCGTGTCACGGCAGCAAGCCGAGCAGGAGCGGCATTCCTATATCGACGAGAAAGGCTGGCCGGTGCTCAAGCGACCGGAGGGACAGCGAACGGTCGTCTCCAATGAGTTTGTCAATCGCCTTCGCGAAGAAGAAGGGGTTTGAACCTCGTGGCGTATCTTCTGGATGTCAACGTACTCATTGCGCGCATAGACCCCTGGCATGAGGCAAATGCTGCGGTGAGTGAGTGGCTCGATCGAATGGCCGGTGAGCGCCTGCTTTTCTGTCCTCTTGTGGAGAACGGATTCCTGCGCATTTACGGTCATCCCGGCTATCCTGGTGGTCCCGGCAGCCCTGAAAAGGCCGCCGTCGACCTGCACGACATGCTGGAATTGCCCAACGCTCAGTTCATTTCCGAGGATATCTCGATCAGAGACGATGACATATTTCGCTCAATGGCGAACCTCACCCCACGTCAGCTGACCGACGTCTATTTGCTCGGGTTGTCGGTGTCCAAGGGAGCCCGGTTTGCCACGCTGGATGGTCGCGTGCCGGCAGAGGCCGTGCGAGGTGGTTCGGAGGCCCTCACCGTAATCTCGGAGGCATAGAAGCACGATGTATTCGTGGCAAAAGGATCGCCGCTCCCTATTGCCCGGTCGCGAGCGGCGCGAGACCGACCAGCCCCTGAAGATCCTGGTCGGTGAAGCGAAGTCCACCACCCACGAAGTAGTCCCGCTGCGCTCCAAGGGCTTCCTCGACACCCCCGCTGACGAACAGCCACCGAAGCGGATTGTCCGCCTCCGGGTCGAAGAAGGGATATACGGTCCCATACGCGCGCAGGTTGGGAGCTTCATCACCGAACTCGAACATCTCCGCCGATACCTCGAGCTGATCGAGGGGTGCGATGTCCACCCCGAAGCCGCCTGAGCTTTCGATGAGCCCTCCGCGC
This sequence comes from uncultured Spirochaetaceae bacterium, assembly GCA_964402885.1. Taxonomy (GTDB): domain Bacteria; phylum Spirochaetota; class Spirochaetia; order DSM-27196; family PWMO01; genus JAAAOH01. Next base: position 13,018 of record CAYOFA010000049.1, read on the forward strand.
AGGGTCACCGGTCCCCACCGGCGTGCGAGCAGGGCTGTTATCCGAACCCCGTCGGTGGTTGTCTCCGTGGTTTCGGTATACTCGGGATCGGAGCCGGATTCGGTCGTATTAACCTCGGTGGTCTGCGTCTCCGTAACTCCATCGGGCGTATCGATCACGCCGAGCTCGTAGTACTTTCGGGGGCGTGCCGGCGTCTCGGTGCCGGACCGCGGAAGCAGCCGCAGATGAAAGTCGTTCCGGGCCGTGCCCGCCTGGGTAAGATACGCCCCCTCATAGCCCACCTGTAACCCGAGCCCTGCGAGCCTGTTTACGATCTGCTCCGCGCCGTCGGCTATGTTGTTGACGCGGTCGTAGAGCTCGTCGTCGTATACCACTTTCCCGAGCGTTCCCTCGCCGCGCGAGACGTGGTCGGTGGCCGCCTTCACGTCGAGCGCCGATGATTCTACGGTCTGAAGTGTTCGGTCAAGAGAGGCGAGTGATGCCTGAACGTCCTCGAGTGACCGCGCGATACGCTCATCGTTCTCGACGAAGATCGTCTCGAGACGCTCGGCGACGACCGCTGTGCTCGCAAGGATCCGGGAGATGCGCTCGAGCTCATCGTTGCTTCGCGTGTTCACCTGGGCGACCACATCGTCGATGGATTCCAGTGTTCCCGTAAGCAGCCGGAGATTCTGCTCGAGAAGCACGCGCGTCGTTTCGCTCGTGGCCCGAAGGTTCTCCACGATAGCATCGAAGTTTTCGTAGGTGGCGCCGGTTGCGAGCTGGGTCCGCAGCTCCCGAATCAGAAGCGCGGCCTCAGATCCCACGTCCTCTACCGAGCCGAGCGCGGCGCTCAGGTCGGGACCGCTCTCGACGGTTCGAACGGTGAACCCCTCTTCCACGGGCGCACCGGTGCGCTCGCCGGGGTCGATCGAGAGGACGCTGTTTCCGAGCACGGAGGACGGCCGCTTTCGCAGCGTGGCATCGGGGTATATCTCGACATCCTTGCGGATTTCGAGGGTAAGCCTTGCTCGTCCGTCCTGCAACTCGATCGAGCGAATCTGGCCGACATCGACCCCCGCCATCTCAACGCCGGAGTCCTCGATGAGGCCGGATGCATCTTCCATGAAGACCGTAATGACATAGCCGTCTCCGCCGGCGATGTTGTCGACGGTCATGAGAATGTAGCCGACGCTACTCACTCCGATAACCAGGAAGAACAGACCGATTTTGGCCAGATTCGTCATAACGGGGGCCTCCGCTCCTATACGTCGAGAGAGTTGAACGAGTTGCTGATGAACTTCTGCACCATCTGATGCGCGGACCGCGAAACGTTCCGGGGTGTGCCGGCGGCGGCGATCACGCCGTCATGAAGGAGGGCAATCCTGTCCGAGATGCGGAACGTCGCCTGTATATCGTGCGTGATGAGGATGCAGGTGAGCCCGAGCTCCCTGTTTACCCGTGAGACGAGATCGTTAATGGTTTCGCCGAGAACCGGGTCCAGCCCGGTCGTCGGCTCGTCGAAGAGCAGGACCTCGGGCTTGGTAACAAGGGCCCGTGCGACGCCCACGCGCTTTCGCATACCTCCCGAGAGCTCCGCCGGCAGCTTCTCCTCGATTCCCGGCAGACCGATCCACTCAAGTTGCTCTTTTACCAGCTCGTCGATCCTCGCCCTGTCGGTGATCTTCAGGACTTCTCGCACCGGAAACGCAATGTTTTCCCGCACAGTCAATGAGTCGAATAATGCCGCACCCTGGAAGGAATACCCGAAGTGCCGTCGGATTTCTATGAGCTCGCCCTCGTCTGCTCCGGCGATGCTGCGTCCCTTGAAGAACACGTCGCCTTCGTCGGGCTTCATGATGCCGATCATGTGCTTGGCCAGAACACTCTTGCCGCTGCCGCTCTGGCCGATGATGGACGAGACCGCACCCTCCTCGAAATTGAGAGAGATTCCCTTCAGCACGGGGACGCCGGCAAGCGACTTTTTTACGTCTCGGATGGTTATTATCGGGGCCATTCGTGCAGTCTCCCTGGCGTTCGCCCTCAATATATGAGCGCCAGCATGATAGAAGCCAGCACGTAGTCGGCAACCAGTATGCTGATCGACGAGGTCACAACTGCCCGTGTGGAACTTTCTCCGACACCCTTCGCGCCGTTCTCGGCGTAGTACCCGTAGTAGGTGCAGATCACCGCGACGATGAAGCCCATAATCCCGGCTTTGACAATGCCCGAAAGAACGTCCTTCGGGTCGACATCCCGAAACATCGTACTGAGATACGCCGCAGAGTCCACGTCGAGCCCCCAGACGGCAACGGCATACGCGCCGGCCACGCCGACTACGTTCGCCAGCGCCGTCAGCGCCGGAAACATCACGACGGAGGCGAGCAGCCGCGGAACGACAAGATACTGGACGGGGTCAACCGACATCGTTTCCATGGCGTCTATCTGCTCCGTAACGCGCATGGAACCCAGCTCTGCGGCCATCGCCGAACCGTTCTTCCCAATGAGCATCAACGTGGTGATGACCGGAGCAAGTTCGCGGGAAAGCGTCCACGCAACCGCCGAGCCGGCGATGACCTCGGCGTTGAATATCCCGAGCAGATCGACGATCTGAAGGGAGAAGATCATGCCGATGGCAAGACTGGAGATCGTGATGACCGGCACCGATCGCACGCCGATGTGTTCCATCTGTTCGATGATGAGTCGGGCGCGAAAGGGTCGACGGAAGACGCCCCGTAGTGTATTGCCGAGGAACACGGCGAAGTGTCCCAGGCGTTCCAGAAACCGTATGGGCTTCAGGGCAGCAGATCCCCCCGCTCAGATTTTACCGCGCATGCTGAACCGTGGAGCGCACCCATGTCAAGCCACCGGTGCGCCGGTGCCGGAATGGAGGAGGTAGTAGGCGCTGATAGCGATGGCCGGTGCGGTTCAAGTTTGAGCGGGAGCCTCATCCGGTTTTCACGATTCGGTTCTGAATTGTTCTGAGCCTAAAGGTACGCGGCTGCCCGTTCTGGGACGACCAGGTGTCCATAGCGGGATGTCTTGACATGTTCGCAATTCGCGAATAGCGTATAGGCCAATGACGAAAGCTCAAGATGTCTTGATTCTTCTCAAACTCGTAGCCATGGATCGCAAGGAACGAACCTACGGCGCGCTCGCCGAAACACTGTTCATGAGCCAGTCGGAAGTTCATGCGGGGGTGAAGCGAGCTCAGAAGGCGCGGTTGTACTCCTCGGTGAACGGTGAGCCCCTCCGCTCCAACCTTGCGGAGTTCCTCATCCACGGCGTGAAATACGTCTTTCCTGCAGAGCTCGGTGCGAGAGTGCGAGGCCTCCCGACGGCCCACGGTACGCGCCCGCTGAGTGAAATGATCTCTGTTCCCGGAGACTCCTTTCCTCCAGTGTGGCCCGATCCGGAAGGGACGGTATCCGGTCTGTCATTTGCGCCGCTGTACAAGTCGGTGCCAAAAGCAGCCCTCGCGGATGAAGGGCTGTATCGGTTGCTGGCCCTTGTCGATGCGATCCGCGGCGGGCGGGCGCGCGAGCAGAATCTTGCAGCGCAACTGCTGAAACAGGAACTCGGGCTGGAGGTCCCCGCGTAGTGGCATCTTCTATTGAAATGATCGAAACCGTGGCAGCCGCTCTGGGTGAAATGACCGACGAGTTCGTCCTGGTGGGTGGTTCAGCAGTGCCATTGCTTCTCTCGGATCCTGCTGTTCAAGATATACGTCCCACCGAGGACGTAGATCTTGTAACGGATGTTCAGACACGGGCCAAGCACGACGAGCTCGAGGAACGACTACGACGGCGGGGTTTCAAGCATGTGACCGACCCGTCTGCTCCAATCATTCGATGGCGTGTCGCTGGTGTAACTGTCGATGTCATGCCGACC
>CAYOFA010000049.1:16987-18790 GCA_964402885.1 uncultured Spirochaetaceae bacterium
TGGCCGGGGTTCATTCAGGGCATGCAGAATGCCTTCGTGATTACCGATGTGTGGACTTCGCTCATAAAGGCCGTGCTGATGGGAGCCATCATCAGTCTCATCGGATCGTTCTTTGGGATGCGAACGGCGCAGGGCGCCCGCGGGGTGGGAAACAGCACCACCGAGGCGGTGGTCTGGTCCTCGGTAGGAGTCATCGTCGTTGACTACGTCATTTCGGCGGCGTTGTATTTCGTATGGTAGCGGTTGAGGATCTGCACGTGGAGCTCGCCGGCGCGCACATACTGCGCGGTGTGACGATGCAGGTTTCTGAGGGCGAGACCTGTGCGGTAGTCGGCGAGAGCGGCTGCGGGAAGTCGGTGCTTATGAAAACCATAATGGGGTTGATTCCGGCAACCTCCGGGCGGATTCTCATCAGCGACCTCGATACCACCGACTTTACCGAGCGGGAGTACAACGAGCGCGTTCGGCCACTGATGGCCATTGTGTTTCAACGTGGCGCGCTGTGGGACTCGATGACTGTCCGGGAGAATATCGATCTGGTCCTTCGCATAAGGTACGCGCTCGATCCGGCGGAGCGCTCTCGACGGGCCATGGAGAGCCTCGAGCTGGTCGACCTCGCAGACGCGGCGGACAAATACCCCCGTGAGCTCAGCGGAGGGATGAACAAGCGGGCGGCGATGGCTCGGGCTATTGCCACGCAGCCACGCTACATCATCTACGATGAGCCGACCACGGGACTGGATCCGGTGCTTGCGGGCAGGACGAACCGGCTCATCAAGAACCTCAATGAGGATCTCGGCGTGACCGCGCTCGTCGTGACCCACGACGTGCGACACGTTCCGGAGTTCGCGGACCGCGTGGTAATGATAAGCGGCGGCACCGTGGCGGCAGAGGTGCCGGCGGACGAGTTGTGGAACACCGAGGAGCCGACGCTTGCCCGGTTCATCCGGGGAAGAGATGTGCGGGAGGAGACGGGGACGAGATGAAGCGACGATCAACCGATGTCTGGATCGGGCTTACGATGACCACAGCCACTCTCATTGTCATCCTCGGCGTGCTGCTCATCGGCCGCCCCGGCTTCTTCGAGACCGGTATGCGAGTAAGTGTCCGGCTCGAGTCTGCCCGGGGCATACAACCGGGAACGGAGGTCTACTACCGCGGCGTGCGGGCGGGAAGTGTGTCCTCCACCGATATCGCAGAGGAGCACGTGCGGGTGGAGGTGAAGCTCTCTGAGCTGGATACGGTACCCGAGGATTCGCGGTTCGTCGTTCGCTCGAGCGGTCTTCTCGGCGGCAATGCCATTCACGTTATACCCGGCTCCTCCGGGCAGAATCTGCACTCCGGCGCCGTCGTCGACGGGGAGGTAGAGGGCGGCATCATGGAAATGGCGCGCGAGGGGATCCCCGATACGTCCCGACTGGACGATGTTCTCTCGAACCTCGAGGAGCTGTCCGGCAGCGCCGTGCAGGAGGAGCTTCTTGCCACGCTCGAGAACCTCCGGAGCAGCTCCGAGGAGCTCGAGGTGTTCCTCGACGAAAACCGGGGCGAGGCCGGGGAGGCCGTGTCGGCGCTCCCGGAGCTCATCGCCGAGGCGCAGTCGACCACGCGAGCGGTCGACGAGCTCATCACCCGCATCGAGGAAGGGGAGGGCAGCGTAGGGCGGCTTCTGACCGATGAGAGCCTCTATCGCAAGGCGGACCTCGCCCTCACGCGACTCGACGCGCTCATCGCGGACATCGAGCAGAATCCGGACAAGTACTTTTCGGTCAACGTGTTCTGATCACCTGATGCCTACGTGCCGTC
>CAYOFA010000050.1:0-18477 GCA_964402885.1 uncultured Spirochaetaceae bacterium
GTGGCCGATGCAGTCGAGGAGGACGGGGCGAATCCGAATCGTGCGATGCTGGAAGATCTCCGCGCCGAGCTCGAGGAGTGGGCCGGCACGATTTCCGCGATGAGCGTGGAGCCCGCCGAGGATAGCGACATCGACCGGCGGCGTTTTCGGCGTTTCGAGCGGCGAATGCGAAGCTCCACCGCGGACGTGAATGCCGCGGTGGAACGAATCAACGAGAGCCTCAGATGATCGCCTAGGTGAACGGCGCGACCTCGATGTTCTCCACGCGATAGTTGTACTGGCGATCGTTAATCGTCAGCTCGAGTTCTTCACCCTCTTTGTGGTTGTAGAGCTTGCTGCCGAGCGGAGAGAGGTAGGAAATGACCGACTCCTCGGGGTTAGACTCCCACGGGCCGAGCACCGTGTACTCCTCCTGCTCGCCGGAATCCTTGTTGTAGAGCGTCACCTTCGTGCCGAAGGTGATGGCGGAATCGTCCACGTCTTTCGGCCGGACAATCTGTGCCCGCTCTATCTCTTCCGACAGTCTCGCTGCCGTAGTGTTGAGCATATCCTGCCGCTCCTTGGCGGCCTTGTACTCGGCGTTTTCCTTCAGGTCTCCGTGCTCCCGTGCCTCGGCAATCTCCTGGGAGTTCTCCGGCACCTCGACCTCGTGGATGTGCTTGAGCTGCTTCTGTTTCGCCTCGTAGCTGGACGGCGTAACGATGAGGCCCCGGCTGACGATCTCTGCCTCCGCCTCGCCGTGGAACTTGAAATCCGGGAAGCGGTCGAGGACACGCTGCTTGATCTCGATCACCAGAGACGGGTCGAGGTCCTTGACATCGCTTACCAGGCTGAAGAGCCGATTCACGCTGTCCTCGTCGGCGCGGCTGATGTAGTCGGCGAGGTTGCCGGACTTGAACAGATAGTTGTGGATCTGCCGATGGAGCTTGCGATTGAAGCTTACGTCGCGTCGGTTGTCGATCTCCCGGGCGGTAATATCGAGGAGATGGACCATCGCGATGAGCAGCTTCTCATATTCGACCGGCAGTGACTGGAACCACTCATCGGCGGCGCAGTGGCGAACCATCCATACGAAGGGCTCGCGCATGTCGCGGTAATTGTTGAAGATGTTGAAGAACATCTCCTTCAGGCGATCGGCGTGACCGCGAGTTTCGAGGTCGAAGATGATGTCGCGCGAGAGGTGATAGGGAAACAGTCGCACGTAATAATCCGGCCAATTGTCTACGTGCTGCTTGATCTGTTCGAGAAACTCGCTCTTGAGCGCGCTGTTATCGATGCGCGAGAACACCTCTTCGACGTTTCCGATCTGCTCGAAGAGGTGTGCGAACTCCAGCTCCACGCCGGGGTTCAGAAAGGGAAAGCGATCGGTTATGCGCTTGACCACGAGATAGCTCGCAATCACCTGCTCGTTGACCACGGCCTGAGATCGCAGGAAACCCGCGAAATACTCGAACATCTCCCGAAAGAGGTCGGATTCCGTCGACTCGCGCTCCTCTTCGGCAGACTGCTCGAGAAACTCATCGAGCACCTTCACGCGACCGAAGAAGTCCTTCTCGGCGCGGAACTTGTTGTACATCTTCTCGGCAAAGGTGATGGGCTGCTCGCGCACCATGAAGTAATCGGGCTTGTCGGTGAGATTCCCGAACTCCCTGTTTGTCTTGAGGATCTGTCGCGCCTTGGTACTCCACGACGACCACTCGCGCTGCGTGAGCACGTAGGGGACGAGCTCGGCTTTTATCTTCTTCATGTCGGCGGCGTTGCCGAGGCTCTTGATGACCGTTCTGAGGGCCCACTTGGGATCGTTCTTGACCTTGTCATGGAGCTTCTGCTTGTCAGCAATGCTTCGAAGTACCCAGATATGGTCCCGCGGCAGAATATCGAGGGCGCTCACCGCCATCTTCAGGGACATCTTGTGACCGCGCTTTTTGGCGAAATCAACCACCACCGAGTCATCGTCGATCTTACGGATGATGCCGACGCCCCAGCTGCGGTGAAAGACGAAGTTTCCCGAGTCGAACGAGATGTGCTTCTCGAAATCCGCAATGGCGTCGTGGACGTTTCTCCAGCTCTGATTGAGGTTCGAGATACGGATGTACTCATCGAGATGGCTGTGATCGGAGTACTTCTGTTTGTAGCACTCGACGATCTCCTTGCGTGCCCAGGGGTTCTTGGGATCATAGCTCAGCACGCGCTTCAGGATGTCGATGGCGCGGTCCCAGTTCCCCTCTTTCTTGTAGTGGGGGTAGAGGTCCTCGAGAAGCTGCACGGCGCGGTCCTCTGAGACTATCTTGGCGATCTTTCCCTCGGCGTGATCGAAGAACTCGCTGTCCTCCGGCGCATACTGAATGAGCCGATGCCAGATTTCCTTGATGTTGTTGAAGTTCTTTTTGTTGATGTAGCGGTGCAGGGCCTTCTTGTAGTAATCGACGGCGTCCTCGAGTTCGCCCTCTTCCTCGCGCTTCTCGGCGAGATGACGAACGATGTCCGCCTCCTCGTAGTCGACGCGGATGAGACGCTCCCACACGTCGTACATCTTCTCGCGCTGGTTCTCGCTGTTATAGGTCTCTGCAAGTGTTCGCAGCGCAAAGCGATTCTCGCCGAAGTCGAGAATCCTGTTCGCAAGGTACTCGACGATGTTCCAGCGGTGATTGTCGGTGAAGATGTTTATCAGCATCACGAGGTTGCTGTCGTCTACTGCCTGATGGCGCAGGCGGATGATGCCGGAGAGATACAGAGCGATTATGCTGTTCTTTGTGTGGTGGAGATGCTCTTCGCAGAGCTCGAGTATCTCGTCTTCCAGACCCTCGCTGATGATGCGGTCGAGAAGCTCGTCCAGCTCTTTGAAGTTGTTAACGGTATAGTTATTGAGCGTTGCCCGGGTCCATTTTTCCTGATTGAGTTGATCGGCAACCGATTGGACCAGCTCGTGCTCGGGTGCTTGCTGTTCTTCCGTCTGCTGCTCTGTTTTTTGCTCTTCCGCCATATCTCTCTCCTGTGTTAGCTGACGTAGTGGCTGTAGATCTTCTCGTTCGTGCTTCGAATCTTCAGCAGCACTTCATCTATCTTGCTTTGGTCTTCCTGTGTATTCGTGTAGTGGTCAATCAACCAGAAGTACCGGTTGAGGAGCTTTGCACACACGATGCTGTCGGGGTCCGGTTTGTCGTGATACTCGCGCTCCAGGGCGTAGATGGACTGTTTGAGCTTCCCGTACTCGATGGATCTCAACTCTCGTTTGACGGAAAACACCCCGTATAGTACTCCGTAGACCGGAAGCCACTCTTCCAGCGCCGGGCTCTCGTATCCGAGCTCCCGTAGTTTGGTTATGAGCCGCCCGATCATTTCCGACTCGAGCGTCCCGATATCTACTTTCTGGGGACCGAGGAAGAAGGCCTCTCGAAAAAAGGCCTTTGCCTTGCTGATCTCGTTGACCAGGGCGTAGGAATCGGCAAGCTCGGCAAGCACGTGCGGATCATCCGAGCGGGCGCGGGCGGCTTTCGACAGAACCTCGAGGGCCTTGTCGTACTCGCCGGTCCCCTTGTAGCAGCGACCCCTGCGGAGGAGGAGTTCCGGATCGTTTCCACCGGATTCTTCAGCGCTACGCTCGAATTCTTCGAGCGCTTCGCCGAATGCGTATTGTCGAATTGCGTAGAGAAACCGTTCCGATATTTCCCCGACACGACGAACGAATGCGTTGAACAGTCTCCATTGACCGAGGAGGTACTCGCCCCGCTCGAATCCACTTGAAGCCTCCCGCGAGGAGGCATCACGATCTTTCCAGAAGTTGACGTACTTCAGCGCGGTCACGACCTCGGTATTGTCGAAGTCTACCGACAGCGCCTCTTCAAGCTTCCTTCCGGCGTCATGAAGTTCTCTGTTTTTCGTATGCTCGTAAGCCGCCCTCAGGAGACTCTCGACAGGCTCTCCGTGTGCGCCCTGCTGGTCGTGAGACATAGTCCCCTTAAATCTCTGTTTCATCTATATTAATACAGCATTCGGCCCCAGCTAGTCAACGACCGCGGGTTTGCCATAGACGGAGTCATGATTTATGATTGCGGTATCAGGTCCTCGGGTCACCAGGTCGACACAGTAATAGGAGACCGGCTTTTCATGATGACGACTACTCGTGCGACGCTTGCCGTCGTGCTACTGCTCGTAACGATGTCAACGTTTGCTCAGGAGGGGGATCCTGCCCGACGCATTCTGGAAGAGGGGCTGGAGGATTTTCGAAACGGCAGCTATGAGCAGGCGATGGTCACCTTCAGGGAGCTTCTCTCATCTGCGGAGGCAGACGCCTACCGGGGGGACGCGTATTTCTGGATCGGACGCTCCGCACTGGCCGCCGGACGCCTCGAGGAGGCGGCGGAGAATCTCGAGTTTTTTCTGCAGAACTACCCGGACCACCGCTTCGCGGCCGAGGCACGGTATCAACGGGGACGACTTCTGTATCTGCAGGAGGACTACCAGGAAGCTATCCGAGCCCTCGAGGACTTCATCACGCGACATCCGGATTCCCGTTTTCTGCCGAACGCCTACTACTGGATCGGTGAGGCGCTGTATTCGCTCGGTCAGTTCGATCGCTCGGCGGAGGTCTTCCGTACCGTCACCGAGGAGTACCCCGAGAGCTTTCGCGCGGAGGCCGCCGAGTACCGCCTTTCGGTTATCGACCTCAATCGACGCGAACAATCGCTGTTGAAGCTTCTTCGCTGGAGTCATCAGGAGTACCTGAACGCTATCGACGAGTTCGAGCAGCGCGAGCGCACCTATGAGGAGGCCTTGAGCGAGTATCGTGAGCGCCTCCGGCGTCTTTCCAGCGGCGACTTCCGTGCAGAGCTGGATCGTCTCAGCGAGAGAGTCTCGGAACTCGAGGCCGAGCTCGCCGAGCGTGATCGGGAAGTCCGGGATCTCAGACAGCGACTGGCAAGCCGAACGACACCGGAGGAGGCTCCGACGACCACTGCTGAGCGGGAGCTTCTCGAGGCAAAAGCCCGGGCCCTGGAGCTCAAGGAATTCTACCTGAACCGGCTCGGCGATACCGAGGCGGGAGGAATGTGATGCGGCGAGTACTTCTGTTGCTTATTCTGGCGAGCGTCGCCGCGTGGCAGGCTTCCGCGGTCGAGCTCACCGAGGGGCGCATCAGGCTCGTACTGCACGAGCAGAGCGGTCGCTTCTCCCTCGATTATCGGGCCGACCTCCAGCGGGACCGCTACATCCCGCTCATCGACGACACCGACCCGCGAACATCGGAAATCCGTATTCGGGACGGAAACGACGTATACAGGCTCGGCAGCTCGCCGCGCTTCGACCTGCGCGTGGAGCGTGAGGCGGGCGGCCGTGCGGCGTTCGTGTGGGAATCCAGCGTGCTGCGGATCACACAGCGGTTCTCTTTCGTTACATCCACTTCAGCGCGTCTGGCAAATGGGGTGATGGTGGAGCTCCTCATCGAGAACGTCTCCGAGGTTCCGCGCGAGGTGGAGGCACGCTACCTCTTTGATACACATCTCTCTGAGTCGCGGCAGGCGCATTTCCTGCTTGCCGACGGGGAGCGCCTGCGCTCGGAGACTGAAATAACCCCCTCTTCGGCCCGCTCGTGGTGGGCAACGCCGGATCCCGAGCGCGAGGGTGTGGGCTTTCAGCAACTGATCGCGGGGGAGGGCATCACGAGACCCGAACGTGTGGTCTTTGCGAACTGGAAGCGACTGTCGGAAACAACCTACGACTATACGGTCAATACCGACCGGACCTTCAGCCTGCTCCCATACTCCATCGACGACTCGGCGGCCGCGGTGTATTACGGCGCCGAAGAGCTTGCGCCGGGCGGGTCACGACGAATAACGACGCTTGTCGGAAACCTCGATCCCGCCGGCTACGCGGACTACTCCGCGGCCCGAACCGAGAGCGCGGAGCTCCTCGATCGCGCCGGCGATGAACCCGCGCCGGAGCTCGATGCCCGGACTGCCCGGGAGGAACTGGTATCTGTCAACGATCTCCTCGATGAGATAGACACGCTTCTTTCTGAAGACACGGAGGCCGATGCGGAGGACGTGGAAGTGGTCGAGGAAATCCTGCGGCAGCTCGAAGACCGCCGGGAAGCGTACGATACGCGGTAGCCACACGCCGAATGAAGACTCAGGGACTCAAGAAGGCGGAACGCCTCTTTGCCTCCGGCCGCTACTCCGATGTCATTCATCTGCTCGAGCCGCAGGTGTTCATGTATCGGGAGCATCCCCGCTTCTACTATCTCCTCGGGATGTCGTGTCTGCAGATGGGCGATCTCGGCGGCGCCTACTCGTACCTCAGCAGGAGCGCTCAGCTCACTCCGGATGATACCGATTCCCTTCTGGCCCTCGCCGCGGTGCATCTGCGACGAAACGAGACACAGGATGCCCTCCGGCTCTGGCTGGACGTTCTGGACGTCGACCCCCGCAATTCCCAGGCCAGGCGCGGACTCGCGGCGTTGCGGGAGGCGGAAACACAGGCCGACGTACAGGAGTATTTTCGTGAGGGCCGTATCAACCGGATCCTTCCGGCAAAGCCCTTTCCCCTGCACAAAGCGGCCCTGTGGGCAGGCGCCGGCGTTCTCCTCGCCGTTCTCGCAGTCGGCTTCCTCTTCGTGCCCTGGAGTGATCTCTTCGACCGGCCCCCCGCCGAGGAACGGCAGGGCGCCGAAGTGCTGGACGTCGACACCGAGGGTGAGCAGCTCATTCAGTACACCGGCGACTTCCGCTACATCCTCACCGAAGGGGAGGTGCAGCAGCTCTTCGACCGCATCCGGGACTACTTCCACGGCGGTGAGGACAATCTTGCGCGGCGCTCCATAAACCGTCTGCTGCACTCGAACGCCTCGGCGGATCTCAAGGAGCGTGCGCTGCTCCTCACCGATTACCTCCGCGAGCCCGACTTCACCGATTTCGGCGAGAATTTCTCCTATCGGGAGGTCTCGGAGGAACCCTGGCTCTACGAGGGATGCTACGTGCGGTGGCGCGGTCGCGCCGCCAATGTGAACATCGGTGACGAGGCGATCTCCTTCGATCTTCTCGTCGGCTACGAGAACCAGCAGGTACTCGAGGGCGTGGTCCCCGTGCGACTGAACTTTGCCGCACGCATCGAGTCCGCCATGTCGGTGGAGGTGATCGCCGAGGTCATCGCGGATTCCGAGCTGACCGGCCTGCGGGGTGTGGCCGTTCGGCGGATACAACCGGCGCGCGATTAGCCCGCGGCGAGGCGGCGCGAGAGGAGCAGACGGGTATGAGAGCTGTGGTACAGCGTGTGACGGACTGCAGCATAGAAGTCGAAGGCGAGGTGGTCGGAGCCATCAGCCGGGGTGCCCTGATCTATCTCGGCATCAATCCCGACGACGGTTCGAAGGAGATAACCCAGGTGGCCGCAAAGGTCGCCAATCTTCGTATTTTCGAGGACGAGGAGGGCGTGATGAACCGCTCCCTCCTCGACACAGGTGGTGCCGCCTGCGTAGTCTCGCAGTTCACCCTCTACGGCGATACGAGAAAGGGCAGACGACCATCCTACAATCGCGCAGCCCCGCCCGAGGTTGCGACACCCGTATACGAGCGCTTCGTCGAGGAGCTTCGAACGATGGGGCTCGAGGTGGCAACCGGCGTGTTTCAGGCGCACATGCAGGTGCGCTACACGAACGACGGCCCGGTGACCATTCTCATCGACTCGGAGAAGGCGTTTTGATCGTTCAAATTAGCGAGGTCGCTCCAATCAGCGACGCCCCACGCACGCTGTTTTACCGACTCTCGAGAACCGAGTGCGCCCGCTCGACCAGGGTCGCATCGCGGGACTCCTCGCGTATGGCATCTACGAGGGCCACGAGCGTGCCGTCGGGGGTCACCGCCGCGTAGGAGAAGAACGCGAGGGCCTCCGCGGCACGCTCCGCATCCTCCGTCTGCCCCGGCTCACCGTGGCCGACCCGGTCGCCGACCCGCTCGTCGGCCGAGGCGGCAAAACGGGCGTGGAGGGCGGCTGCCGCGGTGCGCGCAGCGGGCAGTATGTCCTGCCGTGCCTGCTCGGTGGAGGCCGCCGCCGCTCGCCAAACCGCGGCCCGAAGCATCGCCGACTCGAGGCGCCGGCTCTCGAGAAGGAAGTGCCGCAACAGCCCCGCGTTCGCTTCGAGCGCAGGACCTCGGCGGTCCGCCGGGAGGGCGGACAGGGCGTCGAGAGCGACGCGGGTGAGGAGCTCCGCCCGGTGTGTGCCGGCATCGGGCCCCCGGTGAAGGGCGCGGAGCGGTGCAGCGATGTCGGCGGCCTCGCGGCGCGGCAGGGAACGGGCAACCGTGAGGGCGTCGGTGAGGGGCAGGGTGGCCAGAAGCTCGGAGATGAAGTCGTCCTCCTCCGGGCCGCTCGCCTCGACGACGTCCGCCCAGTTCCCGGTTTGTGCGGTGGCGGGCGTCGGTGCGGTTGCGGCCTGAACTCCGGTGACGAGGAGGAGGGCGATGAAGAGGTGGTGCGGCACGGTCCTGCGCGCTCGGGTGGGCATACACCTACAGTATCGGCGCTCATATTGACCGACTGCCGGGTGGAGGTTAATATTTTCGCCGGAACCGTGAAGCACCACGCCCGTTTTGCCCGTAGCACCCTGTGAGAGCTCGAACCCCTGCTACGGGAGAGGATTAGTATGGCAAAGAAAGACACCGAGACACGTGATCTCGAAAAGACCGATGAGAAAGAGCGGGCGATAGAGGCGGCCCGGCTGCAGATCGAGAAGCAGTTCGGCAAGGGCTCGCTCATGAAGATGGGCGAAGGAACCGACACGAGCGGGATCAAGGTCATTCCCAGCGGCTCTATCATGATCGACGAAGCACTCGGTCTCGGCGGGTATCCGAAGGGACGCGTCGTGGAGGTCTTCGGGCCGGAGTCCTCGGGAAAGACCACCCTCGCGCTGCACGCGATCGCCGAGGCGCAGAAGCTCGGCGGCATCGCCGCATTCATTGATGCCGAGCACGCACTCGACCCCACCTATGCTCGCGCCCTCGGGGTGAACGTGGACGAACTCTGGGTCTCTCAGCCCGACACCGGCGAGCAGGCGCTCGAGATCGCCGAAACCCTCGTTCGCTCGGGCTCGGTGGACATCATCGTCGTGGACTCGGTTGCGGCGCTCACGCCCCAGGCGGAAATAGAGGGCGACATGGGCGATTCCCACGTCGGGCTTCAGGCGCGCCTCATGAGCCAGGCGCTGCGCAAGCTCACCGGAACCATCTCGAAATCCGGCACGTGCCTCGTCTTCATCAACCAGATCCGCATGAAGATCGGCGTGATGTTCGGCAATCCGGAGACCACCACGGGCGGGAAGGCGCTCAAGTTCTATTCGTCCGTTCGCGTGGAGGTCCGGCGTATCGAGACAATAACCAAGGGAACAGACGACGCCATCGGAAACCGTGTTCGCGTAAAGATCGTGAAGAACAAGGTGGCACCGCCGTTTCGCAAAGCCGAGGTGGAAATCATGTTCGGAAAGGGCATCTCCGCCACCGGCAGTCTCCTCGACGCCGGCCTGAAATACGACGTCATCTCCAAGAGCGGTAGCTGGTACTCCTATGGAGAGGAGCGCATCGGCCAGGGGCGGGAGAACGTCAAGGACTTCCTCGAGAAGAACCCCGAGATTGCCGCCGACATCGAAGACAGGGCCCGCAGGGCTATATTCCCCGAGCGATACGCCACCGGCGCCGCCACCGGGGCCACCGACAGCAAAGCCGCCGATACCAAAACGGGTTCAGCCGCCTCGGGTGGTAACTCGGATGCCAAACGCAACGGCGGCAGCAAGCCGAAACCGAGGGCGGAGGCCGAGGCTGCGGCGCCGTCGCCGGCGAGCGGCGCCTCGGATTCCGGCGGGGAGTCGGGCGAGGACGAGCTCTTCTGAGCATGCCGGAGCTCCCACGCGTATATCTCGGAATCGGAAGTAACGTCGGAAATCGTCTCGCCAATCTCGAGTTTGCATTCTCGCGCCTCGACAGTCTCCTCGCGGATTTTCGGGTGTCACCCGTATACGAAACCGAGCCGCTCGAGTACGAGAACCAGCCGGCCTTCCTCAACGCCTGTGTGACCGGACGCTGCGCGCTTTCTCCGCCCGAGCTTCTCGACACCGCACAGCGCATAGAGGCCGAGGCCGGCCGCGACCGCAGTGAGGAGATTCCCAAGGGTCCGCGGACGCTCGATATCGACGTGCTCCTCTACGGAGATCGGGTACAGGATGATGAGCGGCTGACACTCCCTCATCCCGGTCTCACCGCGCGGGCCTTCGCGCTGCGGCCGCTTCTCGACCTCGCCCCCGACATCACCGACCCGCGGACCGGCGTGCGCTATCGCTCGTTTCTCGACAGGCTCCCGGCACAGGGTATTTACCTCGCCACCGAGCAGCCGTATACTCGCGGTGGAGGACAAACCTGATCGCGGATGCCGGAACAACAGCAGGAGCAGGGACAGCGCTTTCGAGTTAACCAGTTCGAAGGACCGCTCGACCTTCTGCTCTTCCTTATTAAGCGCTCCGAGATCGATATTCACGACATCCCCATTGCCGAGATCACGCGGCAGTACCTCGAGTACCTCGAGTGGGTGGCGAGTGTCGACCTCGATAACATCACCGACTTCTACCTCATGGCAGCCACGTTGCTGTACATCAAGTCGAGGATGCTGTTACCCGGCGAGGCGCTCGAGGATGATGAAGACGACCCGCGACAGGAGCTGGTGGAAAAACTCATCGAGTACCAGCGCTTCAAGAAGCTCTCTCATCTGATGGATGAGAAGCAGCAGGAATCGGAGTGGGTCATCGAGCGCAAAAAGAAGCAGCCGGTTCTTCCGTTTTCCGAGGACGACGACCTGTGGGTGAGCATCGACGTCTGGGATCTGCTGAAGTCCTTCTCGACCATCATGGAGGGGCTCTCAGATGAACGGGTGTTCGACCTCTACGAAGAGGTGTCGGTAAACGAGAAGCTCAGCCTCATCGAGGAATTCCTCGAAAGCAAGGGTGAGTTCCTGTTTACCGACCTCATTCAGCAGCGGGAATCGATCATGGACGTCGTGTGCGCGTTTCTTGCCGTGCTCGAGGCGGTGAAGTCCCGCAGGATCCGGCTGCTGCAGAATCGCATGTTCGGAGATATTCGTATTCGCTCATGGAATTGACGCAGGAAAAGGCACTGATCGAAGCTATTCTCTACCTCGAGTCGGAACCGGTAGACGAGCGCCGTCTCTCGACGGTGAGCGGCCTCTCCCGTGAGGTGGTCCGCCGTGTTCTTGCCGCCCTCGAAGAGGACTACGAGAGCGAACATCGGGGGATCGAGCTCACGCGGCTCGAGGACGGGGTGGGGCTTGCACCCAAGCGCGCATTATGGGAGCATCTGAAGGACCACTACGGCAAGCGTCGCGACGCGCGGCTCTCGAAGGCGGCACTCGAGACGTTGTCAATCGTGGCGTACGCGCAGCCGATCACCCGTGGGGAGATCGAGAACCTCCGGGGCGTATCAGCCGACAATATGATCCGGCTGCTTCTCCAGCGCGGCCTCATCAAGGAAACGGGACGCAAGGACACGCCCGGCAAACCCGTGCAGTACGGGACGACGCGCGAGTTTCTCAAACAATTTCACCTCCAGAGCATTGCGGAGCTTCCGCGGCTCGACGAGGTTGAAGAGGACAGGTTCAGACTCGATGGCTAAACCCGCCGGCGGCAAACGATCGTACGACTGGCCAATGCGCCTGCACGTCTTCCTTGCCCGAAGCGGCATCGCCTCGCGGCGAAAGAGCGAGGCGCTCATCGCCCAGGGGCGCGTGCGGGTGAACGACACGGTGATAACCGAGCAGGGGACCCAGGTGGGGCCGGAGGACCGCGTGTACTTCGACGGCCGCGAGGTCCATATCACCCGGCAGAAGTACTATCTGGCGCTGAACAAGCCGGCCAAGGTGCTCTGCTCGAACCATGACCCCGAGGGGCGGCCCCTCGCGGTGGATCTGGTCAAGAGTGATGTTCCCGTGCGGCTTTTCACCGTCGGGCGGCTGGATTTCATGTCGACGGGACTGGTGTTTCTGACAAACGACGGTGAGTTCGCGGACGCGGTCATGCATCCCTCCTCAGGCGTGGAGAAGGAGTACATCGTGGAAACGAAGGACCCCGTACCGCGCGAGATGCTCGAAGAGTACCGCAACGGGATCCGCGTCGAGGGAACCGTCTACACGCTCAAGTCCTTTGATTTCAAGAACGGTCGCAAGGTCCATCTGACGCTCGAAGAGGGAAAGAACCGGGAGATCCGGGAAGTGTTCATGGCGCGAAAGCTCAAAATCAAGCGTCTGCATCGCATCCGGATCGGTCCGGTACGCCTCTCGGGGACGCGTTCCGGAGGCTACCGAGAGCTCAGCGAGCAGGAAGTTGCGTGGTTCTTCTCTCAGGCCGAAGGCCGTGGCAGGGGAGCCCGGGGAAGGAGGCAGAGTGGTCGTAGCGATTGACGGGCCCGCCGGGACGGGAAAGAGCACCGTCGCGAAGTACGTCGCCGATTCTCTCGGATTTCTCTACGTAAACTCCGGGGCGCTGTATCGGGCCATCAGCTGGAAGGTTCTGGACAGCGCCGATGACCCGGACGACACCGACCAGATCATTCAAGCTGCCCGCGAGATGGATGTCTATGTCGATGCCGGCGACGTACGCGTCGAGGGGGTGCCGGCGGAGCGGGTGCTCTACAGTCACACGGTAAACGCATGGGTCTCGCGCCATTCCTCAGTGTCCGAGGTTCGAGACTGTGTGAACGATCGACTGCGGGAGCTCTCAGCAGAGCGCAATGTCGTGGTTGAGGGACGGGATATCACCACCGTCGTCTTCCCCGACGCCGAAGTAAAGGTCTATCTCGATGCGAGTGTGGAGACCCGTGCCCGCCGCCGCTTCGAGCAGGGCCTGACCAATGAATCCCTGGAAGAAATCCGGGCAAGCATAGAGGCACGCGATGCGCGTGACCGAGAAAAGCGAACCGGCGCGTTGCGCCGCGCTGCCGACGCCGTCTACGTGGATACATCGGGCTTGACCATCGATGAGGTTTGTGAGACAGTACTAGGCACTATCCAGAGACAGCAATATATTCAGGAGTTGCAGGGTAATCATGAGTGATAAAGACCCACAACAGAGCGAGACTATGAAGTCGCTTCTCCAGGAGGAGCTCCAGGAGGAGTTTCTCAAACCGCTTGATCAACTCGAAGTGGGCCAGATCGTAGAGGGTACCGTTGTACAGGTCGGTTCAGAGCAAGTATTTGTAGACATCGGCTATAAGTCGGAGGGTCGCATTTCCACCGAGGAGTTCGATGAGCTCCCGGAGATCGGCGACACCGTTCAGGTCGTGCTTCTCAACAAGGACACCTCGCGCGGAGGCGTAGCCGTTTCCAAGCGTAAGGCTGACGAGAAGTTGTTCTGGGGCCAGTTAAAGGAAGCCTTCCATAATCGTGAGGCCGTCGAGGGGCGCGTGGTCCGAAGTGTCAAAGGTGGATTCGAGGTGCGTCTGCATCAGGGCGTGCGCGGTTTCAACCCCATCTCGAAAATGGACCTCCGCCGGATCGAGGATCCGGAGCAGTACGTCGATCTCACCTCCAAGTTCTATATAGAGCGACTCTACAGTGAGAATCGGGTGAACATCGTACTCTCACGTCGCGCATGGCTGGAGGAAGAGGTCGAACGGCGACGGAATGACTTCTTCGAAAACACCCAGGTTGGAGACATCGTCACAGGCACCGTGAAGTCCTTCACCTCATTCGGTGCGTTCATCGACCTCGGTGGTTTCGACGGACTGCTGCATATCAACGATATGAGCTGGGGCCACGTTACCCGTCCGAAGGACTATGTCCACAAGGGCGAGGAAATCAACGTGAAAGTCATTCGCATGGACCCGGAGGAGAAGAAGATCAACCTCTCACTCCGACACATGACAGAAGACCCCTGGAACTACTTCGAAGAAAAATACGGCACCGGCGACGTGGTCACCGGTACGGTGACGAAGCTCACGGATTTCGGCGCTTTTATCGAGCTCGAGGAAGGAATCGAGGGCCTTGCCCACATCTCCGAGCTGTCCTGGACGAAGCATATTAATCATCCGAAAGAGGTTGTCTCCGTCGGCGATCAGGTGCAGGCAAAGATCCTGGACTACGACGTTCCCGAGGGCAAGGTCTCGCTCGGTATCAAGCAGACACTTCCGAACCCCTGGGACGAAGTTGCCGAACGGTATCCTGAGGGCATGCGGGTGAAGCGGCCCGTCAAGAAGATTACCCACTCCGGCGCATTCATCGAGCTCGAAGAGGGCATCGACGGCTTTCTCCACGTGGATAATATCTCGTGGACACAGAAGCCCCGGAACCCCTCCGCTGTCCTGAACGAGGGCGAAGAGGTCGACGTGATGGTGCTGTCGGTGGACTCCGAGAACCACAACATCCGTCTCGGTATGAAGCAGCTCGAAGAGGATCCGTGGCAGGAGCTGAAGCAGGCCTACGCCGACCGACGCATCGTCGAAGGGGAAATCACCAACATTACCGATTTCGGCGTCTTCGTGCGCGTGCACGGCGGCATCGAGGGGCTCATCAACAAGGCCAACCTCGTTGATCCCAAGAACGAGACCTTCGAAGAGGCGGTGCAGCGTTTCAAGGTCGGTCAAAAGGTGCAGGCAATGGTGACCGAGGTCAATCCAGGGAGGAATCGCCTTTCCCTCTCCATCCGTGAGATGCACAGACAGGAGCAGCGCGCAGAGCTCGAGAAGTACATCCACGATGAAGGGGAGGAGACCAAACTCACGCTGGGCGAGATGCTGAAGGAAAAGGAGAAGACCTGAGTCCTTCTCCCGTACTCCTTTGTCTCCTCACGCGATCGTGACCCGGATGTTCACGTCTGACGTAGACATTAATAAGCTCGAAACGCTCATCGAGATAAACGCCCTTATAAACTCCGATTATTCGGACCTGCAGGCGGTGTTGCAGCGCATCCTCGACTCGGCCATGCGGCTGATCGAGTGCGAGGCAGCATCGCTTTTGCTGTTGAATCCCGAGAACAACAAGCTCTACTTCGAGGTGGCACTCGGTTCGAAGGGCCCCGACGTCAAGAAATTCTCGCTGAACCTCGGCGAGGGCATCGCCGGGTGGGTGGCCGAGCACAACCGCTCCCTCATCGTGAACGACGTCGACCGCGATTCCCGCTTCGCCTCGGAAATCGGGCGCAAAATCGGCTTCACGACCGACGCGATACTCGCGGTGCCAATGCGCATCAAGGAACGGTCAGTCGGCGTGATAGAGATGATCAACAAGAAGAGCGGGCGGGACTTCAATCAGGGCGACCTGCAGTGGCTCGAGATCTTCGCCACGCAGGCGGCTCTTGCCATCCAGAACGCCAAATCCTTCCAGCAGGCCCGGGACGAAATCGACAACCTGCAGAGCCAGGTCGATCACGCCCAGGGATACCACACGTTCATCAGCGCCAGCAAGCAGATGGAAGAGAAGATGAAGCTCGTGGAGCGAGTGTCGGCAACCGATTCATCGGTGCTGATTCTCGGCGAGAGCGGTGTGGGGAAAGAGCTGTTTGCCGAGCAGATCCACATGCGCAGCAAGCGGGCACAGATGCCGCTCGTTCGGGTGAACTGCGCCGCCCTGCCGGAGGGTCTGCTCGAGAGCGAGCTCTTCGGCCATGTGCGCGGGGCCTTCACCGATGCGGTGAGCGACCGGCGCGGCCGTTTCGAGCTTGCGGACGGCGGCACCATCTTCCTCGATGAGATCGGCGATATTCCCGCCTCGGTGCAGGCGAAGATGCTCCGGGTGCTGCAGGAGCAGACCTTCGAGCCGGTTGGCGCGAGCGAGCCGGTTCGCGTGAACGTGCGTATCATTGCAGCCACCAATAAGGACATCGAGGCGGCCGTTGAAGACGGGAGTTTCCGACGTGACCTCTACTACCGGTTGAACGTGCTGCCGCTCTACATACCCCCGCTGCGGGACCGCAAAGAAGACATACCGGTGCTCGCCACCCATTTTCTGAAGAAGGTGAATCGCGAGACGAAGAAGCAGGTGAGGGGATTTTCGGACGCGTCGATGCAGGAGTTGCTCTCCTACTCGTGGCCCGGTAACGTGCGGGAGTTGCAGAACGCAGTCGAGCGCGCGGTTGTCATTACGCAGGACGACTACATCCAGCCCGGCGACCTCATCCTTCAGCCCACTCAGAAAGTCCATCAGGAGAGCTTCAACGGGCGGCCGCTGAAGGAATCGCTGAATCTCTTCAAGCGACACCTCATTCAGACAACCCTCGAGAAAAACGACTGGAACCAGACCGCGACGGCAAAAGTGCTCGGTATCCAGCGAACCTATTTGTCCCGTCTCATAAAAGACCTCGATATTTCTCACTAACCCACACAGGAGTGCCGACGAATGCAACGAACCGACGAGCGTGATACAAAAACGCGCATAGCCGACGCTATTTCCAACCTGCTCAGCCGACACTGGAAGACGATTGTATTCACCTTCGCGGGAATCGTGGTGGTGATTATCGGTATCTTTGCCTATTTCCAGATTCAGGAGAACCGCGCGAACGAGGCGGCCCAGATGGCGGAAGAGCTTCAGCGTGACTACGAAGCCTGGCAGGACGCCGAGGAGGAAGAACAGTCGACGCTAGAAGAGGCGATTCAGGACGCCATCGACGAGCTCGTCGACCGGTACTCGGGAACGTATGCCGCATCCCGCGCACTCATGATCCGCGCCGAGATCGACTGGGAGCAGGAGGAGTGGCCCGCGGCCGCGGAGACGTATGCACGCGTGGCCGACGAGTACCGCGAAAGCCATGTGGCTCCGGTGGCCCTGCTCAATGCCGCAGCCGCTGAGGACGCAGCGGGGAACCTCGAGACGGCCCTCGGACATGTGGATACGCTCATCGATCGCTATGCCGACGGCGAGCCCACGCCCGAGCTCGCCCGTGCATTGTTCGCGCGTGGACGACTGAACGAAGAGCTGCAGAACTTCGAACTGGCCGGGGACGCCTACGACCGACTCGTCGAGGATCACCCCGAGAGCAGTTGGACAAATCTGGCCCGAAACCGTATAATCGCTCTCAAAACACGCGGCCTTATAGCCGAGTAATTCGTTACAAGAGCGCGCGTCGTCGGGAGAGTACATGGCCAAGCGAAGCTCTCGCTTCCTGGAGACTCGTTACTTTGGGCTCGTCATCGGGGCTTTCGTGGTGTTTCTCATGGCGGTGGTCGGAACGACCACGCCCATGCTGGACCGGCTCGAAACAAAGATGCTCGACGCGCATTTCAACCTCAAGCAGACCTTCCGCGGCGAGAGCACGCAGGAGGGTGTTACGCAGGTCCGGCGGAATCCCGATGTCTCTCCGGACATTCTGATCCTCGGGGTGGATTTTCGCACGCTGTCCGCGTTCGGCAACTGGCCGTTTCCGCGGTCGCGTCATGCTGATCTCCTGAACTCCTTTGCGCGCATCTCCGATCAACGCGCCCGTGAACGCTCCATTCTCCTCGATATCTTCTTCGTGGAGCCGGCGGAAAATGCCTTCGAGGACGCGATGCTGCGCGAGGCTATCGAGGACAACGGGCGTACCTACCTCGAGACGATCCTCGAGCGCAGCCCCGCGCCGCCGGAGGTCGCTCAGGAAATGGCTGAGCGGCATCAGGCCCTCTACGACACCCATGGGAAGGTCACCAATATCACCGGTGACTGGACGAAGATTCCCTACAATCTCGGAATGCAACCGCCGCTCAAGCCCCTCGGTCGCGCTGCCGCCGGCTACGGGCACGCGAACTTCTACCATGACTTCGACGAAATCTATCGGCGGGCGCCGCTGGTGGCGAAGTCGACGGAGCTCGTCGATACGTTCCGTCTCGACATGCTCACCCCCGGAGTCGAGCTCGACCGCAGCAGGTTCCAGCGCCTCGCGTGGTTCGACAGCGAGGGCCGGGAACACACTGTTCCCCATCCCCTGACGTCCGAGGTCATCGAAGAGCTTCGCACACGCATGGAGGCGGAGGCGCCTCAGCGGGTTGAGGACACGGACAATGACGGAGAGCCCGACGATTTTTACTACGTCGTCCGGAAGTTCCAGGATCATTTCGTTCCGGCCATCACATTGAGTCTCGCGCTCGACTACTTCAACAAAACCTACGATGACCTCGAGGTGCGCCTCGGCGAGTACATCCGTATCCCGGACCCCCAGCTCTACAATCCGCAGACGGGGGAGTGGGGCCCCTACGAGGTTATGAAGAGGCTCCCGCAGTATGACGAGGAGGGGAATCTTGTTCGCGAGGCCGAGTACCGGAGAATTGATGAGATAACCATTCCGATCGACGAGACCGGGGGGATGCTCATCAATTTCATGGGGCCGCGCTCGAGCCCCTCGAGGGACGGGTACCAGACGTTTCCCGTGCGCCCCTACGCGGGGTACGCATCGCGGGTGCCCGGGATGGATCCCGAGAGCTGGCCGCCCACACGCGCAGTGGAAAACAAGATACTCATGGTCGG
>CAYOFA010000051.1:0-1375 GCA_964402885.1 uncultured Spirochaetaceae bacterium
GGTAGGTGTCGACGCTGGAGAAGGCCTGGGCGCCCGCCCACTCGTTCTGCATGATTCCGAGAAAGTTCACCATCTGCTGTATCAGGGTGTTGAGATGCTTCGCCGGCTTGGAGGTGATCTTGTCGGGAACGCCCCCGAGGCCTTCCTCGATGAGCTGTCTGAGGCTCCAGCCCGCGCAGTAGCCGGAGAACATCGACAGGTCGTGGATGTGGAAGTCGGCGTTCTGATGGGCCGCCGCCACCTCCTCGGGGTAGATGTTCTTCAGCCAGTAGTTGGCCGTGATCGTGCCGGAGTTATGCAGAATGAGTCCACCGAGGCTGAAGTTGACGTTGGCATTCTCGTTGACGCGCCAGTCGGACTGGGAGAGATAGCCGTCCATCGTCGTGTTGATGTCGAGCATCAGCTTCTGCGTGTCGCGGATGGCCTCGTGGCGGGCGCGGTAGATGATGTAGGCCTTCGCGACGCGTGCCTCGTTTGCCTCAACCAGTGCCGTTTCGACGAGATCCTGTATCTCCTCGATCGCCGGGGCGGAGTTCGGGTGGCGTTTCTGCATGAACGCGGCGAGCTTCTCCTCCACCGCCACCACGACCGCCTTCACGCGCCCACGCGCGGCGTCCCCCATCAACCCCTCCGCCTCGAAGGCGCGGGTCACGGCCGCCTCGATCTTCTCCCGGTCGTAACGCTCCACCCTCCCGTCGCGTTTTACGACGTTTCTGACGGGATTGGGGTGCTCGTGGTGTTCTTCGAGGAACTGCTTCCAGTTCATTGTGGTGCTCATTGCCCTGTCTCCTCGGGGGCGTTCATGCCGGAGAGCGTTTCGATCTCCTGGATGAACTCCTCGACGTTCTCGAAGTTGCGATAGACGCTGGCGAATCGCACGTAGGCAACCCGGTCGAGATGGTAGAGCTTGTCCAGCACCATCTTCCCGATTTCCGACGAGCTGATCTCGTGCGAGGTTCGCCCGATCATCATCACGTTCTCTTCGAGCTCATCGAGCATGTTCTCGATATCCAACTGCGAGACCGGTCTCTTGCGCACCGCCTGCTGAATGCCCTTTTCGATCTTGCCCCGATCGAAGGGCTCACGCCGCCCGGTGCTCTTCTTGATCACCATGAGCGGCTTCTCCTCGATGCGTTCATAGGAGGTGAATCGATACCCGCAGCTCAGGCACTCGCGACGCCGGCGAATGCTGCGCCCGTTTGCGAGTGAGCGCGATTCGATGACCTTGTCCTCGAGTTGCTTGCAGCGCGGACACTGCATGTGGTGCCCTCCCAGTATGGCTCCCGCCCCATTTATGCGTGTACCATACACTATATCCAGTGTCGGCTGAGAGCGCAAGAGTGATGACGCAATTTTTCGGCGCGGGGGCGCGGCC
>CAYOFA010000051.1:1475-18310 GCA_964402885.1 uncultured Spirochaetaceae bacterium
ATGCTCGACTACCGAACCCGCAGCGGCGGCGCGGAGACCGTGGTGATCCTCCACGGCTTCGGCGCCGACTCCTCCGACCTCTATCCCCTTGCCGCCGAAATGGACGCCGCCGGGCGCTACACCTGGCATTTCCCCCAGGCTCCCTACCGCATCCGCTACGGCGGAACGGCCTTCGGGAGCGCGTGGTTTCCCCGCAACGACACCGAAATCGCCGGCGCCCTCGAGGGGAGCTACTTCAACCGGCTCGAGAGCATGGATCCCGAGGGGCTTCGCGAGGCCGGCGCGGAGGTTCTCGAGCTCGTCGATTCCCTCGGGGTGGCCTTCGAGTCCGTCGTGCTCGGCGGGTTCAGCCAGGGGGCGATGGTGGCGGTGGAGGCAAGCGTGCAGGCCGGCCGTCGTCCCGCGGACCTGCTTCTTTTCTCCGGGGCACTCATCGCGTCCGATCGTTGGCGGGCCGCCCTCACCGGATCACCGAAGTTCCAGTTCTTTCAGTCCCACGGCACCGCGGACCCGATTCTTCCCTTCGAGGGGGCCCGACGCCTCCTGGCCGTCCTCGAGGATGCGGGCGGGGAGGGCGAGTTCATGCAGTTCGACGGTGGTCACGGTATTCCGCCGGAGATCATGGACCGGGTAGGAGTGCGACTGCGGAAGCGCCGGCAATGAGGGTAACCACCAGCACGACGGCAACCGCGTCCCCTCGGCCCGCCGCGAAGGCCGGTGGCGTCCTGTCGTCGGAGTAGCCGCGGGCGATGAGGGCGTCGGTGGTCTGCTCCGCCTCGAGGACCGTCTCGCGGATGAGGGATACCGCAAGGATACGGATGCCGCGAAGCGGTGCCCGCCGAAGCCGGATTCCGCGGACCGTCATCGCCTCGGAGAGTCTGCGGTAGAGGTCACCGAGGACGACGACGTGTCGCAGTGCGAGGCCGGCCATGAGAGCGACGCGCCCCGCGTTTACGCCCGGGACGGGACGGAGGAGCCAGTGAAACACGTCTGCCACCCGGCCCGCCGGTGTCGTCTGCAGGGTGAGCTCCGCGGCGAGGACGACGAGGAGGAAACCGGCGGCAACCCGGGCGCCGTCGAGGGCACCGGCGGGGGAGAAGCTGCCGCCCGCGAAGCTGTGGGTGGCCACCACCGCGAGGGCGAGGAGGAGAAACAGGCGCGCGGCGAAGAGGGCCCGCAGCGGGCGGGCGCGTGCGGCGGCGTAGGCGGCGAGGAGGCCGGCCGCGAGCACCGCGCGCGCGCTCCAGGGGACGACGGCGACGGCCGCGATGGAGAAGGCGGCCAGGGCGAGGAGCTTGACCCGCGGGTCGAGGGCGTGTACCGGCGTTTCGCGATGCGTGTAGGCGAATCCCGTCATCGCAGCCATGTCATCTCCCCGATCCGCCCGCCCGGCAGGCGCAGCCCGCAGGCCGGGGCGGCCGGGAGCACGTCCGCGGGGGAGCCGTCTGCGTGGACTCTTCCGCGATCGAGCAGGACGAGGCGATCGGCGTGCGCGGCGAGCTTTCCGAGATCATGGGTGATCACCGCGATGCCGCAGCCCTCGGCGTAGAGGTCGAGAAGGACCGAGAGAACGCTCTTCACGCCCTCGAAGTCGAGGCTCGAGAACGGTTCATCGAGGATGAGCAGGCTCGGTCGCATTGCAAGCATCGCTGCAATGGAGAGACGGCGCTGTTCGCCCCCGGAGAGGGTGAAGGGGTCGCGCCGCCCCATCTCGGAGAGACCCGTCCGCTGCAGTGCTTCCGCCACACGCTGCTCGATATCGGCGTGGGAGAGACCGGCGCTCCGGGGTCCCATCGCCACGTCGTCGGAGACCGTCTGGCCGAGCACCTGGCTGCGGGTATCCTGGAACACCAGTGCCGGGCGGGCGCCCTCATTTCGGATGGTCCCTTCCTCGGGTGTGATGATTCCCGCGAGGCAGCGTGCAAGGAGCGTCTTGCCCGCGCCGTTCCGTCCGGCAAGGATGCAGAGCTCTCCCGCGGCGAGCGAGAGATCGACGCGGTCGAGGAGCGCCCTGCCGTCTGCGGCGCGTACCGTGACACCTGCGGCAGTGACTCTGCTCACCGTCTGAGACCTCCCGTCCCCATCCCGTCAACCCGCGCACGAAGCAGCGGCCGTGCAATACGTGCGACGACGACCGCGGCCGCGATCTTCAGCGCATCACCGGGCAGAAAGGGGAGGATCCCCGCGGCAATCGCAGCGCCCGGGGACAGGTCCATCACGTGGGCGAGCCAGGGCGTGCCGAGTGCGTAGACGACCGCGGTCGCCGCGACCGCAGCGGCGGTGTCCCGGACGGCCCGGCTGCGCCCCGGGGTGCCGGCGTCCCTCCCGTCGCCGGCGCGGGCGCCGGCCGGCCGGGAGATGAGCGCACAGACCGCCACCGCGGGCAGAAACCCGACGAGGTAGCCGCCGGTCGGTCCGACAAAGTGTGCGAGGCCACCGCGCGCTGCGGAGAACACCGGTAGCCCCACCGCTCCGAGTCCGAGGTAGAGCCCAACCGATGCGACGGCCCATCGCATCGGCAGCAGGAGCCCGGCGAGCAGTACGAAGAAGTTCTGAAGAACGATCGGCACGGGACTCACCGGCAGGGGGACCGCGATGTAGGCGCCCACGGTAATGAGGCCGGCAAAGAGAGCTGCGTATATGGACTCCGCAAGAGCGGGTCGTTGTTCGCCCGGCATATGATCCTCCATGGAGGGCTCATTGTACCTGCGGGTCGATTTTACGAAAGGGGGGAGGCGCAAGAGGTTGCCGGCACGTCAGCCGGCGCGCGGCCCGTCCGCCGGCCCACCCGCCCGCCGGACTGACCCGTTTGCCGCAGCGGCATCGATTAGGTATTCTCGGATGAAGATTACGAAAGAAAACAAGGAGCTCTACTGTGCGAGTCGGAAAGGCAGTGCGGACGGCACTGACGGTGCTGCTGCTCTTTTTTGTGCTTCCCTCCGTCGGTGCCCGGGAACTGGCCCGGCTGCCGGAGTGGATCGCCGACAGCAATGTCCCGGCGCCGCCGGTGTCGGCGGAGGCCGCCATTCTCATCGACTATGAGACGGGGACGGTACTCTACGAGAAGCAGGCCGACCGCGTCATACCCCCGGCCTCACTAACAAAGATCATGACGATCCACCTGGTGCTGGAGCTCTCGCGCGACGGGGCCATCTCTCTCGATGATACCTTCGAAGTGCCGCAGGCCGCGTGGGCAAGAAACATGCCGCCGGGTTCCTCGCTGATGTTTCTCGGCCCCGGCCAGCGTGTCAGCTACGCCGAGCTCCTCGAGGGGCTCGCGATCGCTTCCGGAAATGATGCTGCGGTAGCGGCGTCGCTGCAGGTCGCGGGATCGGTGCCTGCCTTCGTAGAGATGATGAACGGCGAGGCCCAACGACTCGGGTACGAGGTCATGCGATTCAGCGACCCCGCGGGGCTCTCGCCGAGCAATCGAATCACGGCACGGGAGTACGCGGACTTCGTCCGTCGCCACATAACCCGCTGGCCCGAGACGCTCGAGGATATCTACTCCAGACGCTCGATCCTCTATCCCACCGAGGCCAACTTCGACCATGTGATGATCGGAGGATCGGTGCGACAGGAAAACCGGAACACTCTTCTCTTCGACTACCCGGGGGTGGACGGACTCAAGACGGGCTATATCGATGCCTCCGGTTACAACCTCGCGGTTACCGCCGAGCGGAACGGGCGGCGACTCATTGCGGTCGTGCTCGGCGTGCGAGCGGCAAGCGTTGCCGAAGGGGCCCGCCGGCGGGCGCTGGACGCGGCCGTGCTTCTCGATTACGGCTTTGATGAGTTCCGGCGCCTCGAGCCGGCCGTGCCGCAGCAGTCCCCGCTTCGAGTCTGGAAAGGTAGAGCCGATGAGGTAGCGGTGGTCCCCGACGGGGCGCCCGCCGCGGTCCTCGTGCCTCGAGGACGAGAGGAGGACGTTACGGTGTCCGTGAGCAGGTCGGGCGAGCTTACCGCCCCGGTTGAGCCCGGGCAGCCCGTGGGAGCCGTGTCATACCGGCTCGGGGGCGAGGAGCTCACACGTGTGGAGCTCGTTACCGACACCGGCGTGGAACGCGCGGGATTCTTCAAGCGGCTGTGGCACACGATCGTACGTTTGGCGCAGCGGATCGTGTCTTGACCGGCCAGGCCGAAGTCAGGAAACGCCGGTGAGTGCCTTTATGTACTGCAGGCGCTCGTAGGCCTCGGGGCTGCCGCTCTGAGACTGGCTGAGCATGCCGCGGAAATCGTCGATGGTTTCGTATCCGCCCTCGGTCATCCAGCGCTCGATATCGCTTCGGATGGTGCCGATGCGGTCGATGCCGTTCTTGTAGAGGGTCGAGCAGACCTGGACGGTCTTCGCTCCGGCGAGGAGCAGCTTGACGGCCTCGGTGCCGGTGTGCACGCCCGTGGAAGCTGAGAGATCGCAGCCGACCTCCGGATGGAGAATCGATATCCAGCGCAGCGGAAGGTATACCTCCTGCGGCGTGCTGAACATGTAGCCGGGGGCAAGCTTCTTCGTCTGGATGTTGATGTCGAGCTGATAGAACCGGTTGAAGAGGACGAGCGCCTGCACACCCGCTTTCCGCAGCGCCGTCGTGAAATTCGGAAGCGCCGTAAAGAACGGCCCGATCTTCGCCGCGAGGGGGACGGAGGTCTGGCGGCGCACCTTGTCCACGATGTTCACGTACCGGCGTTCCACCTGGTCCGCGTTCTCCTCGAAACGACGCGGCATGATGGACATATTCAGCTCGATGGCATCGGCGCCGGCCTGTTCGAGTTGCCTGGCGTAGTTCCCCCACCACTTCGTCGTGCGTGAGTTGAGACTGGCGATGATGGGTACATCTGTCTTCTTCTTCGCCTGTTCGACGAGCGCGAGGTAATCGTCGGGGCCGAGGTGCTTTCCCATCTGGCGGATGTAGTCATCAGCCTCGGGGTGCATCGACACCTCCGTCGCCTCCTGCTCCTGCTCGGCTTCGGACTCGATCTGCTCCTCGAAGAGCGATTTCAGGACGATCGCGCCGGCGCCGGCGTCGGCGCAGCGCAACACACCTTCGACATTTCGGGTTATTCCACTACTCGAAACGACGACGGGGTTCTTTAGTTCGAGCCCGAGATACGACGTCGTGAGGTCTGCCATGGGGAGATCCTTTCACAAGAACAATGTTGAGAATTATGATTTACTCAGGTAGTATATCCGACGGTGCGTTATTCAGCAAGTTGCGGAGTACACGGCAATGGCAGATAAACACGATCTTGTAATAGTGGGCGGTGGAATCGCCGCCGTTTCCGCCGCCGAAGCGTTTCGCGAGCGGGACGAGCACGGTTCGATACTCATATTGAGTGAGGAGGACCGGGCTCCGTACCGGCGGACGAAGCTCTCGAAACGGATTGTTGACGGCTTCGAGACCGACGAGCTCGCCATCTATCCCGCCGAATGGTACGAGGAGCGGCGGATCGACCTGGAAACGAATCGCAAGATCGTCGCCGTCGATCCTGATGCCCACGAGGTCGAGGACGCGGACGGTAGTCGCTACCCCTACGGGAAACTCGTTCTGGCCACCGGCGGCGCCCCCGTGTTTCCGGGGACGATTCCGGCGGGGGAGACCGGATCCTTCTTCGTGCTCCACAGCGCCCGCGACGCGGAGCGTATCATGAAGGCGGCCCGCAAGGCGAAGAAGGTGCTCATCTCCGGAATGGGAGTTCTGAGTGTCGAAATCGCCTGGGAGCTGCACCGTCTGGGAAAGAAGATCACGCTCGTCGGTGCCACGCCACAGCTCCTGCCCCGACAGCTCAATCTGCGGGCGGCGGAGATGCTCGAGTCACTTCTCCTCGATGCCGGTGTGCGCCTGCATTTTCAGGAGGAGATCCTCTCCTTCGAGCGTCGGAAGAAGGGCGGCTACAATGTTTCGATGATCCGAAACTCCGGGAGCTTCGACCTGATCATCCTCGCGGTAGGAATCCGGCCGCGAAAAGAGCTGGCGGCGGACGCAGGTCTCGCCACTGCAACCGGTATTCGCGTGAATCGCAGCCTTCGCACGAGCAATCCCGACATCTTCGCCGCCGGCGATGCCGCCGAGCACGAAGGCGGCCACATGACCTGGCTCTGGCATTCGGCAGAGTATCAGGGACACATCGCCGGCACCAACGCCGCCGGTGGAGAGGAAGAGTACGATTTCCGTCCGTTCAGATTCCGCGCCGAGGTTTTCGGCAGCTACTTCTTCTCGGTGAACAAGCCGCGGGCCCTCGACATGGCCGAGATGGAGGAGTTCGAGTTCGAGAACGGCTCGAAGTATCGGGCCTTCTACTTCAGCGACGACATTCTGGCCGGCATCGTCATGGCCAACGACCCCGACAACGCCAAGCTCTACGAGCAGGCGGTGCAGGAGCGCTGGAGCCTCGACCGGGCGGAAACCGATCTTTTCTGACAGTCGTACTATCATCAGATTCTTTCAGGAGGTAGATCATGATGCCGACACGCACAGCGATGCCGACACGCATGTTGGTCATATTCGTTGTTTTTCTCGCAACCGCCGGAATGCTCGGGGCGTCCGGCCAGGGCGAAGTGCCCCTCTCCGAGGAAGCCCCCGAGCCACTCGATGTCAGCGTCGAGGTCCTGAAAGGCCCGACGGGAATGGGGATGATTCGCCTCATGGACGAAGAGCCGTCCTTCGGAGACAGCGTGAGCGTCGACTACGCGGTGAGCGGTGCTCCCGACGTCCTGGTTTCCAAAGTCCTCTCCGGTGAGGTCGACATAGCCGCGCTCCCGAGCAACGTGGCCGCCAAGCTCTACAACAGCGGCGTGCCGTATCAGCTTGCCGCGGTCAACACCCTCGGGGTGCTCTATCTCGTCTCCAACGGTCCCGAGGTTGATTCCTTCTCCGAGCTCGCCGGGGCACGCATCGATACCTCCGCGCGCGGAGCGAACCCCGACATCATCCTGCGGCACCTGTTGAGCGAGCACGGCATCGATCCCGAAGACGATGTGGAGCTTCGCTACTACAACCACACCGAGCTTGCCCAGCTCGTCATCGCCGGGAGATCGGACCTCGCGGTACTGCCCGAGCCCTTCGTGACGAGGGTGGTCAACGCCTCCGACACCGCACGCGTGGAGGTAGATCTCCAGGAAGCCTGGCGTGATCTCAAAGGCGAGGATGCCTTCATTGCGATGGGCGTGCTCGTCGTGAAGGACTCTCTCGTGGCGGAGCGTCCCCGGTTCGTGGCGGAGTTTCTCGAGCGCTACGAGGCCTCGATTGACTGGGTAAACGCGAATCCGCGTGCCGCCGGCCGACTCATCGAGGAGAACGAGCTCGGTTTCACCGCCGCCTCGGCAGCCGAGGCCATCCCGCGGGCAAATATCCGTTACATCGGCGCTGTGGAGGCGCGGCAGCGTCTCGAGGAATATTTCTCGGTCCTCCACGACTTCGACCCGGCCTCGATCGGCGGAGCGCTGCCCGACGACGGGTTCTACCTCGACCGCTGACCCCGACTCGATCTCGGGACCATTTGCTTGGGCGCGTAAAGCTTAGTATTCTGGTCATAGAAGCGGCCATGCTTCTGAATCCTACTGTCACGAGGAGGCACTATGCCTTTCCATACGCCGGATCTTCCCTATAGCTACGACGCGCTCGCCCCGTATATCGACGAGGAGACGATGCGCCTGCACCACGACAAGCATCACGTGGGTTATACCACCAAGTTGAACGCAGCCGTCGAAGGGACGGAATACGAGTCGTGGAGTATCGAGGATCTACTGAAGGGACTGGAATCGCTTCCCGAGGACCTGCGTACACCGGTGCGTAACCACGGCGGCGGCCACTACAACCACGGACTCTTCTGGGGGATGATGGCCCCCGACGCGGGTGGTGAGCCCTCCGGCGCCGTTGGCGCGGCCCTTCGTGAGGCCTTCGGCGGCTTCGAGGAGTTCAAGGCCGCCTTCAAGTCGACGGCGACCGGACGTTTCGGAAGCGGCTGGGCCTGGCTGGTCGTAAACGGGCAGGGCAGGCTCGAGCTGGTGAGCACTCCGAATCAGGATAACCCCATAACGCGGGGGATGACTCCCGTTCTCGGGATCGATGTGTGGGAGCATGCCTACTATCTGACCTACCGAAATCGGCGGGCGGAATACGTGGACAACTTCTTCAACGTTGTCAACTGGGATACCGTCGCGCACCTCTACGAGCGCGCGCGTTGACCTCCCTCCGAGCGGGGCAGTAAGCTTAAGGTCAGGGACCGGCGCGGGCGAAGGGTTCGCGTCGGTCCGAGGAGCACAGATACATGTCTTCCACACATACCACGAATGCCGTCGAGCAGGCCTCGGCGGTTCTCGATACGAAGAGTATTCGCAGGGACTTTCCCATTCTGTCTCGCACCATGAGGGGAAAGCCCTTCGTGTATCTCGACAACAGCGCGACCTCGCTCAAACCCCAGTCGGTCATCGACGCCGAGGTCGCCTACTACACCGAGATGAGCTCCAACATTCACCGCGGGGTGTACGAGTTCTCCGAGCGCGCGAGCATGCTCTACGACGAGGCGCGTGAGCGTATCGCACGCTTCATTCACGCCCCGCAGGACTCCCACGTCATCTTTACCCGCGGCACCACCGAGGCGATCAACACCGTCGCCTACGGCTGGGGGCTCAGGCACCTCGGGCCGGGAGACGAGGTCGTGGTGAGCGAGATCGAGCATCACGCGAACTTCGTGCCCTGGCAGACCATTTGCGAGCGCACCGGCGCGGTGCTCAAGTTCATACCCGCCGACCCGGCGGACGGACGGCTGCGCCTCGATGAGCTCGAGACCCTCATCACGGCGAAGACGCGGCTTGTGGCGATTACGGCCATGTCCAACGTGACGGGCTTCATGCCGCCGCTCGACCGGATCCTCTCGCGGGCCAAAGAGGTGGGGGCGGTCACGCTGGTGGACGGCGCACAGCTCGTGTCGCATCAGCCGGTGGATGTCGCCGCTCTCGGCGCCGACTTCCTCGCCTTCTCGGGCCACAAGATGCTCGGTCCCACCGGGGTCGGTGTGCTCTGGGGCCGCGCCGAGGTGCTCGAGGACATGGATCCCTTCCTTCTCGGCGGCGACATGATCGTGAAGGTGCGCAAAGAGCGCACTACCTTCAAGGATCTGCCCGAGCGCTTCGAGGCCGGAACGCCCAACATCGCAGGGGTCATCGGCTTCGCGGCCGCCATCGACTATCTCGAGTCGGTCGGGATGGAGGCGGTTCACCGCCACGAGCAGATGCTTCTCGCCCATGCCATGGAGCGCGCCGCCGAATTCGATGATCTCACCGTGTACGGTCCGGCCGACGTATCGGTTCGCGGGGGCGTGTTCTCCTTCAATCTCGGCGATGTTCATCCCCACGACACCGGCGCCATCCTCGACCAGGAGGGCATAGCGGTGCGCACGGGATTCCACTGCGCGCAGCCCCTCATGCAGGTCTTCGGGGTGCCCGGCACCACGCGCGCGTCGTTCTATCTCTACAACACCGTCGCCGAGGTCGACCGCCTGTTCGAGGGTATCGAGCGGGTGAGGAATGTGTTCGGATGAGCATCGAAGACGATATCTACAAAGAGATCATTCTCGAGAACTATAAATCGACGCGGAACAAGCGAGAGGTGGACGCCGAGACGCACCACGCCGAGGGGGCGAACCCCTCCTGCGGAGACGACCTGGAGCTCCACGTGCGGGCGGAAGACGGTCGCATCGCCGACATCGCCTACCAGGGCATGGGCTGCTCCATCTGCTGCGCCTCGGCGAACCTGCTCTGCGACGCGGTGCGCGGAAAGTCGGTCGGAGAGGCGCAGGCGATCGTTTCGCAGTACCGCTCGATGCTGCTCGAGGACGCCGAGCCCGAGTTTCCCGATGAAGCCGGCGACCTTGAGGCCATGCAGGGGGTGAAGAAGTACCCCGTGCGCATCAAGTGCGCGATGCTAGCCTGGAATACCCTCGAGAGCATCATGCGTGACATAGAGGCAAACGACTCGAACGAGTCGTGACACCCGTTCCGTCGCGGATTGACACGGCCGGCACGCGCCGGTAGGCTTTCTGCCGCACAACCGAAATCTGGAGGCCGCATGTACAAGATCGTACTCGTACGACACGGAGAGAGTGAGTGGAACAAGTCGAACCTGTTCACCGGATGGACCGACGTGGATCTGTCGGAGAAGGGCATCGCCGAAGCCGAGGAGGCCGGCCGTCTTCTGTCCGAAGAGGGGTACGAGTTCGATCTCGCCTTCACCTCGGTGCTGACCCGTGCCATTCGAACGCTGGATATCGTACTCCTCAGGATGGGGCTGTCGTGGATCCCGGTCGAGAAGCACTGGCGGCTGAACGAGCGCCACTACGGCTCTCTTCAGGGCTTCAACAAGGCCCAGATGGCCGAGAAAGAGGGAGAGGAGAAGGTTCACCAGTGGCGGAGAAGCTACGACGTGCCGCCGCCTGCCCTGACCGAGGACGATGATCGCTTCCCCGGGAAGGACCGCCGGTACTTCGACGTTCCCAAGTCCGACCTGCCGCGCACCGAGTCCCTCAAGGACACCGTCGCGCGCTTTCTGCCCTACTGGCGTGTCGCGATTGCGCCGGCCATCGTGTCGGGCAAGCGCATCGTCATCGCCGCGCACGGCAACAGCCTGCGGGCGCTGGTGAAGTACCTCGACGATATGTCCGATGAGGCCATCACCAAGCTCAACATCCCCACCGGCATTCCCCTGGTGTATGAGCTCGACGAAAACCTGGCGCCGATCAAGCATTACTACCTCGGCGATCCCGAAGCCGCCGAGAAGGCCGCACAGGCTGTGGCGAACCAGGCAAAGAAGTAGGCGATCGAGCCTTCTCTCATGACGTCATCACAGGCGCAGACACCTCGAGCCGTTCTTCTTCTGTCCTGTCCCGACGCGCGGGGCATCGTGGCCGAGGTGTCGCACTTCATCTACACCTACAACGGGAACATCATCCACTCGAGCCAGCACGACGACGAGCAGTCGAGTACCTTTTTCATGCGCATCGAGTGGGATATTTCCGATTTCGCTCTGCCGCCGGAGAAGATCAGGGCCGCGTTCGAGCCGATCGCGATCAAGTTCGAGATGAGCTACACCCTCGAGTTCTCGGACAAGGTGCCGCGGCTCGCGGTGTTCGTCTCGAGGCAGGATCACTGCCTGTTCGACCTGTTGCTTCGCAACAAGGAAGGGGAGATCGGCGGGGAGATCGCGCTCATCGCGAGCAACCACCGCGATCACGAGAACGTGGCCGAGTGGTTCGGTATCCCCTTTTACCACTTCCCGGTGACGAAGGAGACAAAGTCGGAGGTCGAGCGAGAGCAGATCGACCTTCTCCGGCGCGAGAGCATCGACCTCGTCGTCCTTGCACGCTACATGCAGATTCTCAGCGGCCAGTTCGTCGAGGCGTTCCCCAACCGTATCATCAACATCCACCATAGCTTCCTGCCGGCCTTCGTGGGCGCGAAACCCTATCACCAGGCATTCGAGCGGGGGGTGAAGATTATCGGGGCCACGAGTCACTACGTGACCGAAAACCTCGACCAGGGTCCCATTATCGAGCAGGATGTCACGCGGGTCAGCCACCGGGATTCGGTGGAGGACATGGTGCAGAAGGGCAAGAACCTCGAGAAGCTGGTACTGGCCCGGGCGGTGAGGCTGCACGTCGAGCATCGGGTGCTCGCCTACCGCAACAAGACGGTCGTGTTCGAGTAACGGAGCGGCAATGTACGAGGTGGAGCTCAAAGCCTGGGTAGACGATGCCACCGAGCTGCAGAGGCGCCTCGATGCGGCGTGTACCTATCGGCGTGAGTTCGACAAGCGCGACCGCTACTTCTCCGCGCCCGCCTGTGCCGCGGACCCGGAGTGGAGGCCGCAGCGATTTCGCCTGCGCCGCGACGGGAAAGAGCTCGTGTGCACCTACAAGCAGAAGGCCGTCGACCGGTCGGTGGAGATGAACCTCGAGCGGGAGTTCGAGGTCTCAGACGAAGACGCCTTTCTGGGCCTCGTGCGGCGGCTCGGCTGTACCCCGCTCGTGGACAAGCACAAGGAGGGGCGGCAGTATGATTACAACGGCCTCACCGTCGAGCTCTCGCTCGTTCACGGGCTCGGCACCTTCCTCGAAATCGAGCGGCTCCTCGGGGACGACTCCTCCGAGGCCGACCGTGCCGCGGCCGGCGAGGAGGTGCGCGCCGCCCTCGAGACCTTCGGCGTGGAAGCTGACCGGATAGAGGAGCGGCCCTACACGCAGATGCTTCTCGACGGAGTGGGCGGACGATGACGTGCTACGGTGAGCTTGCCGGAGCCCGCGGGCTTCTCTTTGATATCGACGGCACCCTCTACGACCACGCCGCCTACCTTGCATCGCACAAACAATCACTCACCGAGCGCCTGGCAATGGAGCTCGGCCGAAGCTATGACGAGGTGCGCCATGAGGTGCGCGACGTGCAGGACCGGCTCGCCGCCGAGCGCGGCCGACGCCCATCGCTGGCAAACACCTTTCTCGAGTTCGGCGTGACCATGGAGCAGAACGTGGCCTGGAGAAGCAGGCTGCTCAAGCCCGAGCGCTACCTCGGCCGCGACCCGCGGCTTGCCGAGGTGCTCTCCGCGCTGAAGGCGCGGTTTGCG
This sequence comes from uncultured Spirochaetaceae bacterium, assembly GCA_964402885.1. GTDB lineage: Bacteria > Spirochaetota > Spirochaetia > DSM-27196 > PWMO01 > JAAAOH01. The sequence continues at coordinate 14,087 of CAYOFA010000051.1, forward strand.
CTGGCGGCGCTCACCAACAACCCCGCCGATATCGCGCGCCGCACCCTCGACATCCTCGGTGTCGGCTCGTTCTTCCCGACGATCGTGGCCCTCGACGACACGCTTGTCTCCAAACCCGAACTCGAGCCGTTTCGGGCCGGCCTTTCCGCGTTGGGACTCGCGGCCGGGGAGGTGATCATGATCGGAGACCGCTACGATGTCGACATTGCGCCCGCGCTGGAGCTCGGGATGAGCGGAGTGCTTGTCGACGGGGTCGAAGACGTGTATGCTCTGCCGGAAATTCTCGCAGAAACAGGGTAGCCGCATGCGCGCATATCTCGACATTGCAGAACGGGTCGCCCGGATTCTGCGGTACTCCCACACCGTTCCCGGCCGAAAGCTCACCGCCGACATCATTATCAACGTCCGCGCCGGGGCGCTTGCCCACCGGGGCCGCTTCAAGCGGGTGCGCCGCATTTTTTCGGAGTTCACCGCCGGCATCGAAGGCGCACGGAGAGACGGCGAGGCCCTGGTGGTGCACTATCACTTCACGCAGTACCACGGTCATGCCCGCGAGATCGCACGGCGCATCCTGCTTGCAAACGTTGACCCCGATCGCCAACGGGTTATCGTGAGCCTCGGCGGTGACGGCACCCACGGCGAGATCCTGAGTGTTCTGTCGAGCGCCGACGCTTCGGTGCAGGCGCGCACCACCGTATTCCGCCTGCCCCTCGGAAGCGGCAACGACGGCGCCGACTCGCCGGATCTCGCAACGGCCCTTCGTGTCATGCTCTCCGGTCGGACGGTGAGCGGCATCCCCTTCGTCCGCGTGGAGACCGCGCGGGGCCGCAGTTTCCACGCGTTCAACATCGTCTCCGTGGGAATCGACGCCTTCGTCACCGACGTTTCTGCCCGACTGAAGCGACTGCTTCCGGGAAACATCTACCGCATCGCGGCGGCGACCTCCGCAGCGCTATATCAGGTGCTTCTGCACCCGCGGGAGATGACCGCCGAGTTCGGCCGGGCCGACGGCGCCCCCGTGCCCCGCGCGGGACGCTTCGTGCTTCTGGCCGTCGGGCCATCGGGGCACCGGACCTACGGAAACGGGATGCGTATTCTGCCCGGAGATGACAATGTCTGCCTCGTGCATCGGCTCAGTACGGTGCAGATCATGACGCTCAAGAGCAGCATGTACCGGGGCGAGCATGTGGACCTGCCGGTGGTGGAGACCTTCGACTCCGCCGAGATAACGGTTCGCTACGACGGTCGCCTTCCGCTGCAGGCCGACGGTGAGCCGGTGTGGCTCGAGGCCGATGACTTTCCGCTTCGCATGTCTCGCGGGTGGAGTGAGCTCAAGGCTCCGGATGTGGATTTGTCGCTCGGGCGTGTGGCGATTCCGGCGGCGGCCGCTCAGGCAAAATCGTAGAACACCCACTGCTTCACGAACTGCATCCCGTGGCGTTTCGCCTCGTCGGCATGGTCGCGCCAGGAGTCGGGATAGTGCATGAGGTAGATGTGGTCCCGGATATGGCGCGGTAGTCCGTTGATCTCCTTGAGACTTGCGTGGATGCCGCCGGTGAAAAACTGAACGTCATGAAAGATCACTTCGGGCGAGAAAAGCTCTTCCATGGTCGTGATGAGCTCCTCGTCGTACTGGGTGTCGCCGGTGAACACGACCCGATCGTCGATGATGAGTCCGACGCTGTAGAATGCATCGTCCCATGAACGTGCCTGTTCGGGAAAATGGCGCGTACGGAAGGTCTTGAGGTTGATGCCGCCGATCTGCATCTCGGTTCCGAGACGTGGGAGGTCGGGACGCTCGGTGGGTCTGTGGACTACCCAGAAGTCCTCGAAGCCGAGTCCCTCGCCCTCGTGGCGCTCGTTCTGCTCCGACCCGCCGCGGAGAGATCGCTCCCACAGGATCGTCTGGTATTCCTCCGGGATGTAGATGTGCGGCTTGGTGCGTGTCACGTAGCGGTTTACCAGCATCACCTCCTCGAGTCCGCCGACATGGTCGGCATGGGAGTGGGTGATGTAGTAGTTGCGGATATCGCCGACCGAACGGCCGAGCCTGGAAAGGGCCTCCGGCGCGCGCGTTCCGCAGTCGATCATCACATGATCCCCGCCTTTGACGATGAGAATGTTGTTCTGGTAGTTCTTTTTGGTGAAGGCACTTCCGGTTCCGAGAAAGAGGATACCGAGTTGGCCTCTCGTGGTGAGCGGGAGTTTTCTGTGCGATACCTTACGAATCCGCATTATTACCTTCGTGCCGACGAATTTCCTCCACTATATCACGTGTCGGCAGAAAAACCTGCCCGGGCAAGGGGCACTTGCTCCTGTCTGTCCGAAGCGTTAGGATCACCCAACGCCAATGGCTTCCAGAAAAAAACCGGTCTACGAGGCCGTAGAAATAACCGACATCGAATATCGTGGTCATGGGATCGCCCGCCCCGAAGGCAAAGTACTTTTCGTCGAGGACGCACTTCCCGGTGAGGTGGTCGATGCGAAAGTGACAAAAAAGAAGAAGGATTTCGCCTTTGCCCGCGTGCTCGAGTACCGAAGGCTCTCGGAGAAGCGTGTCGAGCCCTTCTGCGAGCACTTCGGACTCTGCGGCGGCTGTCGCTGGCAGTATCTCTCCTACGAGGATCAGCTTGCATACAAGCGGTACTTCGTGGCACAGGTGCTCGAGCGCATCGGCAAGTTTCGGGACCTCGAGGTTCCCGACATACTGGGCTGCGAGAGCGACCGCTTCTACCGCAACAAGCTCGACTTCTCTTTTGCCGCAGGTCGATGGCTGACTGAGGAGGAGATCGCCTCGGGTGAAGATGTGGGCGACCGCCGGGCGCTCGGCTTCCACGTGCGCGGCCGTTTCGATCGGGTGCTCGACATCGAGACCTGCTATCTGCAGCCCGAGCCGTCGAACGAGATCCGCATCGCGGTGCGTGATTTCACGCTTTCGGAGGGCTACTCCTACTACGACCCGGTGAGCCACGAAGGATATCTGCGGTCCCTCATCATCCGGACCTCCCTTGCCGGAGAGGTGCTCGTGATCGTGGTGTTTGCCTATGAGGATGCCGGCGCCCGGGAACGACTGCTCGAGTTCATCGCCGGGCGCTTCCCGCAGATCACCTCACTCGACTACATCATAAACGACAGCATGAACGACTCCATCGCTCCGCACGACGTCCACCACTACCGTGGCCGCGGATACATTAACGAGGTCTGCGGTCCCAACACGCTCAAGATTCATCCGAAGTCGTTCTACCAGACTAATCCGAAGCAGGCGGAACGCCTCTACGAGGTTGTTGCCCGGTTCGCGGCTCTCGAGGGGACGGAGACCGTCTACGACCTCTTCTGCGGCATCGGAAGCATTGCGCTGTATCTTGCCGGCAGTGCGGCTCGTGTGATCGGCATCGACAACGTGGAGGAGGCCATCGAGAACGCGCGGGAGAATGCCGCCTACAACGGCTACGAGAACTGCGAGTTCCTCACCGGAAACGTCCGCGATGTTCTCACGCCGGAGTTCTCCTCCACACATCCGGCCCCGGACCTCGTCGTTCTCGACCCGCCGCGGGCGGGGCTTCATCCCGATGTCGTTGAGACCCTGCTCGCACTTCGCCCGCCGCATATCGTGTACGTGAGCTGCAACCCCGCCACCCAGGCGCGCGACCTGCAGATGCTCGCCGGCGCCTACCGCATCGAGGCGGTGCAGCCGGTGGATATGTTTCCGCAGACATTTCACATAGAGAACGTTGCGGACTTGCGGCAGATCCCGCGGTAGCAGTGAGTGGTCCGCTCCGCCGGTACCTGCATGCTGTTCGCCGGTAACCGGCTCCACTCGAGCGGCGTCGGTGTCTCGATCACGTGCCAGTACCCGCGACTCATGAGTGCCGCGAGGTTTGCGAAGTCCTCCACGAGCGGGCGCGCGAAGGGAAGCGGCTCGTACTCCTCGCCGGTGAGGATCCGTTTTCTCAGCCTGCTCATCTCGGCCAGCGACACGGTCGAGGGGGTGGGGCTGTCGAAGCTTTCCGCCGGCACCGGCATGAAATCATCGTTCTGAGATTCGAACCACAGCCCCTCGCGGCGAAACTCCTCCATGGTCTCATCGAGTCCCTGCATGAGCCACAGATACTCGCCGGTCTCCTCGTAGAGCATGCCTGCGAGCAGCGACATTGCCGCATAGTCGGAGAGAAACTCCTGCCGCTGCACCTCCCCATCAAGAGAGGTGTGGTAGACCCTGCGATT
>CAYOFA010000052.1:0-8457 GCA_964402885.1 uncultured Spirochaetaceae bacterium
GCCGGCCTACGCGGTGGCCGATCTGGCCGAGGCGGGCCAACAGGCTGCTTGATACCTCATGACTGCCCGTACACTTTGCGGATCGAGCGCACATCCTCCTCCCCCAACCGAATGTCGAAGTCGGACTCATCCCGCAGTTCCTTGAAGATTTCGATCGTGCGGGTGATCTCTTCCTCGTTGTGTTCGGCGGTGGGGATCATGCGGAACATCACCAGTCCCATCGGGATGACGGGGTAGGTGACTGCGGTCACGAAGACGCCGCGGTCGCGGAAGTAGCGGATGAGCTGCTTGCCGACGGTGACCACGTCCTGATCGTGCAGGGGAGCGAACACCGCGCAGATGGGCGATTCGCCGGGGCCGACGAAGTAGCCGAGATCGGAGATGCCGTCTTTGAGCATGTTCGAGTTCTTCCACATACGCTCGCGGCGGTCGTCGGCGGCCGTGACCAGGTCGAGTGTGGTGTCGAGGGACTTTACGTAGACCATCGGAAGGCTCTTGGCGAAGACCTGCGTACGGGCGTTGTAGCTGATCCAGTCGACGACCTTCTTGTCCGCCGCGGAGAAGCCGCCGATCGCGGCGAAGGACTTGGCGAAGGTCCCGAAGTACACGTCGACACCGTCCTGCACGCCAAGGTAATCGGCGGAGCCGCGACCCTTCTCTCCCATGACGCCCCATCCGTGGGCATCATCGATGAAGAGCCGCGCGTCGTAGCGATTCTTGAGGTCAACGATCTCCTTAAGCTTTGCCACGTCGCCGGTCATTCCGTATACGCCCTCGGTGACGATCAGCACGCCGCCCCTGCGCTCGCGGTTTACCTTCTTGAGAACCGTTTCGAGGCTCTCCATGTTGTTGTGCTTGAACACGCGCATCGTCCCGGGGGCGAGGAATGCGCCGTCGACGATGCAGGAGTGGGCAAGCTTGTCCATCACCACGATGTCGTCGGGCCCCACGAGCGAGGCAATCGTCCCCATCACGCCGAGGTACCCGTAGTTGAAGAGAAACGCAGCCTCCTTCTGGGCGACCTCCGCGAGACGGCGCTCGAGGGCGCGGTGGTACTCGGTGTTGCCCGTCATCATGCGAGACCCCATGGGTGCGCCGGTGCCGAACTCCTCGACCGCCTGGAGCGCGGCCCGCTTGATGTCGGGGTGATCGGCGAGGCCGAGGTAGTTGTTCACCGACCACATGATCTTGGGCTCACCCTGAAAGTCCATGACCGTGCCGGGTCTCGGCGGCAGGATGGGCCGCGTGTAGTAGTGATCGTCTTCCACGCGCTGACCGCCGAAATACCCGGCGTCGGTGTCGCACTTGGCGAAGAGATCAACGTGTGTGGTGGCCTCGAGTATGGAACTGTCCTGTGGCGACATATGCCTTCTCCTATGACTGAAAGAGATGATCAAGCACCTGGCGAATCTTCGATTCGCTGAAATGGCGCTTGTCTATTACTGCGTGTGCCTGTGCATGCACGAGGTCGAAATCCGCGAACACGCGTGCATATCCTCCGCCGGTGATGTTGAGCATCACCACATCATCGCGGCCGACTTCGCCACGCCGACTTGCGTCGATGAGGCTTGCGACGGCGACCGATGCGGCGGGCGCGACGTCTATGCCCTCGGTGCGACGGAAGAGGTGGAGTGCCTGGTCTGCCGATTCGTTGTCGACGGCGAGAATCGTGCCGCCGGTATCGGAGAGCGCGTCGAACAGCCCGCCGTGCACCGAGTAGGGCGGGGTTCGGTTCGAGAGCACCTTTGCCCGGATGTCATGGATCTGCCGCTTCGCGACGGATTCGTCGATGTCGACGAGCTCGCGACTGCCGCGTTGCCAGGAATCATGCAGCAGCAGGAAGGGGCTGTTCTGCGAGAGAATCAGCCGCATCTTGTGGCTACCGAAGCGACCGTCCTCGATGAACCGAAGATTCGCCTCCCATGCGGCGATTGCCCCCGTGCCGCTTCCGACCGCCTGGAAGTAGGCGTCCGGGACGCGGCCGATCTCCGTTACAGCCGAGAGCACGGTCGTCGCCATGCCGTCGCGGCGTGCCACGTTCTTTGCGCCGCCCTCGGCGACGAAGCCGTCCATTCCGGCGACGAGGCCGGCAAGGCGAATCGCGTCGCTGTAGTCGGCGTTTCCGCCCGCGGCGAGTACTTTGACGCAGGGGTCGACCGGGCCCACGCTCCAGAGTGCGTCGAGGTTTTCCTCGGGGATCGCGATGACGAGGGGAATCTGATTCTCCGAGCACACGCGCATGAACGCACGTGCGGTGTTGCCGGCCGATGCTACCACGAGCGTGTCCGGATAGGAGGCGCTCACACGTGCGGCGACGCTGTAGGCCTCGCATTCCTTGAACGTGCCCGTGTACATCCGGGCGTTGCGCTCGGGCCAGTACCCGCTGAAGGTGATGTAGAGCTCGTTCATGTCGAGGGCTTCAGCGAGGCCCTCACTCCTGAACGTAACCGGAGCCGAGGAACCGGCGAGGCGACGCTGTACGGGGAGCCAGTCTGCGAATCGGTAGAGCCCCTCCGACGGCGCGCCGACGTCGAGGCGACGTTTGGCGTACTCGGTACGCAGAAACGACGGTTTTGGTGCGTCCGGACAGGTGAGGGTCATGCTCTCCCCGTCGAGCGCTCGATCCTGAACGCTGTGTCCGGTGGCAAGACACCGAAGCTGATAATCGGTTTTTCGTTGCTTCGTGGCCGTAGCGCTGTTCTGCGATGACATGGCCCCTCCCGGACGAAATGCGCGGCCGCCTTTCCCACCGCTAATGTCACGTGCAGTATAGTTTTGGCCCATTCATTGTCAACTTCGTTCAGGCCGTTAACGGAATTCTCACCGAAATCCCGGTTTGCTTGCTTCGTTGGAGGGATTTCGGGGCGATTGTGCGGTGAATATTTGAACCGAATATTCATTTCGTTTATAGTGCGCTTCGGGAGGCAGGAATGGAGGCAGACAAGCGGGCGCTTCTTCTTTCCGTCGGCATGCAGCTATTCGCGCGCGACGGCTACAAGGACGTCTCGATCAGTCAGGTCACAGCGCGCGCATCGCTGAGTGTCGGCACGTTCTACAACCACTTCTCGAGCAAAGAGGATTTCTACGGTCACATCCTCGATCTCGTGGAGCGCGAGGGTATTCGCAAGGCCGAGCGGATCATATCACGCCTTCGCTCGCCCATGAACAAGCTCAAGGCCGTCTATCGCTTCGTGACGCTTGGGGTCCGCCAGAACCGGATCCTGCGCGGTGTCCTCCTTCGCGATGCGAAGTATGCCTACCCGGGGCTCGACGCCCGGGAGGGCCGCTCCACATCCCTGCGACGGCGGGTGGAGGACATGCTGCGAGAGATTATTCTCGAAGGCAGCAGGAAGGGGGTCTTTCGCACCAGTCTCTACGATGACCCGACCCGCCTGGTGATCTCGGTTTTCAACACGCTCATCTACCATATCGAGGACGACGACATCGACATCCTGCTGCGGGACATGCTCACCTTTCTGCAGCGGGGTCTGCGACGCACGCTGCGGCTCAGACGCCGCGATGAGCGGCATGACCGTCGCCTCGATTTGCCGGAGGAAACCCTCTCCGACCGCGACGTGCTCGACGAGTACTCCGGCGAGTTCGGTGGTGATCTCGACGGCGACGCCCGAACGCTGTCCTGAGACTGCGCCGACAGGGCCCCGCCGTGCCGGGTGCCGCGGCCCTACCGGGTGCGGCGGCCGCCTCGGGGCGCGGCCGTTCGGCGCGGCTCAGCTCCCGGCAAGGTCCTCGTGAATCCGCAGTATCTCCTCCCGGTACTCGGCCGGGGCTTCGATGTGGCCCCAGCCGAACTGCACCTGAAAGATCCCGTCGTAGGCGGTGTCGTGATAGCTTCTGATCACGTGCGGGATACTCCGTTCCTCGAGGTGGGCGTGCAGCAGCCGGGCTTCCGCGTCGTTGGTAAGCTCGATTATCTTCTCGAATTTCGCGTCACTCATGCATGTACTCCAGGGCCAGGTGGTGTATTATGTGACGGGGACCACATGATGCATATGCGGAAGACGTCACGGAATCTGCTCGTGTTTGCAGTCTACCTCATTGCCGCGGGGGCTATCCATGCTCAGGCGGTCGAGGTCACGATACGAAATGAGACCGACTTCCGGATGCAGGAGCTCTATCTTTTCTCCGATCCCGAGGGAGCCCGGGGTGAGAACCTCATCTCCGGATCTCCGCTGTTCCCCGGTGGCGAAGTGACGGTGGACGCGACCGGCGGGGATCGCTTCGTCCTTGCGGTCGACACCGAGGGGGATCGCTACCTCAAGCAGAATGTCGATCTCGCGGAGAACCGATCTCTCAGAATCACGCTCGACGACCTTCACTTCGGCGTGGAGACGGTCGCCTCCGGTGTATGGGAGCTTCGCGTGGTCAACGACACGAACTACCGATTGGTCAGTCTCTCATATCGCACCGCAGAAGACGGGGAGTGGGTCGATGTGGACGTAGACTCGCCCGTCGCAGCGGGCGAGCTCGTGACGCAAACCATACCGGTGCCGTCGGGCGCGGCACGCATTGATCTTCGGGCCGAGGACGAGGACGGGGACGTCTACAGCAAGACCGGAATCCGCGTCGACGACAGGCGAAGTGTCCGTTTCACCTTTGACGACCTCCAGTGGTAGTATCTGTATAGTTATATATACACTCCATATTGACACCACGCTCTAACTGGGTTAGGTTAAAGGATCATACAGACGCAGGAGGGTGCGTATGCAGCTTATGCTGATCATAGCCCTTCCTCTTGCGGGTTTGATTCTAGGTTGGACGATTCGATGGCTATATGCCAGATTTCAGCTTTCTTCCTCAGAACAGAAAGCCGAACGCCTGAAGAAAGACGCGATAAAAGAAGCGGAAGCAAAGAAGAAGGAACTGATTCTTGAAACGAAGGACGAGTTACTCCAGGAGCGAAACGAACAGGAAAGAGAGCTCAGGGAGCGCAGGAACGAACTCCAGAAGTTCGAGAAACGGCTACTGCAAAAGGAAGAAAACCTAGAACAGAAGCATGCTGCGGTCGAGAGACAGCAGCAGGCCTTCACCGACCGTGAGAGGAAACTGGCAGAACGAGAAGAGGATGTGGGCCGACAGGAGGCCCAGTGGCGGGAAGAGCTCGAACGCATATCGGGGTTGACCGCCGATGACGCCAAGAAGATGATCGTTCAGTCCCTCGAGGACGAGGCTCGCCACGAGGCTCAGGGACTGATAAACAAGATCGAGCAGGAGGCGAACCTCACCGCCGACAAACAGGCGCGCGAGATTCTCGTCTCGACCATTCAGCGGAAGGCCTCCGAGATCAACGCGGAGGTTACCGTCACGTCGGTGAGTCTCCCCAACGACGAGATGAAGGGACGGATTATCGGCCGCGAAGGCCGAAACATTCGTACCCTCGAGACGCTGACAGGGGTCGACGTCATCATCGATGATACCCCCGAGGCGGTCGTCGTCTCGTGTTTCGATCCGGTGCGAAAAGAGGTCGCCCGACGCTCGCTCGAGCGGCTTATCTCAGATGGTCGCATTCACCCGACGCGCATCGAAGAGGTCGTTCAGAAGGTCACCGGTGAGATCAGTCAGTCCATCTACGAGGAGGGCGAAAAAGTCCTCTACGAGCTCGGCATCCATCACATGAAGCCCGAGGCTATTCGTGGACTCGGTCGACTTCAATACCGAACGAGCTACGGTCAGAACGTCCTTGCGCACAGCAAGGAAGTGTCGGTATTCGCGGGCATGATTGCCGCGGAGCTCGACGCCGACCGGGAGATCGCCAAGCGCGGCGGCCTCCTTCACGATGTCGGCAAGGGAATAGAGAGTGATGGTGACTCGAGCCACATCGAGCTCGGGGTGGAACTGCTCAAGCGCATTGGTGAAGACGATCGGGTGATAAACGCGGTGGCGGCCCATCACGGTGATGTTCCCCACAGCTGTGTGGAATCCGTTATCGTGCAGATTGCCGATGCCCTGTCGGCCTCCCGGCCGGGTGCGCGTCGCGAGACGCTCGACAATTACATCAAGCGCCTGGAGAATCTCGAAAAGATCGCGGAGCAGTTCGACGGCGTGGAAAAGGCCTATGCCATACAGGCCGGCCGCGAGCTCCGCATCATGGTCGACCACGAGCAGGTGTCGGACGTCGAGGCCAAGGACGTGGCCAAGAGCATAGCGCGCGAGATCGAGAATCAGCTGCGCTATCCGGGACGCATCAAGGTGACTATGATACGCGAGACCCGCATCATCGAGTATGCCCGGTAAGCGCTTTCGGGTACTCATGCTCGGCGACATCGTGGGACAGCCCGGCTATCGGGCTGTCCTCACGAGTGTTGCCAAACTCGTCAAACAGTACTCCGCTGACTTCATCACCATAAACGCCGAGAACGCCGCCGACGGCTTCGGCGTCACCGAGGAAATCGCCTCCGAGCTCTTTGCAAGCGGCTTCCACGTTCTGACCACCGGCAACCACGTCTGGCAACGAAAGGAAGCCTACTCCTACCTCGACTCCGAACAGCGGATACTGCGGCCGGCGAATTACCCGGGCGGCAACCCCGGCCACGGCAGTTGCGTGGTCGAGGCAAAGGGTGTTCGTGTCGGCGTCATCAACCTGCAGGGGCGGGTTCGCATGCCCACAACGGACTGCCCCTTTCGCAAGGGCAAGGAAGTCATCCGAAAGCTCAAAGACGGGACCGATCTCCTGCTGGTGGAGTTCCACGCGGAGGCGCCACACGAGAAAGAGGCTCTCGCGTGGCACATCGACGGCCAGGTAGCCGCAGTCGTGTGCACCCACACCCACGTACAGACCGCCGACGAGCGGATACTGCCGAAAGGGACTGCCTATATCTCCGATCTCGGCGCCTGCGCGCCGCGGGACAGCGTGATCGGCTTCGATCCCGGGATATCGGTCGAGCGGATGAAAACCCAGCTTCCGCTGCGAAACAGCCCCGCGGACACACCCGGCGTCATCCACGGTGCCTTCATAGAGGTTGACCTCGACACGGGCCATGCTCTTTCAATCGAGCGGGTTCGCGAGGAATCCCTCGTTTAGAGAGGCGCCGCCGTGGCCAAGCGCCCCCTGCTGTCACTGCTGCAGACACTCTACCCCGACGAAAAGAAGGACGAGCTCTTTGCACGCGTGCTCTGTGGCGAGGTCATGGTAGACGGCGAGCGGGTGAGGGACCCCAAGCGCCCTGTCGTCCCGAGTGCCGAGATCGTGCTCGCCGGTCGTGGCTTCGTCTCCCGCGGCGGCGAGAAGCTCGATGCCGCGCTTGCCGCCTGGGAGATTCCCGTCGAGCGCAAAGTGTTTCTGGATGCGGGGGCGAGCACCGGCGGGTTCACCGATTGCCTCTTGCAGCGTGGAGCGGCACGGGTGCACGCCGTCGACGTCGGATTCAATCAGCTTGCCTACAGCCTTCGCCGTGATGAACGCGTCATCGTCCATGAATCCACCAACATCAGCGAGGTGGAGCACCTCGATCCGCCGGCCGATGCCGCGGTATGTGACCTCAGCTTTCGCTCTCTCTCGGGGGTATCAGGAAGCCTGTTGGCGCTTACCGGAGAGCGCTGGTTCATCGCCCTGGTGAAGCCACAGTTCGAGTGGAAGGACCCGCCCGCGTCCTTCGACGGAGTAGTGCGCCGCCGTGAGGATGCCCTTGCGATCCTCCTCGAAACGCTCGCCCGCCTGGCAAAAGAGGGCGCGCATGCCCGCCGGCTCATCGAGTCGCCCATCCGCGGACGACGCGGTAACTACGAGTTCCTCGCGCTTTTCAGCGAGACTGCGGGGCCGTCACCCGGGGCCCTGGTCGAGGCCATCGACCAACACGCTCGTTGATACCCCCCTCAGCCGAACGTGTTTCGGCCGATGGGATCTCCGATGTAAATGCCCTCGCCACCGAGATAGTCAACGCGCTTTCCATCGATGAGTATCTGGACACGATCCACGGTGGGGAACTCCGTGGTCGAGTAGATGATCTGCTGCAACTGCGCCACGAACCCCTCCACGCCCATGGGATTGAAGCGGAAGGATTCGTTGAAGTTCAGGTATGCCACGCCGTCCTCGACCGCCGCTGATATCAGCTGCGTATTCTCGGGGATGAGATTGAGGAGGCCGAGGTTCAGCTCCTCCGTCGTGGGGCCCTTGAGCAGAGCGTTGAGGGTCTGCGTCATGGGGCTGTCGACGTAGCTTACCATCCGTTCTACCTGATGCGGGTAGATCGTGCCGTCCTCGGTCACCCGGATGTAGTAGATGCGTGACGTGCGCCGACGCGGTTGCACCTCGGGTTCGTCGCGTTCCTCGGGCTCGCGGGGAGGGGCCTCGGGTTCTGAGGCGACCTCGGGCTCGTCGCGGCGTTCCGGAGTCGGCTCCTCCGCGGGCTCCTGCCGGGGCTCCGACTCGGGCTCGGTCTGCCGCGGGGGAGTCTCCTCCACGGGCGGCTCCACCGGCTCGAGCTCCGGCTCGTTCTCCGG
>CAYOFA010000052.1:8557-13563 GCA_964402885.1 uncultured Spirochaetaceae bacterium
CTCCGGCTCGTTCTCCGGTCCCGGTTGCCTGCCGTCGTCTTCGACGTCCGGCGCCTGCTCGCCGTCTTCCTGCGTGACCTCCGGCTCGTCGTCGCCGGACAGTCCGACCCGGTCGGAGAGTACTTCCACCAGTCCGGTCGTCTCGAGCACGTTTTCGATGTTCTGCTTGTTGTACAGGAAGACCACCGCAACGAAGAGCACGAAGGCGATCCAGAAGAGAATGCCCACCGATGCGCGTTTCTTCCGTTTAGAGCGTGCCATATCGTTTCAATTATCGTCCGTAAGGGGGCCGCTGTTTACGCTCAAGTGCGCGCCATGAACGCGTCATGTGCCGCTCGATGAATGGTCGTATGCCGTCGGGCGAGTGCGCGATGGTCGGCGGAGTATCCGCCGCCGATCACGCCGGCCACCGGTATGCCCCGTCGCAGACAATGATCGAGTACGTAGGCGTCACGCCGGGCGAGTCCCCGGTCGGTCATCTCGAGCCTGCCGAGGCGGTCCGCCGCATGCGGGTCGACCCCTGCATCGTAGAGCACGATGTCGGGTCGGAGCTCGTCGAGCAGGTCGGGAAGGTAGTCGGCGAGGACCCGCAGATACTCCTCATCGTCGAGGCCGTCGTCGAGCTCCACATCGAGGTCGCTCGCCTGCTTGTGAAACGGGAAGTTCTTCCCCGAATGCATGGAGAAGGTGAAGACTGCCGGATCGTCGGAGAATGCGCGAGCAGTGCCGTCGCCCTGGTGGACATCGAGGTCGACGATGAGCACCCGATCAACGGTGCCGTCGCCGGTCAGCCGCTTTGCCGCCACCGCGAGATCATTGAAGATGCAGAATCCGGACCCGAAGTCGGGGTGCGCGTGATGGGTTCCTCCGGCGGTATTGCAGGCGATCCCGTGGCTCAGTGCCAGACGCGCTGCGAGCAGTGTTCCCGCCACCGCGGCCCGGGTGCGCTCGACGAGCTCCTCGCTCCACGGCAGTCCGATGCGCCGCATCGCCTTCGGTTCGAGGGTTCCGGCGGTGAATGCATCGATGTAGGCGAACTCGTGCACGAGCGAGAGAAGCTCGCGTGAGGCGGGCTCGGGCCGGAACACGGACCCCTCCTCGGCGATGCCGTCTTCGACGAGAATCTCATAGATCATGCGGAACTTGGGCATCGGGAATCGATGTCCCTCAGGGAAGGGCGTGGTGTAGAGCGGATAGTAGACGAGGGGCAGTCCCATGGGTGCGTAATATATCGATTCGGCCTCGCCGCGGCCAGCGCGCGCCCTCGCCGCTGGCGGCCCCGGCGCTGCGCTCTCCCTCGCGGCTGGCGGCCCCGGCGCTGCGCGCGCCGTTCACATGTTTGACACCGTCTCATGAATCGCCCTATAGTTGAGACGCAATGCAGGAGTTCCACGGTATCTCGGCCTCGCCCGGTATCGCTATCGGTCCGGCCTTTGTGTACCTCGAAGACAACCCACGCGTGCCCAAGTACGAAGTAGCCTTCGAGGACCTCGCGAGCGAGCTCGAGCGCTTCCGGACCGCTGTCCGGCGTGCCGGCGAGGAGCTCGAAGCCCTGCGCGAGCAGGCCGCCGAGACCGAGAAGGGCAAAAAGAACGCGGGCTTCCTCGATTCCCATCTTCTGATGCTCGAAGACCCGGAGTTCCACTCGAACGTGGAACAGCGGCTGAACGAAGAGCAGATGAATGTCGAGTGGATCCTCTATAAGGCGATACAGGAGCTCATCGATCGCCTCGGTTCCACCGAGGACGACTATCTGCGCGAGCGCACCGCGGACATCCGCGACGTATCCAAGCGGGTGCTCAACCATCTCATGCATCGCGAACGCATCTCCCTTGCCGACATCGAGACCGACGTCATCCTCGTCGCTCATGACCTCCTTCCGAGCGATGCGGTTGCGATGAACAAGCGCGCCATTCAGGGCATCGTCACCGACGCGGGCGGCAAGACCTCACACACGGCCATTCTCGCCCGCTCCTTCGAAATCCCGGCGGTGCTCGGGTTGTCCTCCATCAGCCAGGAGGTCGGGTACGGTCAGACCGTTATCGTGGACGGAAATCGCGGCCGCGTTGTCGTCGACCCCGACGAAGAGACATACAACGAGTATCTGCGCGTGCAGCAGGAATGGCGCCGTCACGAAATCCAGCTCATGGACCTCAATGAGCTTCCCGCGGAAACCGGCGACGGCAAGCTCATCCAGCTCATGGCCAACATCGAGGTGCCCGAAGAGGTCGATGCGGTGCTCACCCATGGTACCGACGGCATCGGTCTGTACCGCTCGGAGTTCCTGTTTCTCAGGCCGCAGGGCCTCCCCAGTGAAGATGAACAGTACGAGGCCTACTCTCACGTCCTCAAGGCGATCGATCACAAGCCGGTGACGATCCGAACGCTCGACGTGGGGGGTGACAAGGTCGTGCCCGAGCTCGGCGGCTTCGCCGAGAGAAACCCCATCCTCGGATGGCGGGCCATCCGCTTCTGCCTCGCGCGTCCGGATCTCTTCAAGCAGCAGCTTCGAGCCCTTCTGCGGGCATCGGTGCACGGTCAGCTTCGCATCATGTTCCCCATGATCTCGGGAGTCGAGGAGCTGAATCAGGCCCTCGAGGTCCTCGAGGAGGTCAAAGCGGATCTGCGGGACAAGGACGTGCCCTTCGACGAGAGCGTGCCGGTCGGCCTCATGATCGAGGTGCCCTCCGCCGCTATGACCGCCGATATCCTGGCACGACGAGCCGACTTCTTCTCCATCGGTACGAACGATCTCATTCAGTACACGGTGGCCGTTGACCGCGGGAACGAGCGCATCGCCTATCTCTACGAGCCGTTCCACCCGGGTGTGCTTCGGCTGCTGCGAATGGTCATCGAAAGCGCCCACGGTTCGGGCATTTCGGTAGGCATGTGCGGCGAGATGGCCGGTGACCCCCTGGCCACCATCGTGCTGCTCGGTCTCGGACTCGACGAGTACAGTATGAGCGCGTCGGTGGTGCCGGAGGTCAAGCGTATCATTCGTTCCACCTCGATGGCCGAGGCACAGGAAATCGTCGGAACGGTCATGGACATGAAGTCCTACGATGAGGTCGACCGTTACGTGCAGAACCTCATGGAGCGTCGATTTGACGTCTCGGTCTACTGATCCCACCGTCGCCGTCGTCGGGCGACCCAACGTGGGCAAGTCAACACTCTTCAACCGACTCATACGAAAACGCAGGGCCATCACCGACCCCACGCCGGGTGTCACCCGGGATGCCGTGGAAGCCGACTGGATGGTGGAAGGTCGCCGCGTGCGGCTGCTCGACACCGGCGGGTACACCGAGAGCAGCGAGCGCTTCGACCCCATCGTTGCACAGCGCAGCCTCGAGGCCGCCTTCATCGCCGACGTCATCGTCCTGGTGATGGACGTTACCATGGTGGCGCCGGAGGACGAGAGCTATATGGAGCAGCTCGCCCCGGTACGTGACCGGGTCGTGCTGGCCGTGAACAAAGTCGACAACGAGGCCCGGGAGCACGAGGCGTGGAACTTCTACCGATACGGCTTCGCGGATGTGGTTCCGGTCTCCGCGGAGCACGGGCGAAACGTCGACGCGCTCGTCGAGGTCGTCCTGCGGCGGCTCGAAGAGCTCGAGGAAGCCGAGATCGCGGCCCGGGGCGAGGCGGAAGCGGGCGCTGGGAGAGCCCCCGGCGAGGCCGCCGGCCCGGGCAGCCCCGGCCCGGGCCCGGACGCCGAAGCCGCCGAGGAGCAGCAAACCATTCGGGTATCGGTGCTCGGCCAGCCGAACACCGGTAAATCGACCCTGGTAAACGCGCTCACCGGCTCCGACACCTCCCTGGTGTCGGAGATCCCGGGTACCACCCGTGACGTCGTCGAGGGAGCGTTCGAGTATCGGGGCGTGGTGTACGAGCTCCTCGATACCGCCGGAATCAGGCGCAAGCAGAGCGTCACCGAGAACGTCGAGTACTACTCGGTCAATCGGGCGATCGGCTCCATCGCGGAGGCGGACGTCGTGCTGCTGCTCGTCGATGCCGAGAAGGGGCTCTCGGAGCAGGACAAGAAGATTGCGCGTCTCATCGTCGAACGCGGCCGCGGGCTCCTGCTCGTGCTGAACAAGTGGGACCTCATGGAGGGCGTCACCAATGCCCTCAACGCGGTGAGCGACCGTATCCGCTTCGTATTCCCCATCCTCTCCTTCGCTCCCATCGTGCCGGTTTCGGCCACCGAGAAGTCCGGCTTCAACAAGCTTCTTGATACCACGTACCGTGTGCACGCCCAGCTTCAGAAGCGTATCGGCACCGGTGAGCTCAACCGGGCGCTTGCGACCTGGACGGAGCTGACGCCGCCGCCGTACGTCCGCGGCAAGAGGGTGAAACTGCACTACATCACGCAGGTGAGCGCGCACCCCGTTGTCTTCGTACTGTTCGTGAGCAGGGCCCGGGGCTTCCCCGGCTCCTACCAGGGCTACATCGTGAATCGCATCCGTGAAGAGTTCGGCTTCACCGATGTACCGGTCCGTCTGGATCTGAGGGAGTCGCGCGGCAGCGGATCGGCATGAGTCGCTTCCTGATCGGTCAGGTTTGTAACGCACTCGGGGTTCGAGCCCACGTGCTGCGATACTGGGAACGCCACGTGGAGCTTCTGAGCCCCGCGAAGGACCGCTCCGGCCGACGGATGTACACCCTCAGAGACGTCCAGCTCCTCTTCCGCCTCAAGTACCTCGTATACACCCGTGGAATGTCGGTCGAGGGCGCCTCGCGAAAGCTCGTGGAGGAAGTGCAGGGGGGCGGTCAGAACCGAAAGGCGGCGCTCGACTCTCTGCGAGGGGATCTCTTTCGCGTGTCCCTCGGTGCACAGCGTCTCGGTGAGCGCCTCGAGGCGGCCGCCGGGAGACCGGCCGGTGCCGATGCCGCCGGCACCACCGGCGCCGCGGCCGGCCGCCGGGTCGCTGCGGAAGAGGTCGCCGCGGAGGTGCGGCAGATGGTGGAGGAGGCGCTGCGACGGTCGCAGGCGGCGCCTCGCGAGC
>CAYOFA010000052.1:13663-18249 GCA_964402885.1 uncultured Spirochaetaceae bacterium
GCCGCCGGCGCCGACGGCGGGCCACCGACCCCCGGCCGGGACGACGGTTTCGCCGCCGCCCGTGACCTGCTGCGACGTGCACCCCTGCTCGTGGTGACGCCGGCGCCGGGCCTCGGCAACACCGTGGAACGGTATCCCGGCCTCTTGCCGCTTCTCGGGCGGGGCGGGGAAACGGTACTCGACCGCATCGGGGGGCGGCTCTCCGCGCTCGCGCGGGAGTACGGTCACGAGCCCCTGTGGATCATCGGGGCGGCGGAGCCGGTTTCAGCCGCAGTGCGGGGGCACGTTGCGCGGCGCGGGTTCTACGGACTCTCTGCCGGCCGCATCCGGGTCTACGCGGAGCCCCGGCTGCCGTATCTCTCCGCCGAGGGCAGTCCGCTCACGGTCGCGGACGGGTCGCAGCCGGCCTATGAGCTGCCGCTTCTCTCTGCGCTGCGAACCGCCGCTCGGCACGTCAACGAGAATACCGCCGGCGTCCCGGATCGGTCCGAGCCGTCCGAGCCGCCGCAACCGTCTGAACCGTTCGGGCTC
Organism: uncultured Spirochaetaceae bacterium; assembly: GCA_964402885.1. Taxonomy (GTDB): domain Bacteria; phylum Spirochaetota; class Spirochaetia; order DSM-27196; family PWMO01; genus JAAAOH01. Next base: position 14,195 of record CAYOFA010000052.1, read on the forward strand.
ACGCTGATTCTTCCCGTCACGAACGCCCTGCCGCGGATTCCCGACCTCGAGTTCATATCGCGGCACCTCGATGCCGGGGCCGGGGTGTCGGTGAAGGCTGCGCGTGTCCGGGGCCCCGCCGTCGGCACCGCCGGAACCGCGGAGCCCACCGACCCCGCGGAGCCGACGGGGGAGGCGCTGCTCTCGATCGGGATGCACACGGTGGTGCCGCAGGATATGCCGGTGGAGGTAAGGAGTTTCCGCGGAGAAGACGATATACTAGAGACAGAGGCGACGCGCGGACGCTTCGAGATGGAGCAGCTTCTCGAGGCTGCAGACATCGGGCTGATCTTCGAGATCGACGCCCGGACCGAGGTCGCGTCTCTCCGGTCTCCCGCGGACTGGGACGCCTGCTCGCAACAGGTGCGTGAGCGATCCTGATCGCGGATGCTGAGGTGCAGTGATGGGCGCATGCATGCGGAACAGACTCATTCTCGTCTTCCTCGCCACCTCGATCCTGTGGGCGGCACCGGTTGCCGCGCTGTCGTTCGAGGGAGCTCCGGCGCCGCAAATCCCGGAAAACTCCGACGTGCGCCGATACCTGCGGCCGCAGGTGCTCGCGCCCACCGACGAGGTGCTCTCCGGCGAGCGCGAGCAGGTGTTCCGCCACGGCGTGTCGGATACCCGCGTGAAATACGAGGTGCGCACACAGAACGGCTCCTTCTATCTCCTCTTTCTCAATGAGATACCGCATGTCCGTTCCGGCGACGGCTTCCCGGTATACGGCGCCGGCAGCTACGTGATAAAGCGCAGCCTCTCCGACGGCTCCTTCACCCAGGCGAAGATCTTTCTGCAGACCGACCCCGGCTTCTTCGTTCGCCTCTTTCCGAGCGGAACACGAACCCGCATGGACGTGTTCGTCGCCGGGGATCTCCTCTATGACGACATCATAGTTGCGGCCCCCTTCGAGCAACTGCTCTTCTCGCCGGTTTCCCGGCTCATGGATATGACGGAGGCCATCGTCGACTGGTCGCTGGTGGTTCCCGAGGTGGAAACCGAGCGCTATTCGGCCGTCCGGATCATGGTGGAGCGCGCGCGCGAAGGCATCTCCTCGCTCCCCGATGCCGAGGACGGGGCCATGAACGAGGACGGTGAGCTCGTGTTCATCGAGAGTCTCGTACTGCAGGAAGGGCAGCCGGGGTTCAACTGTTCGGGATTCGCGAAGTGGATATCCGACGGAATCGCCAAGCCGCGCAGCGGCGAGTATCTGTCCATAGACCGTTTGAAGGAGAAGCATCTCGACTACCGCGGCCACCGGTGGAGCGCCCGCCGGGAGGACGAGAGGGATCCCTACTTCGGTCTCGATTGGTCGCGTAACCTGGCCATCTCGCTCCTCGAGCTCGAGCATCCCCGCGAAGAGTTCGGGCCGGAGGATGCCGATGTCCGCGAAGTGCGCTACGCCCGCTATGTCGAGGATGTCGGCTATCCCGTGGGCGACATGCGGCGCATCCTCTATATGCTCGCGATTGACGAGCCCGGCCACTTTTACATCGGCTCGGTCAACCGGGAGTTCGGCAGTGATCCGGTGCTCAGGCAGCACGTTCACGTCGCCGTGTTCTTCCCGTACTTCGACGAGAATGGTCGCTTCCGGGTGACCGTTCTCGAGCGTAACGTCGAGACGAGCCTCGATTCGCTGGCCGAACGCTACCCCGGATCCTACGTGCATCTTGTCCGCGCGCGGGCCGATGACATGTTTACACCTCCCGTAATTGAATAATTGCCCGCCCTGAGGTATTTTTGTGCCGTATGAAGCGGTCTCTCCTCGTGGGCTTCTGCATGATTCTTGCGGTGGCCGCGTTTGCTCAGGAGACTGCCCGTGAGGTCTTCCAGCAGGCGGAATCCAGGTTTCAAAGCGGCGACTATGAGGTCGCGCTCCAGAGATACGAAGCTCTGGTCCGGGATTATCCGTTTTCGGAGTATGTGCCTGACGCGCAGTTCAGACGGGCGGTCGTCATGTATCGCCTCGAACGTTACGAAACTGCACTGAGCTTGCTGCGGCGTGTCGAGGCCCGGTATCGATCCACACGCTTCCTGTCTCTTGTTCCGTTCTGGAAGGGCGTCGCACTCTATCGCCTCGGTGAGTATCCGGAGGCCGAGCGAGAGTTGGAGCGATTTCTCGACGACAGCGTCCGGGAAACCCTGCGCCGCCAGGCGTGGCTTTTTCATGCCCTGACCATGCTGGCATCCGATCGGCGCGAGGAGGCGGTTTCGAGCCTCGAAACCCTGTTCTCCGAGGTCGACATCCCCGAGAGCGAGCCCTACGCCCTGTCGCTTCTGTTATCCCTCTACATCCGCGACGAGGCCTACCCCGAGGCGGTCGCGCTCTTCGACGAAGTGGATCCCGAGCTCGTCGACGAGCAGTGGCGCAGCAACACTCAGCTCTACGGAGCGGAAGCGTTGCGTGCGGTCGGCCGCGAGGAAGAGGCTCTCGAGATATTCCTTGATCTCACCGATGAGGGGCCGGCGGTTTCCGCCACGGCGTTCCGCCGCGCCTACGAGCTTTCTCAGCGACTCGGAAGAACGGAGACCGCGCGCGAGGTCGTGCGCACTGCCGAACAGTCACTGTCCGGTCGCACGGACGTCCTTGCCGAGCTCTGGACGCAGGTCGGCACCGAAAGCTACCGTGCCGGGCAGCCCCGCGATGCGGAGCTATATCTCTCCCGGGCATGGGAGCTCGAGGATGTGGATGTTCCCGACACCGTACCCCTCTATCTTGCGGAGATCTACGCCGAAGAGAACCGGCGCGAAGACGCGCTGCGGGTTCTCCGTGAGGCTCGTGATCGGGGTCTCGGGGACTACGGCGACCGCATTCTGCTGCGCGAGGCTAACCTCGAGCTCGAGCGCGGTCAGCCGCAGACGGCGGTCGAGACCACCGATGAGTTCCTGGCACGATATCCGGACAGCGACTACCGCGCCGAGGGGGAGTACCTGCGGGCGTTCGCCCTCTATCGCCTCGCCCGCAACGGGGAGGCGCTGGTTCAGGTACGAGAGACACTGGCCTCCGGCCGCGCGGGAGATTACGAGCGAGAGCTGCTCTGGCTGCGATCCCTGCTTCACAGACGCCTCGGCGAACGGGATGCGGCGGTACGGACTCTCCGCGAGTACCTCGTGGTGGCGCCGGAGGACTTGGATGCCCGGCTGGAACTGGTGAAGCTGCTCTTCGAGCAGGGGCGCTATGACGAGGCCGTGCGGCAGACGGATGAGCTCCTCGGGGAGGCCGACTCCCTCGAGCGCGACGAGCCGGCAAGCTACCTTCAACTGCGGTACGTGGAAGGGCTGTCTCACGTGGCCCTCAAGGAGTACGGGGCTGCGCTCTCGGCGTTCGGTGAGCTACCGGGAGAGCCGGGCGCCTACGAGGTGCTCGCCGACGACGGAGGAGACCTTCTCGTCATGCATCCGTACGCCCTGTATTACCAGGGATGGGCGAATTACCGCCTGTCCCGTTACCAGGACGCGGAGGGGTACTTCTCGGGGCTCCTGTCCTACGATGATGGCCACGAGTTCGCCCCGCGTGCTGCCTACCTCGCCGGGTGGAGTGCCTTCAACCGCGGCGCGCAGGATGCGGCTGCCGGATTCCTGCGCACTGCGGTATCCCTGGCCGAGAGTGACGAGGTCCGCAGCCAGGCCACCCTCCTGCTCGGCCGTAGTCTGAAGGCGGTGGGCGCCTACGCGGAGGCCGATGCGCAGTTTCGAAACATCTTTGCCGACGCTCCGCGCTCGGATCTCGCCGACGATGCCCTCTTCGAGTACGCCGAGGGTCTGGAGCGACGCGGACGCACGGACGAGGCGGTAGAGCGATATCGGGTGCTCTTCGAGCGATATCCCGACAGTCCCCTCGCCGAGGAGGGCATGTATCGACGCGCCGAGGTTCTCTTCCAGGACGAGCGGTTCGCCGCAGCGCGACAGGCGTTCTTCGAGTACCGGGCGAACTATCCCGACGGTTCTCTCATCGCATCGGCCCTCTACTGGGGCGGGGTGAGCGCGTACGAGATCGGTGAAGTCTCCGGCGCGCTGCT
>CAYOFA010000053.1:0-18150 GCA_964402885.1 uncultured Spirochaetaceae bacterium
AGGGCTTCTTCCACTCGGTGCTCGATCTAGAGCCCGAGGATCCTATCGCCCGCGAGTATATGGACAGGCTGCAGTCCTCCTGACCACCGCATCCAGCACCCGATCCGAACGAAATTTCTACCGATTAATTCGGAAACCCGCTAAAGGTTAAAGACCGGGGGGTCGAAGCTTATGACTAGGGAGAACTCCCTGAATCGGCCTGCACCGCTTCACGGCATATTCTCCCTTACTCTGAGTATCGGAGTATGAGAACTGAGCTTTAGAGGAGGTGGCGGCGAAAAAACAGGACGTCCATACCCGGGCACGGATGCCCGGCGCTCGTCGTTGACGGGCCTATGACTTTTCACGGAGGAAAAGCTACATGATCATTAATCACAACATGAGCGCACAGTTCGCCGAACGTGTGCGCGGCACGGTAACCAACCGTGTTCAGGGAAACGTCGAGAAACTGAGCTCCGGTTTGCGCATCAACCGCGCCGGCGACGATCCGGCCGGGCTTGCAGTATCGGAGAAGATGCGGAGCCAGATCCGCGGCCTGAACCAGGCGTCCCGCAATGCGTCGAACGGCGTCTCCTTCATTCAGGCCACCGAAGGCTACCTTCAGGAAACCCAGGACATCATGCACCGCATCCGCGAGCTGGCCGTCCAGTCTGCGAACGGTATCTACTCTGCCGAAGACCGAATGCAGATCCAGGTCGAGATTTCGCAGCTCGTGGACGAAGTCGACCGCATCGCGTCGCACGCGCAGTTCAACGGCATGAACCTGCTCACCGGACGGTTCGCACAGGACACCGGTGAAAACGTCGTGACCGCGTCGATGTACTTCCACATCGGTGCCAACATGGACCAGCGGGAACGTGTCTACATCGGCACCATGACTGCTGAAGCCCTCGGCGTGCGGGGAGCTGACGACGGGATTCTTTCCCTCTCCTCTCCCGACAACGCAAACAGGGCCATCGGCATTGTCGACGAGGCACTGAAGGCCGTTAACAAGCAGCGCGCAGACCTCGGCGCCTATCAGAACCGTCTCGAGATGGCCACTCAGGGCATCGACATCGCGGCGGAGAACATGCAGGCGGCCGAGTCCCAGATTCGGGACGTGAACATGGCCAGCGAGGTCGTGGACTTCACCAGGAATCAGATCCTGATCCAGTCCGGTACGGCGATGCTGGCACAGGCCAACACGATTCCACAGTCCGTGTTGCAATTGCTGGGTTAGCGTAGTATTATATCTAGCGGCCCGGTCTCGGGCCGCTACGATCTTTGACAACACACCTCCTTGAATGTTGATAGTGGCGGGGTTTGCCGGTTCCTTCGGGAACCGGTCGAACCTCGCTGCTTCTGAAGTCCGAACGGAGCGGGAACGTCGGCAGCGTTCGCGGGACTTCATCGGCAGTTGAACGGGGCAAGGATGCCTCGAATCATTAGTCAGGGAGGGATCTATGATCATTAATCACAACATGAGTGCCCAGTTTGCCAACAGGACACTCAACTTCCGGGGCAACGAAGTTCAGGGCAACATCGAGAAGCTGAGCTCCGGAATGCGCATCAACCGGGCCGGCGACGACCCTGCAGGACTGGCGGTATCTGAGAAGATGCGCGGCCAGATCTCCGGGCTCCACCAGGCTGAGCGGAACATCCAGAACGGTGTATCGTTCATCCAGGCTACCGAGGGATATCTGCAGGAAACGCAGGACATCCTGCACCGCGTCCGGGAGCTTTCAGTACAGTCGGCGAACGGTATCTATTCGGCAGAAGACCGTATGCAGATTCAGGTCGAGGTTTCGCAGCTCGTCGATGAGGTCAACCGGATCGCATCGCACGCGCAATTCAACGGCATGAATCTTCTCACGGGTCGGTTCGCCAGTGATGCCGCAGAAGCTACGGGAATCCAGTTCCAGGTCGGCGCAAACATGGACCAGAATGAAACCGCCTTCGTTGGAACTATGACTGCTGCAGCTCTCGGATTGCAGAACGCGCAGGGTGAAGAGGGTATCGTTACCCTTTCCAGCGCGGACGCCGCCAACCGGACGATCGGAATCGTGGACTCTGCCCTTCGGCAGGTATCGAAGCAGCGGGCCGACCTCGGCGCCTATCAGAACCGTTTTGAAATGGCGCAGGAGGGTGTGGCTATCGCAGCCGAGAATCTGCAGGCAGCTGAGTCCCAGATCCGTGACGTGAACATGGCTCAGGAGGTCGTGGACTTCACCAAGAATCAGATTCTGGTTCAGTCGAACACGGCCATGTTGGCACAGGCAAACACGCAGCCGCAGTCGGTACTTCAGCTACTGGGCTAAGATTTCACTCCGTTCACTTTGAAAGAGAGTTCTGGACGTCCTCTCTTTCGCTACCATCGGGCGAGGAGGGAGCCGTTGGGCTCCCTCCCCCACTTCTTACACGGAGGTAAGAGTATGTCCATGGATGTTTCCAGGCTGCAGTATCCTGCCGATCATGAGCGGCTCAACACCGCACGAAGAGCAGCCCAACAAGCAGAATCCCGTGAGGTACAACGACAACAGCAACAAGTCCGCAATGCGCGGGCCGACATAGACTCTGTCGCGTCGAAGCTCGAGGATGTATCGAGCATATTCAATCGCAAACTCAAGTTCAGCGTTGACAGTGAATTTGGCGACGTCGTCGTCAAGGTCATCGACACGACAACCGATAAGGTCATAAAAGAGCTCCCGCCCGAGGCGCTGCAGAGACTGCACGTACGAATCCAGGAGGCTCTCGGCCTGCTGTTCGACGAAACCATATAGCCTCTCTCGCGGGAGGGGACGCATATGTCCGATATGAATATCCCCGGCGTGTCCGGAACGCGGGGAGTAGACTCGCAAAAAATGATAGACGACCTCATGAAGGTCGAGCGGCGACCGCTCGATCGAATGGAAAACGAGGTCGACGAATACCAAACCGAAAAGCAGGTCTGGCAGGAATTGACCCGGACCGCGAACGAGCTCTCGGATCAGGCACGCTCGCTCTACGGGTTTCAGAGCCCGTTTTCGGAGCGGGTTGCGACCTCGTCGGACCCGTCCGTCCTGACCGCCACTGCCGAGCGCCAGGCTCCGGAGAGCGTGAACCGTATCGAGGTGGAACAGATTGCCGGCGCGGACACCTTCGTCTCCTCGTCGGTGCCGCTCGACACGCGCGTCCCGGAAGGCCGCTACGGATTCCGCGTGGGCGAACAGGAGCGGTCCTTCAACTTTCGCGGCGGTGATCTCGGCGAGTTTGCCGAGGCGGTCACCCGTAACGTCGGCGAGCTCGTCGAGGCACGGGTGGTGAAAGACTCGGCGCAGAGCGAGGTCATTACCTTTCGCTCGCAGCTCACCGGTGCGGAGAATCGCATGCAGTTTCTCGAGCAGGCACAACAGACGGCACTCGATCTCGGCGTTATAGAGCGTTCGATCAGCGGCGAGCGCACGCTTGCGATCTCTCAGTCCGAAATTGCTCCGTGGCGCGGCGAGCTCTCTCCCGAGACGGTCTCGGTAAGCGCGGGCACGCTCGAGGTGAACCCCGGAGGCTCGGTTTCGCTGCCGGTGGAACCGCGCATGAGCGTGAGCGAGAATATGGTGCTCGAGGTCGACGTGCGCGTCGTGGACCGCTCCGACGAGATCACCGAGCCGCCCCCGCCGCCCGAAGGCCCGAACGTGCCGGACGCGGGCTCCGTTACACTCGACGGAGTTACCATCCCCTACCCCCAGTCCGATATAGAGATGCCCGAGTACGAGCCTCCGGAGGAGCCACGGGTCGTCACCGATGATACTTTTCTATTCGCACGTGAGGGCGGGCAGGACGTGGCTCTGCCGGCACTGGACGCCGGGGAGGAGTTTCAGACGATTCAGATTCCCCTGGCTGCGCACGTGGACTCGATTTCGGCGCTGAACATTCGTAACGAGAACACGCACCGCGAGCTCTACGTACAGAATGCACGCATCTTCGATCCGACGGCGCGCGGCGAGTTCGAGCCGCGGAATCCCATCGAGACGGCCTCGGATGCACGTATCAAACTCGACGGCATTACGGCGACGCGCAGCACCAACTCCATCGATGATATTATTCCCGGCGCAACGCTCGAGCTTCAGGGACCGAGCCGCGGACCGGTCACCCTCGAGGTCGAACCGGACCGGGAGAACATCAAGGACTCCGTGATAGGCTTTGTCGCGCAGTACAATCAACTCGTTCGTGACATCAACATTCTCACCCGCTCCAACGAATCCATCATCCAGGAGATCGGCTACTTCGACGACGACGAGCGGGAGCAGGCCCGCGAGCGGCTGGGAATGATGCAGGGCGACAGTGGTCTCAACCAGATGCGAGCGCGCCTGCAGCAGATCATGATGAACTCCTATCCGACCGACGCAGGTCAGGAACTCAACCTCCTCGCGCAACTCGGGATAAGCACCAATGCCGGCGGTTTCAACACCGGCGGCGTGAACGCCTCTCGCCTGCGCGGGTACCTCGAAATGGATGAGGGACAATTCGACGCTGCACTGCAGAACGATATCAGCGCCCTGCGCCAGCTCTTCGGTTCAGACACCGACGGCGATCTCGCCGTTGACGAGGGCATCGCCTATCGGGTCCGAGAGTATGTCCGACCTTTCGTGCAGTCCGGTGGCATCTTCCAGAACCGCCAGAGCACGCTCGACTCTCAGATTTCGCGCACCGAGGACGACATGGGCGACTATGCCGACCATCTCGACCGCTATGAACAGCGCCTTCGCCAACAGTTCGGTCGAATGGAAGGCGCGATGGACGAGATGGATGCCAATCAGCGCGCGCTGCAGCGGCTCAACAATAACAACGGGAACTAGAACGCCCGCCGGGCCGCCCACCCGTCCGTCGGGCACATCGTCGCCTCCCCACTGGAACTTTCGACTTGCCCCGCATGCGTTTTTTTCCGATATGTAAGAGAAGAGGTTTTCACGGCCACCAAACCCCAAGGAGGCACCGGTGGAGGTTCTGATAAACGAAGAACAGGTAGATGTCACCCTGGAGGAGGAGCAGACGCTCGGCGAGGTCATGGAAGGCCTGCGAGGGTGGCTCAATGACTCCCAGCTCTTCATCACCGACGTGATTGTAGACGAGCAGGACGTGAAACTCGACGCGCCCGAATCCTGGGCCCAGACGCGGGTGGACGATATCGATCGCATCGAGATCATGGCGATGGCTCCCTGGGAGGTCAAGGCTGCCGGGTTACAGGTGCTCGTGCGGTACTTCACCCTCCTTCGTGATGCAATCCGCAGCGAGGACGGCCGACAGCTCGACGAGGTGTCAGGCGAAGCCGAGCATATATCCCGCAGTCTTCCGACCTATGCGCAGGACCTCATCGACCCGAACGAACGCACCGACATTCTCCACCGCATCGTCGACGCCCCGGAAATCCGGGAGGGAACACTTCCCGACGGCGAGCGCGCCACGGAGCTCCTCGGCTACCTCGACCAGGCAGTCACGGTGCTGACTTCCCGCGCCCGGGAGATCTCGCGCCCGCATGCGGAGGCCGTGGCAACGGCACGGACGATAGGCGGGCTCATCCCGGAGGTGAGTGAGGTATCGGTGCTCCTGCAGCGCGGTGAGGATCGGCGCGCGATGGACTCCCTCGTACGATTCACCGAGCTCGTGGGAAAGTTGCTTCGAATCATGCCCCATATGGTTCGCGAAAAGGATGCACCGGGAGTTTCGGCGGACCGACTCGAGCAATACGGCGCGGAGCTCAACGCGACGCTGGAGGAACTGGTCGATGCATTCGGCACACAGGACTCCGTGCTCATCGGCGACATAGTGGAGTATGAGCTCGTCCCGAAGATCGAGGAACTCCTCGACTACATCCCATCCGTGGAACAGGATGCGCAATCCTGAGTGGTGATGCCGCATGGTAGTGCTGCAGGCCTCCGACTTCAACTTCTTCGAAAACCCCGATCCGACGACCAACATCATCACGCTGGCGGTATTCGGCGGGCTTCTGGTCGTCCTGGCCGTGGGCGCCCTGCTGAGCTCGCGGTCGTCCGGATCGCGTGGGGGTGGCGGTGGTGGTGGGGGTGGCGGGATACTCGCCGGAGTGAACCTCAAGCGCCAGGCGCGCAACGCCGGCCTTTCACGTGATCAGATACGCACGCTGCAGGGCCTGGTCAAACGCTACCGGGTACAGGACCCCACCCGGTTGTTCACCGAGAACACCTACCTTACAAACCTGGTGCGGCGCGCGGTTCGGGACCTCGACACCTCTTCCATATCGGAGGAGGAACGCGAGAGCCTCAAATACATCATCTTTCAGATCAAGCGCCTCATCAGCCTCCACATGGGAGGGCGGACGACGCTCGGCTCGACACGCCGGCTGCGCGCGGATCGCGACATGCAGATCTCCAGCGACAAGAACGAATGGTACGAGACCACGATCGCCTCGAATCTTCCCGAGGCGCTCGTGGTAACGTCGCCAACCGACCGCTTCGATCGGCCCATTCTGTGGAGCAAGGGCACGGCGGTGAGCTGCCGTGTCGTCGCCGAGGGCACCGGAAAGGTCTACACCTTCGACACCCACGTCAGCGGTATCCGCAAGTCTCGCAGCGGAACAAGTATGCTGCTCGCCCACACGACCCGCATCGAGGCGTCGCAGAAACGTCGCTACCCCCGGCGTGAGATGGACATGCCGGTGTTCTTCTGGCCCGTGTTCATCATGTCGGTCGGAACCGGGCGTCGCGCGAAGAAACGGGCCTTCGTCAGCGACGAGCGGCGAGGGTTCGGGCGCCTGGAGGACATCTCGGCCGGCGGATGCAGCATTCGGTCACAGCGGCCGCTCAAGGCAGGCACGCTCATCAAGGTGGAGTTCGAGACCTGGGATCGCACCAAGCTCACCGCCTTCGGAAAGGTACGTTCCACGCAGCGAACTCCGCTTCGCTACGGCATCATGCACATCATGTTCACCCGTGTGTCGCGAAAGAATCTGAACATGATCCAGTCCTACGTGTACGGCATCGCAGAGCAGACTCCGAGTTGACCCCGCGCGGTCTGCCACCATAGGATAGATACATCGTGAAAGTTACACGCATCGACAACATCGAGCTCCGGGACAGCCCGGTGAAGTATCGCCGGGTATACACCGCCAACGCGCTGCTCGCGCATGCAGGCTCCGACGAGGAAGTCGTTCCTATCGAGTTCACCGTAGAGGACACCGCAGACCGGGGCAAAGTGCTGAGCCTCCGATTTCTCGACACACCCCACTATCCGCTCATCCCGGCACAGCGCGCGGTACGCGAGCATCTGGAGGCGCTCGAAACGCGGGGGGAGTTCGTCTGAAAGTCTACCAATCGAGCTCGCCGGAGGAGACCCACCGGATCGCGGCGGACGTCGCCGCCCGTTTGCGGGCCGGATCCGTCGTCGCCCTTCACGGCACTCTCGGGAGCGGCAAGACGACTTTCGTCAAAGGGCTGGCGGCCGCCCTCGGCGTGCGGGACCTCGTTACGAGCCCGTCCTTCTCACTCGTGAACGAGTACGAGGGACATCTGCAATTGTTCCACGTGGACCTCTACCGCCTGCAGGGCCCCCGGGAGGTCGAGCTCCTCGACCTCGATCCGGTCCTCTCCGCCGGAGGTATAACGGTGATCGAGTGGGCCGAACGCGGCGAAAACCTGCTGCCCGACGGGGCGATCCATATTACGGTGGATGTGCACGACGATCTGACGCGAACCATCACCATAGAGGAGCCCCTGTGACCGTTCTCGCCTTCGACACCTCGGGATCCGTGCTGAGCCTCACCCTGCTGGTCGCAGCCGACGCTCCGGAGAGGCCCCGGGCGGCGCTTCACATGGTGCGCGACACCGGCCTCCATCACGCCGAGCACCTGGCCGGCTCCGCCCGCGATCTCCTCGCGGCCGCCGGCACATCAGTGGCGGACGTGGACCTGGTCGCCTGTGCCGGCGGCCCGGGCTCCTTCACGGGACTTCGCATCGGAATGGCTACGGCGAAGGGATTTGCCGCCGCGCGGAACGTCCCCTTTGTCGCGGTGCCCACGCTCGATATCTGGGCGGAGCTCTACCGCTACTGGCCCGGCGCGGTGGTGCCGGTGCTGGATGCGAGAAAGCGCCGCTTCTACGCGGCCGTCTATGCAGGGGGGCAGAAGCTCACCGCGGACCTCGATGAGGCTCCCGAATCCATCCTCGAGCTGGCGCAGGAGGCGGCCCTGGTTGCCGCCGACCGCCTGCCGTCCGACGCCCCGCCCATCGCCGACTCGCACGCAATCCTGATCGTCGGTCCGGACGCCGCAGCCTTCGCAGCAGCCGTGGGTGCCGACCGGGTCCTCGTCGCTCCGCCTGCCGACACCCTCCCCTCCCACGCACTCGCCCGCATCGCCGGCGCGCGTTTCGACACCGAGGGACCGGCGCCAACCGGTATCGGGCCGAGCTACGTCAGAAAGAGCGACGCCGAGCTCGGAGCGTGAGCTGCGGCAGCGCCGGAGCGCCGGCGGCCCGTGCGGCCGTAGGCGCGGGCCGGCGTGGCGCCGGCGGCCCGTGCGGCTTCAGGATTCTTTGTCTTTCTTGATGTATTCGTCGAGGGATGGGAGCTCGCCGGTCGCGGTTTCCGCGGCCTTGCGGTTCTCCTCCTGGATGGCCTCGAACACCTCGCGCCGGTAGACCTTGACCGCCCGCGGCGCCTTGATGCCGAGTTTCACCTGGTCGCCCTTGATATCGACCACCGATACCTCTATCTCGTCACCGATGACGATACTCTCGTTCGTGCGTCGTGCGAGAATCAGCATTACTCTCTCCGCGCCATTTCTTCGACGATGGCATGCTTTGTCTGCCAGCGCGGGTCGAGTGAGATGGCCTGACGACCAAGACGTCTGCTTCGATTGATCACCACCGGGCCCTGCAGATTCGCGGTGATTTCGGATCCGTCCGTCGGAATCGTGACGACGGCGAAGACCAGCACGTCGTCCTCCTCCGGCTCCCCGATTTCCTGGTAGTCCTCGTCGGGAATTTCGAGCACGAAATCCGGGCGAAACACGTAGGGGTTGATCAGGACGAAGGCGACCTGCACGTCGTCGAGGCTCTGCAACCAGTAAAAGGGCTTCTGGTGAGCGTCGAGCAGCGCGTACCTCGTGTGCGACTCGAAACCGTAGAGCCCTGATGGAAAGTCGATGAGCTGGCGCTCGTCAATAGGGATCTTGCCGTAGGCCTTCGTCTCAATGGTCATCATACCTACCTCAGGAAGTCGAGAAGTGTTCGCTGGAGAATTCTGCCGGCAGTGCTCAGTGACGCCTGGTGCGTGTACTCGAGCATCCGCAGGTCCGTGATCGCGCGGGTCATATCGAGATCGACCTCTTTGGAGTTCATCTCGGCGACCTGGGGAATCTCGCGCTCGGTTCGGGTGAACACGGTCTGAAGCCGCGTGTCCTTTGCACCGAGGCTCGCCAGGTTGGACAGTACGTTGTTCAGCCCGTCGTCGATCCCCCGGAGGGCCGAGCCCCCGATATCTATTGTATCACCTTCGTAGAGTCTATCCCGCAGATTGATCACCATATCGAAAACCGATCCGCCGAAGGCGTCCGCCGAGGCCGCTATGTTCTGCGGCGGCGGGTTGTCACCGTCGGCGAGCACGCCGAGGTCCTGGAGCACCGTGCTCCCCTCCGCGTCCTGCAGCCACATCTGATGCGGCGAGCTCGTCTCGAGAACGAGCGAGCTCTGCACGGGGTCCAGCCTGGCCTGCACGGCCGCCTCGGAGTCGTTGATCTTGCTGATCACCGCGTGAATATTGTCGCCCTGGGCAAGCCGGATGTCCACTCCGTCGATGCGTATCGTTGAGTCCTGCTGCACCTGGTATCCGGTGGCGTCGGTAGTGGAGAACACCTGCTGGTTCTCGGCCCAGAACACCTCGTTACCGGGAAAGTTCATCTCGATGAAGGAGCCCTCGGCGATCTCGGTGCGGTTCTGCTCGATGTTGCCGAGGTATTGGACGTCGGTGATGATCTGACCGTTGGCCCCCTGCACATCGCCGCGCACCGCGCGGAAGGGCTCAGCATGCGTCTTCGTCCCGGCGAACATGGAGTTCCCGTCGCCGTTTCGGCCGTTCGCCAGCTGCACGAGCTCGTTCAGCAGCTCATTGACCTCCGTCGCCATCTTCTGCCGGTCGGAGGTGGTGTAGGTGCCGTTTGCGCCCTGGACGGCGACCTCGCGGATGCGCTGCATGATGTCCACGGTCTGCTTCATGTAGGTCTCGGAGATCCGATAGTTGTCCTGGGCGTACTCGATGTTATCGCGGAAGCGCTCGAGGCGCGTCTGATAGCTCTGGTAGCGCGTCGAGTGGGCGGCCGCGAGGGGGTCGTCACGCAGATTCTGGATGCGGGTCTGCGAGGCCATCTTGTTCTGCAGCTGGTTCAGGTCGAACTCCCGCCGCCGCGCCGCGAACTGCATATCGTTATTGGTCAGATGTGTGCTGATGCGATACATCGCCTATTACACTCCCATACGGTTGATAATCGTGTCGAGCATGCGGTCCACCTGTGTCACGAAGCGGGCGGCCGACTGATACCCGTGCTGGAACTTGATCATCTGCGCCACTTCCTCGTCGATGTTGACGCCGCTGATCGACTCCCGCATATCGCGAAGGTCCTTCATGATGTCTTCCTGGGTCCGGAGGGCACGCTCGGCCTCCTCGCCTTTCAGTCCGATCTCCGCAACGGTGTCTGCAAAGTAGTCGTCAAAGGTCGATATCTGGCCGACGTTGACGGCGTGGTTCCGCAGCTTGGCGATCTCGAGCGCTGCCGATCCGTCACCACTCTCCCCGGGTTGCCCGGCTTCCCCGAACGACGCCGCGATGGCGGAGGGTTGCTGCTTCAGCTCCTCGTTGACCTCTATCCATCCCGACGGATGCTGCAGGGGCGCGACGGCGTAGCGGACCTCTTCGCTTCTGAGGTCCTGAACGGCGTCCGGCTGCTGCCAGGTATAGCCGTTTTCTGCACCCGGGCCCGCGAGGAGCCCCGCATATCCGGCAAGAAACTGACCGGAGTCCTGTATGTCACGGAGAACGAAGTCGGGATTCTCCTGATCTGCGGCCGGCGTGGCTTTGAGCTCGAGCTGATTGTTCCGGTTGAGTCGGGCGGCCACCTCGGCGGTGGAGTTGTTGACCCGCTCGATCACGTCCCCCACCGTGTCGGTAGGCGCGTAGTCGATCTGGATGTCCTCCGTGGGCCCCGGAAGCGTCATGGTGCCGCCGATGCCGATCTGCTGCTGCGCGTTGAGCTCGTTCGATCCGCTCAACCGGAATACGTAACTAACGTCGAACTCGCCGTCGCCGTTTGAGTCGTAGTTCCCGAGCGCGTTCAGCACGCGCGGGTAGTTCACGAAGAAGTCGGTCCCGGTCTCCTTGTTGAGCCCGTAGCCCTCTCCGTGGATCTCGTTCACGAGGTCGATGAAGTTCATCGCCATGTTGTCGAGCTTCTGTATCTCACCGCGAATGTCGACGTCGCGGAGCTCCTGAAGCCCTGCGAGGCGGCCGCCCCGGAAGATGGCGTTCTCGCCGGAGTGCTGCCAAACCACGTTGCTCAGGCCCTCGTTCTGCGGATCGGGTACGGTCTCGAAGGGTCGCGCGATTCCGCCCTGCACGATGTGGAAGCCGGAGGTGTGGATGTTGAACTCGTCGGGGTCGCGCTCGTCGATCGTGACGTTCACAAGCGTCGACAGCCGCTCTACGAGGAGGTCCCGGCGGTCGAGGAGGTCGTTCGGATTGTCGCCGGCACCCTCGGACTTGGTGATTTCGCGGTTCAGGTCGGCGATCTCGGTGATGAGCTTGTTCACCCGGTCGGTGGTGGCCTGAATGTCGTCGTCGATCATCGTCCTGATCCGGTCGAGGTTCTGGTACCTCAACTGGATTCCCTCGACGACCGCCTCACCGCGCTGAAGCACGGCCTGCCGGGAGGCCATCTCGGAGGGATGCACCGAAAGTTCCTGCCAGCCGTCCCAGAACCGGTCCATGAGCGTGCGCACCGAGGAGTCGGTGGGCTCGTTGTAGATCTGCTCGGCCATCAGAATGTACTTGTCGCGGGCCTGCCAGTACCCCTCGCCGTTTGCCTGGCCGATGATCCGGCCCTCGAGAAGCCCGTCGCGAATACGCTCGATCGTAGAGGCCTGCACGCCCTGACCGATCTGACCGGCCGTTTCCGAACGGTTCAGCTGCGGCCGATAGATCGGCTCCGCCGCCTCGAGCTCGATCCGCTGGCGGCTGTACCCCTCCTTGGAGGCGTTGGAGAGGTTGTGCCCGACCACCGAGAGACCGAGGTTGTGGGTGATGAGGCTGCGCTTCCCGATTTCGATGCCGGAGAATGTCGACTGCATGTGTTTTGCCTCCGTTTAGAGGTGGTGGTCCACCACCATGGCACGGTCGTCCGGGGCCGCATGATGCCCGGCGCGCGAGTATATGCGCCCCTTGCGCTGGGGATAGAGCTCGTCGATGACGTCACGAATGGCGGAGGTTGCCGAGGTTATATAGCTTCCGATGCCGCCGGTCAGTGCCTGCACTCTCATCACCGCAACCTTGAGCCGCCGATACAGCTCGGAGACTTCCATACGGTCACCGAGATCGAGGTGCGCCACGAAATCGTAGAATCCGGCATCCGAGCGGCAGCCGTACTCGTGGCGGACCCGCGTGTAGCACTCGTGGCGTTCCTGCTCGACCGAGAGAACGGACTGCGACGCGTCACTCATCTCGTTTACGATTCCCTCGAGTCGGTCCCACTCGCGGTCCACAATGGCGTCCTGGAGCTTCTGCTCCTGGTGAGCGAAGTTCTCGAGAAGCGCGACTTCACGGTTAAGGAGATCTTTGAGATTCTCGAGCTCAGATGCCGTATTCATATCCACCTCCGTTGGGGCTGCCGGTCTTCTTTACTATCATCGGCGAAAAAACGCGCGGGTTTACCGTTGAGGAGGCGGCGGGTCGACGGTTGCCGGGCGGCCCGCGCCGTCGTCCTGCGGCACTTGACTTTGTATATATTTTTCTATATATAGTACCTAACACCATAGGAGCAAAGGCTACTCACGCACGCTACTGAAGGAGATGAATACTATGAACTCGAGCTACGATCTGCTGATTGTCGGAGGCGGCGCCGCCGGCCTCACCGCCGCCCAGTACGGGGCGCGGGCCAACCTCCGAACGCTCGTTGTGGAGCAGACCGCCAACGGCGGCCAGTGTCTGCTCATAGAAGGCCTCGAGAACTACCCCGGTTTCCCCGACCCGATCGGCGGTATGGACTTCACCAACAGGTTCGAGGAACAGGCCAAGCGCTTCGGCGCGGAGTTTCAGATCACGGGAGTCGAGCAGATCGAGAAGGACGGCGATATCTTCCGTGTGCAGACCGGTGACGGTGAGATCACCACACAGGCGGTCGTGCTCGCAACCGGTGCAAAACACCGCACGCTCGACGTTCCCGGCGAGGAGCGCCTCAGCGGCCGGGGCGTATCCTACTGCGCCACCTGTGACGGTCCGTTTTTCCGGGGAAAGAAGATGATCGTCGTGGGCGGCGGCGACGCCGCATTCGATGAGGCACAGTTTCTCTCCAACCTCAGTGAGAACATCGTCCTTGTTCACCGCCGCGATAAGTTCCGGGCGCAGAAGGCCCTGATCGAGCGCGTGGAGAAGAACCCGAATATCGAGCTGCGCACCAACACCGTCATCAAGGAGATTCACGGTGAGTCGACCATGATGGGAATCGAGAAAGTATCCGGGGTGACCTTCCAGCGCACCGATACCGGAGAGGAGTATGCCGAGGACACCGCCGCCGTGTTCGTGTTCATCGGCTCCATCCCCCAGACTCAGCTCGCCGGGGACGCGGAGAAAGACGACGCAGGCTACATCATAACGAACGAGCGAATGGAGACGTCTATCCCCGGTCTCTACGCCGTTGGCGACGTGCGTAACACGCCGTTCCGGCAGCTCGTGGTTGCGGCCAGTGATGGCGCCATTGCCGCCCACGCCGCCTCGCAGTACATCGACGAACTTGCCGACCAGAGGGCGGAGGCCGTCGCCGTCTAGCTGGACGAGCCGACCCCCTTTTTCTACAATGGGAGACCACGCGGCCGGGACGACCCCGGTCGCCGGTCTCCTTTTTTTTGCATATGCTGCGCCGAATACTGCTGCCTGTCGTCTTCCTTCTCCTCGTTGCCACCGCTGCGCAGTCCGCGCCCGCCGAGGGCCTGTTCTGGAACCTCGAGCCCACCCCGAACCCTGCCCGGCAGCTGCTCTCGCGAATGAGTGACGAGGAAATCGTCGCTCAGGTCTTCATGGTGGGCTGGCCCTCGCGCGAACCCACCCCGGAGCTTCTGGAGTGGATCCGGCGTCGAAACATCGGCGGCGTGAAGGTCTTCGGCTGGAACGCCGACAACCTGGCTCAGCTGGCGCGCACGATCGGTACCCTGCAGGGTGAGGCTCTCGCAACGCCCAACTCCATTCCCCTCCTGACGGCGACCGACCAGGAGGGTGGCTGGGTGCGACACGTTCGAGGCGCTACCGCCGTGACGCCGGGGAATATGGCCATCGGGGCGAGCAATCTGCCCTACGACGCCTACAAGTCGGCATACTACATCGGCCGGGAGATCAGGGCCCTCGGTATCAACATGAACTTCGCTCCCACTGTCGACGTGTACCGCAATCCGCAGGCACACGTCATCGGGCCGCGTGCGTTCGGGTCCGACCCGGTGCAGGCCGGTGTGCTGGGCGGCGCCTACATGCGCGGGCTGGAGGATGCGGGCGTCATCGCAACCGCGAAGCACTTTCCGGGACACGGGAATGCAGCGGGAGACTCCCACGGTACCCTCCCCGTTCTTTCCACCTCGGAGGAGGAGCTGTGGGACTACGACCTCGTACCGTATCGCATGCTCATCCGCGAGGGGCTCCCCGCCGTGCTCAGCGGTCATCTGAGCTTTCCCGGCATAACCGGTACCAATGTGCCGGCCTCCGTGTCCTCCTATTTCAAGCAGGGACTTCTCAGGGAACGCCTCGGGTTCGATGGAATCGTCGTTACCGACGATCTCTACATGGGTGGTGCGACGCAGTACGCGGCCGCCGAAGACCTGAGCTTCCCCGAGCTCTGCCTGCAGGCGCTGGAGGCCGGCAGCGACATGATTCTCCTCTCGCAGACACCCGCCCCCGACGGTGAGATATGGCGGACGATCCTCCGGGAATACCGCTCCAACGAAGCGTTCCGCCGTCAGCTCGATCGCTCGGTGGAACGTATACTGACCGTCAAGATGCGATACCTCGCTCCCGACGACCGGGTGCCGTTGATTCCCGACACCGAACGCATCAGCGAGCACATCCCCGACCCGGACGGCGTAGCCTTCTTCCGTGACCAGGCATTTCGCAGCGCCACCGTCGTCCGCAGTCGCGAGTTACCCCTCGAGCTCGGCCGGGGTGAGAACGTTCTCCTGGCTGGCAAAGACCCGGATTTCCTCTCCATCGGTCGCCGGCTCTATCCCGAGGCCGACGTCTACCGGATTCGCGGTGGCACCTTCTACGACCCTCCGGCCGACGCCGCCGACACCTTTTCCCGGCTTGCCCGCCGCTACGATACCGTTCTGTACTGCCTCTCGGATCCCGCCACCCTCTCGATACTGCGGCGAACGGAGGGAATGGCAGCCCGACTCGCCGTCGTGAGCATTCTCACCCCGGTCTACCTGCAGGAAACGCCCTGGGTGGCGAATGCGGTCGCCGTATACGGATGGGGGACGGCGTCACTCGAGGCTGCCTACGCGGTCCTCCGCGGCGAAATCACCGCGGAGGGACTCCTCCCGATCGACATGGAGTAACACGTGTCGTGGACGCTTGCCAGGCCCGGCGATCTCAGCGAGATTCTCGAATTTCTCAAACGCCGCGAGCACAGCTGTGTCGCGTTCACAGCTCATCTTCTCGACAACGGCGCACCCGTCTTTCCCTCGAAGCTGAAAAAGCGGGTTTTCTATCTCTCGACCGACGGACCGCGGATATCCGGGCTCGTGCTTCAGACAGCCTTCGGATTTGTGTTCCCTGTCCTCGACACCCCCGAGGCCGAGAGGGACCCTCAGCTTCGGGAGCTCTCGCGCCGCCTGAAGAAGAACTTCTTCCGCTCGCGCACCGTCATGGGGCGGCGACGCGACGTTGAGCGCCTCGAGGCCGTGTTCGGCCACCCTCCCGATACGCAGGTGAACTATTTCATCATGAGTTTAGACGGCGCCCCGGCAACCCGACCACATCCGGCCCCGCCCGACATCGTCTTTCGGCGGGCGGGCATCCGGGATCTGAAGGCGCTTCTCCCCCTGCAGGCCGCCTACGAAGAGGAGGAGGTGATCGTGGACGGACGCGATGTGAACTCCAGCGTGGTCTATCACAACATGCGATCCGCTCTCGAGCATCACCTGACCTATGTCGCCGAGCGGGACGGTGTCCCGATTGCAAAGGCCAGTACGAACGCCCGCGGACTCACCTACGACCAGATCGGGGGCGTGTACACCGTGCCGCGGGAGCGCAACAAGGGAATCGCGGGAGAGCTGATGCGCTGTCTCCTCGCCGACATCAGGGCCCAGGGCAAGAATGCAACGCTCTTCGTGAAACAGCACAACCAGGCGGCGCGAGCCATGTACGAGCGCCTCGGGTTCGAACACAGAAACGAATTTGCGATAAGTTACTACCACCCATGAAACATCGCATCCTGATGGTCACGAGCGAGCTCTTTCCCCTCGCCAAGGCAGGCGGCCTTGCCGATGCGGTCGCCGATTTATCGAGGGCCCTCGCCGCACGGGGACATGACGTCCGCGTCGTCCTGCCCCGCTATTACTTCATCGATCGCGCGGAGCTGGACCGCCTTCCCGTAGATATTCACCTCGATCCCGAGGGCGTCATCCCGGTGTATGAGACACGCCTCGACGGTCCCGGCTCTGCGGTCACAGTGTACCTGCCCGACTCCGAGGCGGCCTACGGCCGGGACGGCATCTACACCACGGCGGAGGGAGAATCCTTCGAGGACAACGCATGGCGCTTTTCGTTGCTGTCCCGGGCGGCCCTCGAGCTCTGCAGGGCGCTCGGCTGGAAACCGGACGTCTTTCATGGCCACGACTGGCCGACCGGCCTGATACCGGCCTACCTGCGGGAGCCTCCCTACCGGGACTGGTTTTCGGGCAGCACCACCGTCTTCACTATCCACAATCTGGGCTATCAGGGAACCTTCGCCTTCAGCGAGGTGTCGCACCTCGGCCTCTCGCCCGAGACGGTCCTGAAAAGCGGGCTCATGGACGGGCGAAACATCAGCTTTCTCCGCTCCGCGCTCGCGTCGGCCACCGTCCTGACGACCGTCTCGCCGACATATGCGAAGGAGATAGTTCAGCCCGATTACGACCCCGGCCTCGAACCGGTGCTGCGGCAGCGCACAACGCCGGTAAGAGGCATCCTCAACGGAATAGACTACGATACCTGGAATCCTGCCACCGACCCCCTCATCCCCCTCAACTACGACGAGAACGACATGCAGAAGAAGGCCCTCCTGCGGCGCGTTCTTCGGTGGCACGTCGGCCTTCCGCAGGACGATGCGGTTCCCCTCATCGGTATGATAACGCGGATGGTCGAGCAGAAGGGTTTCGCGGAGCTCCTCTCCCAGCAGGACCCCACCCTCGTTCGGCTTCTGACCAGACGACGGGTACAGCTCGTCATGCTCGGCTCCGGTCCTGCGGCACGGGAGCGCGTACTGCGGGAGATCGCCGGCGGCTTCCCGAACCTCGCAGTGGTCACCGGCTTCGACAACCGACTCGCGCATCTCATCGAGGCCGGGAGCGATTTCTTCCTCATGCCCTCGCGGTATGAGCCCTGCGGCCTCAATCAGATGTATTCCCTGCGCTACGGCACCGTCCCCATCGTGACCCGCACCGGCGGGCTCGCCGACACGGTGGTGGACGTACGCGACGACGAGAAACTCGGGACGGGGTACCTCATACCGCGAAGCTCCCCCCGCGACATCTTCGATACGGTGAGCTCGGCAATCGATGACTTCGAGTCGGCACCGGCGCGCATTACGGCCCTGCGCCGTCGCGGTATGAAGCAGCGGTTTACGTGGGAGTCGGCGGCCGCCGAATACGAAGAGGTTTACCGTGACGCTGTCGAGGCTTCGGACTGACGCGCGCGACGCCGGCGCACACGCTCGAG
>CAYOFA010000054.1:0-18111 GCA_964402885.1 uncultured Spirochaetaceae bacterium
CCCCTAGTTCTCCATAATCAGAATCTCAACCCGCCGGTTCTTCCGCATGCCTTCCTCGGTGGAGTTGTCGGCGACGGGGTCGCGGGCGCCCATACCCCGGAACAGGAGCCGCTCACGGTTTCGCACGCCCTCCTCGATGAGGAAGTTGCCGACGGCGGCCGCGCGCTCTTCGGATAGCTGCTGTCTGCCGGCCTCGGTGCCGGCAAGGGCGGTATGTCCGGTGATCAGAATATCGCGCTCGGGGTACTTCTTGAGAATGGTGGCGATACGGCGGAGTTTCTCGCGCTCTGACTCCACGAGGAGCGCGGAGTCGGGCGGGAAACGCACGTTGTCGAGGGTGATGGTGACCCCTTCCTCGTCGCTCGAGACGCTCGCGTCGTCCACGCCGAGGTCCTCGAGATCGCGCTCGACATCCTCCTGCACCTGCTCGCGATCGAGGGGATCGGCGTTTATCACCTCTGCGCTCGCGGTCCCCTCGAACTGTATGGTCTGCCCGTTTGCGACGTTGAACACGAAGACGTAGCTCTCCTCGTAGCCGGCGGCCCTCCCGCGATCGGGGTCCCAGTAATAGGTCTGGTCGGCGGAGCCTGTGATGCGGACGGGATACCAGGGATCGGTCGAACGCTCTGTAGGGCGATGGAAGACATTGTAGCGGATCGAGAAGGCCGGATACTCCCCATCCTTCCACTCGCGCAGACCGAGGTACTCATACTGGACGGGAACCTCGCTGCGGATGATACCCTCGACGCCGAGCACGTTCTCCAGGTCGAAGACCTCGGTCGCGGTTGCCGTCCAGGTATCCCGCTCTTCCACCGGCTCGTCGGGCAGGATGGGAATGTCCTGAGTGGGCGGCACGAGAAACGACGGCTCTATGGTGTAGTGGCCGAGCTCGTCGCGCCAGAACTCGGAGCTGAACTCCTGTCCGTAGCGGTATACGTCGCT
The DNA here is from genome assembly GCA_964402885.1 of uncultured Spirochaetaceae bacterium. Lineage (GTDB taxonomy): Bacteria > Spirochaetota > Spirochaetia > DSM-27196 > PWMO01 > JAAAOH01. The sequence continues at coordinate 943 of CAYOFA010000054.1, forward strand.
TCGGGTGCTCGCCTCGTTGGAATGGCTGTAGCGGAAGTCGATGAACCCGGCGTCGTCCTTTACGTCGGCGATTTGCACGGTGATGCGATTCAGCGCGCTGTTTCTGTGGCTGAACACTCCGTCGATGAACACGTTCTGATCGACGGTCGAGAGTATGCGGTACTGCTCCCCCTCGCGGTACTCGAAACGAAACAGTTGCTGCGCGTCGACGTGCGTGGCGCCGATCAGGAACAGGCATGCGATCACCACAAGCGAGACGGCAGGTGCGGTCGACGCGGCAACAGGCGGGGTCGTCCCCCGACCCCGGCGTCGGCTGACGAGAGCAGTTCTCATTTCATCATCTCCATATTCTGTCTACTCGGCACACCGGGCCGCAATCTTGACAAAGCACGGGGGGAAAGATATCGTTTTCGCAGACAGCGTGACAACGGTCCGAACCTGCGGATAGATGACGTGACAGCAGAGAGCCAGGCAAAACGTCTGCGAAACATCAAGAAGTTCTCATCGAAGCGTCGCAGCAAGGAGCTCTCATACCTTCAGCAGGCCATCTATCCCCATATCGTGAAAGGCAGGGACTTCGTCGTCGAGACGGGACCCGACACCGCGCATCATGTAGAACTTCTCCTACCGCCCCTGATCCGCGTGCGCTTCGACAAACCGGGCATCAAGGCACTCATCATCACTCGTGAACCGGCGGACATAAAGGCCACCGCGGAGCTGCTTGCGCTCGCGCTCGATGGAAAGTCGGCGAAACGCCGCTCCGATCAACTCGACGTGGTCGAGTTGGGCACCTCCAACGCCGCGCGCAAGGAAGCATCGCTCATCGCGAACACCCCGCACGTGATCGTCGGCAGCACCGAGCGCGTTATCGATCACATTCGCCGTGATAACCTCGACCTTTCGAGCGTCGAGGTGTGCGTTATCGATGAGCCCGCGGCCGAGTTCGCCGGCAGCTTCAATGCCGACCTGCACTACATCTACTCCAAGTTCTCCGGCTATCCCCAGACGGCCGTCTTCACCGAGACGCAGCATGACGGTATAGCGGACGTGGTGCCCCTGCTGCGCCGACCGTCGACGATACCGGTGTCGACATGGCGTAGGAACGGCACGGATACGAACGGCGAGGCGCCGGCAGGCGACGCGGCAAACGGCGGTACGAGACGATCCAATTCCACACGGAAGGAGAGTCAAACCGTGAGTACGAGAACTTTTTCTGATCTCATGAGGGACGAGAAGCTCAAGGAGCAGATCGACGAGATAATCCGGGACATCCACGATAATGAGGACCCGGACGAAATGAACGCCTTTCGGAAGCTCATACGAAAGCGCGTGCCGTTCTTTCGCAGGGGCTATTTTGCCGCGTATCTGCTCAAGCACTACGGCGCCCCGTCGAAATCCGGCAAACCGTCAAAGCCGGCGAAGCCGGCCAAGCAGACCGACAAGAACGGGGACTTCTCCACTGTCTTCGTGGGCGTAGGAAAGAATCGCAAGGTATTCCCGCGTGACCTCATCCAGCTCTTCACCAGTGTCGACGGCGTGACTTCCGACGACATCGGGCAGATCAAGATCCTCGACAAGTACTCCTTCATCGAGTTGTCGAAAGACAAGGCGCAGGCGGCGATCGACGAGCTGAGCGGCAAGGAATACCGCGGTCGAAAGCTCAACGTGAACTACGCCCGAAAGGTCGACTGACCCGGGGCGAAGCGGCCCTGGAATGTCACCGCCAAAGAGAGCCCCGGTCAGAACATCACGCGACTGACGAGCAGCAGGGCGATATAGAAGTTGATCCCCGTTCCGACGAGCAGGCTCGTAACGGCCGAGATCTCGAAGAGTTGCGCGGCTCGCTCGGACCGGCGCGCGAGGCGGGACGGCTCTCCCGGTATGACGAGCAACCCCGCCATCGGGTCATTCGGCCGCTGAAGACCGGCCGCGTCGGATGTTCCGGCGCGGGGCGCGGCGGCGTCGGGGGTCCCAAAGACGAAATAGCGCCGACCCTCCCTTTCACGCCCCTCCTCGCCCTCGGCCACGCTCACATCCAGCCGCTGCGCTCCTGCGCGAACGAGCTCGTCGGCGGCGGCCCTGTCGACGCTGCGCATCACGTAGCGCTCGCCGTCGGGAAGCAGGGCCTCGCCGCGCGCATCGAAATCATGGCGAAGCGGTAGCCGCAGAATGTCACGCTCGGCGCGCAGATAGCGCCCGCGGCGCCACATGCGACGGTACAGCGGAAACGAGATGAACCCCGGCGGCAGCAGAGGCAGTATCGGAATGAGGGCGCAGCTGACCGCCAGTATCGCCGCACCCCGGTCCGCGGGGATGCGCAGCAGGATGTAGGCGGCAAGCAGGAGCGCCAGAGATCCGACGGCGAGCGACGCCGGCGTGAGCAGGTTCCAGTATTCGTTTCGCTGCCGGCCGGTCCACACCGAATGCTGCAGCATGTCCTCATCCGGCCCGTCATAGAGGATGAGCAGGAGCTCATCGCCGGCCGCCCCCGCGCGAAAGACCGGTCGATCTCCCTCCAGGCGCAGCGGTCCGGCCACGAAAACGGGGGTGCGCTCGGGAAGCGTCGTCAGGCGCGACCACGGCACACGGTCGGGGGTTTCCTCGGAAAAGGGCCGCGTTGGCTGCCGGCGGGACCCGGCGGCGGGAAGCAGGTAGGCGGTGGTGCGGGCCACATCTGCCGCAACCGAGATGGCCCCGTCGTTGAGCCATATCACATCATCATCTTCGATGGCCTCGAGGCGCCCGAAGAAACGGTAGCGCCCCACGCCGCCCCTCGCGCGCCGCAGGTGCGAGAGTGTCGTATAGGTCACCGTAGGCGCGAGCGCCGCGCCTACCACTGCCCGGCGAAACCGCCGCCATCGCCTGCGGACGGAGACAGCACCTGCGCCGGGTATGATAATGAAGAACGTACATGCGAGACCGAAGACCAGATACCAGGTAGTCATCTTGTGAAATGCCGCCAACTAGGGTAAGGTGATATTATCATGGTAGAGCGAATGGTCGTAGAGCCCGTACACACCAACGTGTACGCGTTTGCCACGGCGAAGAAGGAATGCATCGTAATCGACCCCGGCGCCGACGGCCCGGCCATCGTTCGACGCCTCGAGGCCATGAACATGAAGCCCAAGGCAATCCTGCTCACGCACGGGCACCTCGATCACTCCTCGGCGGTCCGGTATATCCAGGATCACTATGAAGAAGAGGTTCCGCTGGCCATCCACAAGGCCGACGCAAAGATGCTCGGCAAAAAGGCGCTCAGCATCCACCAGGAGCTCTTTGCAGGAATGGGCCCGGATGGAGAGGCCCTGTTCGAGGAGCTCTATTCACCCCTGCCCGAGGCGGACATCAAGCTCGTCGACGGGGACACCATCCTCGAGACCGACCTCACCGTCATCCATACTCCCGGACATACCCCAGGCAGTGTCTGCTTCTACTCCGAGGAGGAGAAGGCGGTGTTCACCGGTGACACTCTGTTCTTCAAGGACATCGGCACCACCGACGCCGGCAAGGGAAACCGCAAACAGCTGCTGAAGAGCATCACCGAGCGCCTGCTCACCCTGCCCCCTGAGACACGGCTCTATCCGGCTCACGGTCCGCTCTCCACCATCGAGCGTGAGGCAAAGAATAATCCGGTATTGCGAAAAGAAGGGGTTCTCTGAGGCGGATCGACCTCTGAGGCGGATCGACCGCGGGCCCCGGCCATGCCGGCCGGACGAGCTACACGAGACCGTTGAGAATATTGCCGAGTGAATCCGCCTGACCGGCGTAGCCTGACGCGGAGAGTTGCTGAAGGACCTGATGCAGCTGGGCGGAGTAGCGCTCGATCATGGCGTCCACCTGCTCGGCAGAGGCACCGTCGTCATTTGCGGTGAAGCGCTCGACACTCTTCATGCGGGCGAGCCTGTCGATAAGGCTGTCGAGGACCTGCAGCTTCTGGATACTGAAGCCGCCTCCCTCTCCTGACGGCGGGATTCCCTGGATGTGTTTCAGCCGCACGTAGCCCAACGGTCCGTTCACCGGAAGCGCGAGCTTTCCCATCCCGTAGCGCGCCCTCACCAGGCTCGTCACGGGTACCGTCTGCGGTCCATTGGAAATACTTGCATCAAGCATTTCTCCATCCTCCACCTAGATGTATCGGAATATGGAGGTCGGACCTTAGTGATGGGGGAAATAATGTTTAGAGCGCCGCCTGGTCTTTGCAGGCGGAATGTGCAGTCAGGTCAGCGGTTGCGGCGCTCGAGCTCGTTCTGGTATTCGATGCGATACAGCGCGTAGGGGATCGCCTCGAGGCGCTCCTTCGGGATCGGTTTGCCGCTCTTGAGGCAGATGCCGTACTTCCCTGCCTCTATGCGCGCGAGCGCCGCATCGATCAGATTCAGCCGCTTCATCTCCTGAGCACCCAGCGCGTCGAGAACGCGCTTATCTATATCGGTACTCGCGATGTCGACGAGATCTTTCGAGTCATCTGTATCTATAATATTCTGAAAATCCTCGTTCTCCGCCATAAGGTTTTCGAGGATCTCCTTTTTCATGGTGTGAAGCTTCTGTTTCATTCGCTCGACAAACTCTTTATCCATCTCATCCCTCTGCTGAAATATGGCGCCTCACAATGATAGAAAGGTGGGGAAAAGTCAACACATTCCACCTTCCGCGGATGCGGAACCGGCGGCGAACGGAGAACCTGCGTTGACAAAGCCCGCAGTTTCACATAGTGTTACGATAACGAAATTTATACTGCCTCAGGAGGTTTCGTGGCCAAAGAAGAAGCCATTGAAGTCGAAGGCATCGTAAAGGAATCCCTTCCCAATACGATGTTTCGCGTTGAACTGAAGAACGGACATCTGATCCTCGCCCATCTCTCGGGCAAGATGCGCAAACACTACATTCGTATCGTACCCGGAGACAAGGTGAAAGTAGCACTCTCCCCCTACGACCTCAACCGCGGTCGCATCGTCTACCGCGAACGATGACGTAGCACCACCCACAGGGCCCCGGAGCCGCCGTCGCGCTGCTTCGGCGTACCCATCGCCCCGGTATCGGGGTGCTTTTCGATAAACCGGCGAACAGCCGTACCGAGCACACCACCGTTCTGCGAGTGGAGCCCCTTGCCGTGGACTATGAGAACTTTCCGATAGCCCGCGGCGAGCCCCGCCTCGATGAAGCGCCCGGTCGCCGCGAGGGCTTCCTCTACGGTCAGCCCGTGCAGGTCGATCTCGTCGTCGATAGGAAGTGATGCGGGACGCGGTCCGCCGCGGGGTCCGGCGGGCGCCCCCTCGGGCACGTCGACCTCACCCTTTTCCGCCGCGTCCGGTGGATAGCGGTCGAGAAGTGATTCGAGGTGATCGCGACGCCGGCGCTGTGCCTCGCTGTCGGAGCGGCGCTCGTTCTCTTCCCACTGCCTGAGGATGTCCTCGAAACTCATCGCCCGCTCACCAGCAACATATTCTCGTCCATCCATCCTTCAACACCGAAGCCGGTTCGAATCAGTCGGTACTCGGCGTATTGATCCAGCGGCTCCACCGCGGTACCCGCCGGCAGGGTGAGCCACTGCTTGGCCTCGGCCACCGGCACCTGCTTGAGCGCCGCCTCCTGCTCCTGCACCACCGCCGTCGGACGCGCCGCGCCATGCACCGCATATACCATAAGCACGCCCGCGGCAATCATCAACAGCAACGTGGAGATGAACCCGATGGCGTAGCGCGCATCTCCTCCCCGCTTGAGGGCCAGAGCAAGACCGCCCAACAGATAGGCGAGCACGAAGAGCGCCACCAGAGCAACGTCGGGATGGAAACGAGCCTTCACCTCCACCTGGCGATCCAGCCCGTACTGATCCTCCACCCAGGTAAGTCCCGTCCGCGCGTCCTCGAACATGGGGCGGATACGCAGTGCCTCCCGCAGCGCGTAGACGCTCTGTCCCCGCTCGTCGGCGAGATAGGCGGCGTAGCCGAGGTTATAGAGAATCCCCGGGCTGCGCGGGTAGTCTTCGTGGAGCGTTTCGAGCCGCCACATCGCCTCAGCAAGCCGTCCGTCGTCGAGCGCGGAAACCGACAGCTCGATTTCCTCTTCGGGAAGGTCGCGCACCGGCGCGGCGGCAACGAGAACGATGGCGAGCGGCACGAGCAGGAGCGAGACCATGCCCGTTCGTTTTGCCGTCACGCCCGCCCAGGAGAGCACGATGAGAAGGAGCGGCGGAAGAAACAGAAGATAGAAAGCGGGGATGCGATACATCTCCACCGGCTGCACGCGCTGAATCTCGGTAACTCCGAGGGGCCCGAACGGTGTGCTCTCCCGCGCCTGAGCAACGGTGGCCTCGGCGGCCTGTACTTCGAGGGTGAAGCGATATGGTCCCTGACTGCGGGTTCTCCCGGTGTCGGGATCGAGCCAGTAGAAGCGTTCCACCAGTATCTCGTGCTCGCCCGCCTCCCGGGGCGCCACGCGAAGTCGCAACTCGCGCGATCCGACCAGTCCCGCGGCAACGGGGGCCACCTCACTCTGCTCGCCGATCGAGCCGACGGTCATCTCGCCGGCATCCACCTCGGGAAAGCGGAAGAAGTCGAGGTTCCCCGTGCCCTCTGCGCGCATGGTGAGGACGGTGGTGTCTCCCTCGGTGAGCACGGTATCGGAGAGCTCTGCGGAGAACCGGTAGGTGCCGACCGCGAGCGTGGTGCGCACCTCTTCGGGAAGGGGTTGCACATTCACCACGCGAGCCTCCGCTCGACGCGCCGTCTCTCCGCGTCCGACCTGGGCTGAGGGAATCCGGAGCTCCCCGGGACCCGACGGCGTCATGAGAAATGTCGCCACCGGGTACCTCAGCAGCTCGACCCCCGAGACGACCTCGCTCGCCACCGATCCGAGTCCCTGCACCTCCTCGAAGACCGCACCGGCGGGAGGCTCCACGTCGATGGTGCCGGGGAAGGAAAAGCTCGTTGCCTTCTCTATCTCGAGGTACACGGGAACGGTCTGCCCCTCGTACACGGTCTCCACCGGCAGATGCCAGGCAGCGTCGAAGGGCACACGGGGATCGGCGTTCGACAAGCCGATCTCGACGAGATGGCGCTCAGTCTGCCAGGTGGTGCCCTGCCGGTCGACAAGCTGAATCGGCTCGAGGATGACGCGTCCCGCCGCCTCAGCGCGAAAGGGTATCTCGATCTCTATGCGGCGTCGGCCGATCCCCGGAAAGCCGGTCTGCCCGGCATCGACGATCGAGGCGCCGGAGAGCTTGGTGATCGCCTCCGGGTACTCCGGCTCTTCGAGGGAAAGTTCGTCAACCGGCAGATCCGACGCCCGGATGACCAGGGAGAACCGATCGCCCACGGTGATTCGGGAGGGCTCCACGGTGGAGTCGAGCTCCTCCTGAGCCGGGAGGGCGTGCGGCGCGATGAGTGCTAACGCGAGAAGGACGAGACCCGCTACCACGCGGGCATGTCCGGCTCGTCTTCCACCTGTTCCGTGGCAAACCACCGGCTTCCCTCCTTTCTCCTGATGTATTCGAGTATTCGCACCGACTGTGCCGAGGGCGCGCCGTCGCTTCCGGCTGCCGAGGAATCCCCCCGTACCACCTGCTCGCTCGCCCGGATCTTTTCCAGGGCAAGCTCGAGATTGACCTTGGCGTCCACGCTTCTCGGGTCTATCTCGAGGGCACGCTTGAACTGCGTGTAGGCATCCTGGTAGCGCCCGCGCTCGTAGTAGAACACGCCCTTGTTGAACGTGACGCCGAAGAGGATGTCCGCATCGCCGCTTTCCTGGGCGCGCTGCCACATGCCGAGCGCCGCCTGCACCTCGCCGAGGGCGTAGTAGACGTTCCCGAGGTTATAGGCGATCTGGGCATGGTACTCGTCGTTTTCCCAGGCACGCAGATAGTCGACAGTCGCCTGCTGAAACCTGCCCTGCCCGTAGGCGTAGTTTCCGCGTATGACGCGGAGATGCGACTCCGCACCGCATCCTGAGAGGAGCACCACGGCAGCAACCGCTATCAGTACCCGTCTCATACGACACCCTTCCATCGAAACACCCGTACGAAGACACTGAGCGCCAGCGTGATCACCGCGAAGATCAGAAAGACGCGGAACCGCGGCAGCGAGACCAGACGAAAGCCTTCCCGCTCGCGCCGCTCTTCGAACCCGCGGATCTCACGGATGAGCCCGCCGAACGCCTCGCCATCGCCTCCCCGGAACGAGGATCCGCCCGAGGTGCGCGCGACGTCCTCCATGATACCCGGATCGGCGCGGCTCAACACCACGTTCCCCTCCCGGTCGGTGAGGCGGCTGCCGTCGGAGAGGGAGATCGTCGAGCCCTCGACGGAACCGAAGGTCACGGTAAACACCGGCACACCGGCGGCCCCCGCCACCTCGGCAGGCCGCAGCGGGTTTCCGCGGTGTTGCTCGCCGTCGGAGAGAAGGACGAGAACGCGGTTGCGGTTCGCCCCCTCGGGAAAGGCGGCAAAGGCGGCATCGAGGCCCTGCTCGAGGTCCGTCCCCGCCGCGGAAAGCACCTCCGTCTCCAGTGAGCTGATAAAGGAGTCCACCGCAACCCTGTCCTCGGTCACCGGCACCGTCCGCAGCGCCTGCCCTGCAAACACGACGATACCGAAGCGCGCCGTCGGCAGATCCTGCACGATGCCCTGCATCACGTCGCGCGCCTCGACGATTCGCCCCGTCTCGTCACCGTCGCGTGCACGCATGCTGCGCGAAACATCGACCGCAAACACCACATCGAGCCCGCTACGATCCTCCTCCACCGATCGCTGCCCCCAGGAGAACCCCGCGAGCGCGAGGATGGAAAAGGCGATGGCCAGCGTGAAGAAGAACGACGAGAAGAACCACTTCACCAGATACACCGTGAGTACGGTTTCGCGGCGGTCGCCGGCGAGCAGGCCGAGATCGCGCCGCCCGTTTCGGAACTGGTAGTACTGCAGCGCCGCGAGCGGAATCAGCGCGAGAAGCAGCCACAGGACGCGCGGGTGCTCGATACTCATAGCACCTCCCGCAGCAGCAGCTTTCGAATGAAGAAGTCGAAGAGCAGTGCCCCGATTGCAAAAATGATGAGCAGGCGGTGGCGTGGTTCGGTCTTGACCTCGATCCGCACCCGCTTCTCGGTTGCCTCGATGGAGTCGATGGCCTCGAACACCGACTCGAGGGTACCGCTCGTGCCGGCGTAGAAATAGGCCCCGCCGGAAAGCTCGGCGATCTCGCGAAGGATTGCCTCGTCGAAGCCGCCCTCGAAGGTGCCGCGGTAGACCTGCCCGGTCTGCGGGTCGGTGAACTCGATGGGCGCTTCGGTCTCGCTGCCGATGCCGATCGTGTAAATCCGGATCCCGATCTCGGTCGCAACCCGCGCAGCCGTCTCAGGTGGTACCTCACCGGCGTTGTTCTCGCCGTCGGTGAGGAGAATCATCACTTTCTCCGGCGCATCGCTCGAGCGAAGGTGAAGTGCGCCAAGCGCGATCCCCATGCCGATCGCGGTCCCGTCGCCGAGCTCCATGATGCCCAGCCCCTCCAGAGCGTCGCCGAGCTTCGCGTAGTCGGTGGTGGGCGGCACGCGAAGGGCCGCCTCCGCACCGAAGCTCACCAGGCCGATGGGGTCGTTCTCGCGACCCTCGACGAACCGGCGGATGGTGTCCCGCGCGCTCTCGAAGCGGTTCACCGGCGCGAAGTCCTGCGCCGCCATACTCGGCGACTCGTCGAGCACGATCATCATGTCGATCCCGCGGTTGAGAAAGACTCGCTCGCGGGTCACGTCGGCGGGCCCGCCGAGCGCGAGCACCAGGGCGACGACTGCGGACCAGAAGGAGACAGTGGCCAGTGCGAATACCGCACGACGGGCAAAAAAGCTCGGCACGAAGCCCCGTGCGTTCCACACACGGTAGGCGAAGGGCAGCTTCCCCCCGCGCTGCGGCCAGAAGTGGCGAAAGTAGACGCCCACCGGTATGAGAAGCAGCAGAAAGAGGTAGCCGGGCGACTCAAACACCACTGCGTGGACCCCCCTTCCCGCGGGCCGCCTCGCCCTGCGTCCTGTCCCGCGGGTCGCGCTTTCGCTCCACATGACGCAACACCCGCATCACCGCCTCGAGGTGATCGGAGCGCGCACGGGTCGAGGCCCGCTGGCTGGCAAACTTCACCCGGTCGCCGAACTTGAAGACCTCGATCACCGCCTCGCGGTCCTCCTCGGTGGGGATGTAACGCTCGAGCTCCCCGGCGAGCTCCTCGGTCGTCGCGGAGAAGGCTTCGGTGTGCATTCGGCGCGAGAGATAGGAGCGGAAGTCGGAAAGCAGCTGAATGTAGAAGTCACGATCGCTCATATCATCCATCTCGTTGCCGAGCTGGCGCAGCGAACGATTGATACGGCGATAGGGCAGGGCGTCGCGGTATCGCGTCAGCAGGTCCCGGAAGCGCCGCCTGCCCCACCGGAAGAACACAAACCATACCGCGGGAACAAGCACCAGAACGGCGACCGCGGCTGCAAGCAGCATACGCGTTGCCGGCAGGAGCAGCTGATCGCGCAGCGGCGCCAGCTCGGAGCGGTTTTCATCGAGGATGGACGGCACGGGGACGTCGATTCCCCGCAGGTACACATCGCCGAGCTCCATCGGCGGCAGGGTCTGAGTCCCGGGCTGATAGGGGGTAAAGGACACCCGGAGCTCCCACCCGCCCGACACTTCGGCAAGCCGCACGCGGTGCAGGGTTCCCCAGGCGATAGACGGTGACTCCTGCGGAAGTCGAGGGGCGGCTCCCGGCGAGGTTCGGAACGCGACGCGCATCTCCACGCGGTCGCCGACGTAGAACACCTGCGGCAGGAAGGTCGTGCGCTCGATCTCCGCCTCCTGCGGCTCCTCGCTCTGCGCCCCGGTCGGCGGCGCAGGCATGAGGAACAGCGCCAGGGCCAGCACCGCAGGCAGCGCACGCGGGAGAAGCACCACCGCGGCCGGGCTGAGGCGCCGCCGGGCGCGATGTCGCCTCATCGTGACTTCCTCCTGCGAAAGAACTCGATGAGGCGGGCGACGGGGTCGTCCTCGGTGGATACCTCGAGCGTTGCGATACCGCGGCGGCGGCAGTCACGCTGCCACTGCAGGCGCTGCACCTCCCAGTATTCGCGGTACTGCTTCCTGAACTTTCGTGAGCGCCCCGTGGCGAGTATGGTGCGCCCCGTCTCGGGGTCCTCGAGCTGCACCAGACCGGTGCGCGGATACTCCAGGTCCATGGGATCATAAATGCGAACCGCTATCACGTCGTGGCGCCGCGCAAGCAGGCTGAGCTCCCTGAGGTATCCGGTCGTCTTGAAGTCGGAGAGAACCACACAGATGCCGCGACGCTTCAGCGCCTCGCCCGCCGCCCGGAGTGCCAGGGAGAGATCGGAACCCGCCCCCCGGGGCTCGAAAGCGATCATGTCCTCCACGAGGCGCGTGGCGTGCTTTCTCCCCTTCACCGGAGGGACCCAGTGCTCGATGCGGTCGGTGAAAAAGACAGCGCCCACCTTGTCGTTGTTCTGCACCGCCGCAAACGTCAGCAGCGAGAACAGGATGCTCTGCACCTCCCGTCGTGACTCATGCCGGGCACCGACGTTGAGCGAGCCCGAAAGGTCCGCGATCATGAACAGGGTGAGCTCACGCTCCTCCCGATAGGTCTTGGCGAAGGCGCTTGCCATTCGCGCGCTGACATTCCAGTCGATGAGACGCGCATCATCGCCCTCGACGTATTCGCGCACCTCGTCGAACTCGATGCCGGGTCCCTTGAAAACCGAGCGATAGTTCCCCGCGAGAAGACTCTCGACGAGCCTGTTGGAGAGGATCTGCAGTTGCTTGACCCGGGAGAGGATCCGTGCTCGGTCCATGAATGCGTACCGGTGGCGCGTCGGTCCTATGGGACCGGCACCGCCGAGAGAAGGTAGTTCACCACGTCGTCGGTCGTAAGCTCCTCGGCCTCCGCCTCGTAGGAGAGAACGATACGATGACGGAGCACCGGCCGGGAGATCGACTTCACGTCTTCCGGCACCACATAATCGCGCCCCTCGAACAGGGCTTTCACCTTTGCACAGCGGTAGAGGTAGATCGTCGCTCGCGGCGAGGCGCCGAACTCGATGTAGCGCGAGAACGAATGTCCGCCCCGGCTCGTCTCACGCGAGGCGGTCACGAGGGCGACAATGTACTCCTCGATCCGCTCATCCACCGAAATCCGGGACACGATGTCCTTGAGCCTGCGGACGTCGGGGCGGAAGAGCACCGGCTTGAGCTCGACCTCCTGCTGGACGCCGATACGCCTGAGGATAGAGAGCTCCTCCTCGGCGCTCGGGTAGTTGACGGTGAGCTTCATGATGAAGCGGTCGAGCTGCGCCTCCGGCAGAGGATAGGTTCCCTCCTGCTCGATGGGGTTCTGCGTGGCGAGTACGAAGAAGGGCTCGGGCAGCGCGTAGGTCTGGTCGCCGATGGTCACCTGACGCTCCTCCATCGATTCGAGAAGCGCCGATTGCACCTTTGCCGGCGCGCGGTTTATTTCGTCCGCAAGCACGATGTTGGAGAACACCGGCCCCTTGCGGGGCACGAACTCGCCGGTCTGCTGGCGGTATACCATGTTTCCCACCAGGTCCGCCGGCAGAAGATCGGGGGTGAACTGAATGCGCTTGAAGCTCGAATCAATCACCGCGCTGATCGTCTTCACCGCCAGGGTCTTCGCAAGCCCCGGCACGCCCTCGAGCAGAACGTGCCCGTTGGCAAGAACACCCATCAATAACCCGTCTATCATCTCGGCCTGGCCCACCACCGCGCGGGAGACCTCGTCGCGCACCCGCGCGAGCATCCTGCTCGCCTCCCGGATCTCCGCGTTGGCCTGGGTCGACTGAAGCTCACTCATATTGCATCTCTCACGTTCTGTAATCGGCATTCTCTCGCACGTACTCGCAGGAGAGATCGGATCCGAGCACCTGCGCGGATCCGGCGCCACTGTCAAGCGAAATACTGATGACCACCTCGAGCTCGTGACGGGGATAGCCCACGGCGGCGGGATCGGTGGATGCCGCCGAAAGATAGTCCGACAGCCGGCGTTCCTTCTCACGGTCGAGCGCGAACGCCCCGGCCTCGAAGACGGTCTCCTCCCCTACTCTAACGCGCATCCGTTCCACATCCAGAGGAAGCCCGGTGTTTCCGGCGTAATCACCGACCGCCGACACGATACGGCCGACGTTGGGGTCGTTTCCGTGCACCGCCGCCTTGACCAGCGGCGAGTTCACCACCGCCTTCGCCACCGCCTTCGCCTCGTCGGCGCTCGGCGCCCCGTCGACGCTCACGCGGATGACATGGCCCGTACCCTCGCCGTTTCGCACGATGTCGGCGGCGAGCTCACGGCACACCCGATCGAGTCCGGCACGAAAGGTTTCGCGGTCAACCGGCGGCTTGCGGTTGGAGCTCATCGCGAGCACCATATCGCTGGTGCTCTGATCGCCGTCGATGCTGATGCTGTTGAAACTGCCGTCGACGACTTCTGCAAGGGCCCGCCGGAGCTCCTCGCGGGAAATGGTGACATCGGTGAGGATGAACACCAGCATCGTGCCGAGGTTCGGCTCCACCATGCCGGCACCCTTGGCGACGGCCACGATGCGCCCGGCACCGACCTCCGCGTGGCGCACCTTGGGGAAGGAGTCGGTAGTCATGATCGCCCGCGCCACGTCGAGGCAGGGACCGTCGTGGAGTCCGGCGGCAAGCTCGGGGAGCGCCGCCTTCATATCGGCAACGGGAAGCGACCACCCGATGACGCCGGTGGACGCCGAGAGGCAGTCTTCGGGATCGAGCGCGAGTCGGCGGGCGAGCTCTTCGGTGAGATCAAGCGCGTCCTGTTTTCCCGTGGGCGCGCACACGTTCGCTATCTTGTTGTTGACGAGGACCGCCTGCATCGTCTCGCGTTCCATTCGCGCCCGCGCGATCTGAACCGGCGCGCCGGTAACCCGGTTGGAGGTAAACGCTCCGGCGAACACCTGCGTCGGCTCGTCGGCCAGCAGCAGGGCCAGGTTCATGGCATACGGTTCTTCGCTTGGTCGCTCGCGCGCTACGAAGGTCAGGCGGGTTGTTGAAACCCGAAACCCCTCCGGCAGCACCGACCGGGGGGTCAGGGTGTTCACATACTCCCTCTCACTGGTGAACACCGCCATTCCGCCCATTTATAGTACGATTGGATGTGCTTTGCAAGCCGACCGCGGGGCGGTAGGATAGGCGCATGCCGGAGTCAGCGCTTACCCCGCAAACTATGGCCGCGTTCGCGTTCGGAATCATCCTCGTGCTTCTGCTCGTCCTTCTCGTCGTGCTGCTCCGCCGTCGGCGGGGCCCTGCCGGCGACGAGGCCGGAGTGCTCTCCCGCCTCGAGGACGTCTCACGTTCCCTCTCGGAGCTCGAGCAGGTGTTCTCGGTGCCGCAGTCCCGCGGCGCGGTCGGTGAGACCCTGCTCTCCCGACTTCTCGAGGATTGGTTACCGAAGGGCACCTTCGAGTTGCAGTACTCCTTCCGCGAGGGCACCCGGGTAGATGCGGTGGTAAAGCTCGGACGCTACATGGTGCCGGTGGACGCGAAGTTTCCCTTCGAGGCGGCGAAGCGGGCCATGGAGAAGGAGGCCGACGCGCGCGGCTCCCGGGGTACCGCCGGGAGCCGACGGGGCGGCGGGGCGCGGGGCGGCACCTCGCGGGCCACCGGCGGCGGGGGCGGCGAGCTTCGCACCGCCTTCATGCGCCACGTCAACGACATCGCCGAGCGCTACATTCGCCCCGACGAGGGCACCCTCGGCTTCGCCCTCATGTACATCCCCTCCGAGCGCGTCTATCAGTTCGTCTTCGTGGACCAGGGTGATGATCTCCTCGGCGAAGCAATGGGTCGCGGTGTGGTGCCGGTGAGCCCGTCCACCCTCTTTCTCTACCTGCAGACCGTAGCCTACGGACTGCGCGGATTTGCGATCAGCAAGGATGCCCGCACGCTGCTCTCGCGCTTCACCGCCGCCCGCACCGAGGGCACTGAGCTCGCCAAGGCCCTCTCGGTCGCGCAGACGCATCTGAAGAACCTCCACAAGGCACTCTCCGAAGTGGACGACCGGGTGGACCGACTCGCGCAGAAGCTCGACGTGTCGCAGGAGGAGGAAACACCATGAGCGGAGGCGATTCCCGGGCGCGGGACGCGGGCGCCGGCGACTCCCGGCCCCGCCGCGCCGACGCCCCGGCCGGCAACTCCCGGCCCGCCGCGGCCGGCGATCCCGGCCCCTCCGCGGCGGCCGTCCGGGATGCAGCGGCCGCCCTCTGCACGCGAGTGGACGAGCTCTCCTTCGCCGCGCCCGTCACCCACGTGTACAATCCCCTGAGCTATGCCTGGGCCGCGCACGAAGAATACATTCTCCGATACGCCCCCGCACGCGCCCGCGTCGTGTTCGTGGGGATGAACCCGGGCCCGTGGGGTATGGCGCAGACCGGCGTGCCCTTCGGTGAGGTGGAGACGGTGCGGGACTGGCTCGGTATCCGCGGCGAGATCGGGCGACCGCCACGTGAGCACCCGAAGCGACCGGTGAACGGCTTCGAGACGAGCCGCAGCGAGGTCAGCGGACGCAGGCTGTGGGGTCTCTTCCGTGAGCGCTTCGGCACACCCGAGCGCTTCTTCTCCGGGCACTTCGTAGCCAACTACTGCCCGCTTCTGTTCCTCGAGGAATCGGGGCGAAACCGTACCCCGGATAGGCTTCGCGCCGCAGAGCAGGATGCCCTGTTTCGCGCCTGCGACGAGCATCTTCTGCGCCTCGTCGCGGCCCTCGAGCCGGAATGGGTCATCGGCGTGGGGGGCTTTGCCGAGACACGGATCCGGGCGGCGCTGGCGGTCGCAGAGAGCGCCCGTCCCCGGATCGGCCGCGTTCTCCACCCGAGTCCCGCGAGCCCGCGCGCAAACCGCGGCTGGGCCGAGGCCGCAACCCGCGAGCTCGAGGACCTCGGCGTGTGGCCCCTCACTCCGTCCGGCGCCCCAGAGTAAGCAACACCGGCAGGTGATCCGAAAAGCCTCCACCTCCCGCCCGGCCCCCGCCGTCGCGGTAACTCTCACGGCCCGGCCGCCGCGAGGCAATCGGGCGACCGTCCGCGGTCGTGGCAAACGGCGGCGCCACGACCTCGAAGGCGGCAAGCTCCCAGCCCTCGGTATCGAGGAGTCCGGCGGAGACCAGGGTGTGGTCGAGGCGGCGCCAGCTTCCGCGAAAGTAGTAGCTTCCCGGAGCCTCCGCCTCGTCCCACGAAGAATAGAGCACCGCCGCCGAGCGCGCCCGCCGCACCGCGGCCGGGTCGCCCGACACCCGCAGCGCGTGGGCCGCAGACGGCGGCTCGCCCGCGCCGAGCGGCATGAGGGCGGTGGGATAGGCGCCGCCGGCATCATCGAAGGCGTGTGGAGACTCGTTGAGGTCGCCGCAGACAACGATCTCGGCACCGGGGTCATCGGCCGTGATGGCTCGCATCCGCCGGGCCACAACCCGTGCCGCCGCCCGGCGCGCGGGCTCGGTCTCCCGGGCCCCGCCTGACTTCGACTTCCAGTGGTTCACAAAGAGATGAAGCGGCGCACCCGGGGTTTCGAGGCGAGCCTCGAGCACCGGCCTGAGAATGGCGCCGGCGTCCTCACCGTCCGGCTGTCGCCGCGGCCAGCCCCGCACCGGCGCGTGGACGCGCGCTTCGGCGATCGGCACTCGCGAGAGAAGCGCGACCTCCACGGCCGAGCCGGGCGTCTCGCTGACCGCGGCGTAGCGATAGCGTCGGCGTCGCAGGTGATCACGGGCCAGGTCGGCCACCACGCGCCCGTGCTCGACCTCCTGCAGGCAGAGCACGTCGGGGCCGCCACGAACCGCCCGGCGGATCACACGGGCGATACGCGAGGCCTTGGCGTCGGCCGCCTCGGCGGTCCAGTCACCGCGTGAGGGGTCGAACTCGGCGTACTCGGTGCCGTCGTCGGTCCCGTCGAAGAGGTTCTGTACGTTGTAGGAGAGGATCGTGAGGTGTTCGGTGGCCCGGCGGTCACCCCGGTGGCCGGCCCGACCGTCGGCCTGTCGGCCGGCGTTGCAGCCGAGCATGATCGCGGTCGCGGCGGCCAACGCGAGCAGCCCCGACCCGTGTCGAAATCGCGCGTATCCCATCACCCCTGTATACGGGGGAATCCGGGCTGCTGCTTGTGTCCCGCGGCAAATC
>CAYOFA010000055.1:0-4816 GCA_964402885.1 uncultured Spirochaetaceae bacterium
GGCACGACGGCGAATGCCATGGCGCGGATCTCGGCGGAAGGCTCGATGAAATCCGGGATCATTATGACCCGCATGCCGGCGTCGGCGCCCGCGCGCACGCCGTTCATCGAATCCTCGAAGACGATAATATGTTCCGGGGAGGTCTCGAGCTTCTCGGCGGCGTGCAGGAATATGTCCGGGTCGGGTTTCCCTTTCTCGATCTCATCGCCGCCGACGACGCCGATGAAACGCTGCAGGAGGCCGGCCGTGTCGAGGTATGCCCGGGCGGTGGCGGAGTCGGTCGATGTCGCCACGATGGCGGGAATACGCCGCTCGCCGAGGGCGTCGAGGATCTCTTCGACGCCGGCTTTCAACGGCGGGCCGTGCTGTTCGACGGCGGATTCCAGGAGCTCGTAGGATCGGTCGAGCACCTGTGTTGCGGGGAACCTGCTGCCGAGCACCTCGGTGAGCTTCGGCGGAATGTTTCTGCGGGGCAGGCCCATGCTCGCGAGAAATGCCTCGTGGGATACCTCCCAGCCCGCCTCCTCGGAGGCCTGCCTGAAGGTTTCGAATGAGAGGCGCTCGGTGTCGAATATGATGCCGTCCATGTCGAAGACAGCAGCTGTGATTGTCACGGTCTGCGAACTGTAGCAACGTCCGCGGGGTCGGTCAAGCTGCCGGTGCCGGCAAGCTCGAGGTACTGCTCCATATCCCGGATGGAGCGAATGCCGAGCATCTCGTCGCTGATTCGCTGCGCGTCTTCTATAGTAAGATCCCCGATTCGGTGGCGGAGCTCCGGAATGCGGGACGGTGCAACGCTGAAGCGCCGAATGCCGATCCCGAGATAGAAGGGGAGCATGACGGGGCTCGCTGCGCTGTCTCCACACACAGAGAGGTGATCGAGCCTGTCTCCAATGCCGTCCACGATCCGCTTGTGCACCTTGAGCACTGCCGGGTGATAGTCGCGATAGAGATCGCTGAGATGCTCGTTGGTCCGGTCCACGGCGAGCAGGTACATCACCAGATCATTGCTGCCGATGGAGAGAAAATCGCTGGTTGCCGATATGTCCTCGATGGCCTCCACCGCCGAGGGGAGCTCCACCATCGCACCGACCTTCGGGGAGGCGTTGTGGCGGATGCTCTCGCGGGACAGGTCCGCAATGCAGCGCTCCACCTCTTCTCGTCCCATCTCGATCTCGTCCACCGAGGAAACCATGGGAAACATGATGTGGAGATCCGCGTCGTGGCCGGCGCGGAGCATGGCACGAATCTGGTCCCGGAACAGACTGCGATTGGCGAGGGAGAAGCGAATACCTCGCACCCCGAGGAAGGGGTTGTCTTCCTGGGGCGAGGAGCCGTCGACGAGCTTATCACCACCGATATCCGCGGTTCGCAGCACTATCTCCCGGTCCGGCATCTGCTGCACGATCTTGCGATAGATCTGATACTGCTCTTCCTCGGAGGGGAAGTCGCTTCGAATGATAAAGGGGAACTCGCTGCGGTAAAGGCCGATGCCGTCGGCGGAGTGCTCGCGTGCCGTTGCCGCATCTCGCATAATGTTGACATTGGCCATGACGTAAACTCGAACGCCGCACTTCGTCTGCAGCGGCGCGGACTCCTCTGCGGCCGCCACCTCGCGGTGCCTCTCTGCAAGCACGTCGTCGCTCGGAGCGATATGGATTATGCCACGGTCCGCATCCAGGTAGAGAAGCGTGCCGGCCTGCACCGAGAGTATGGCCGGATCGCCGGTTATGAGCACCGGCAGCCCGAGCGACTGGGCGAGGATGGCGATATGTGCGGTTACACCGTTTCCCAGGAACACGACACCCTCGACGGACTGGGCCGCGAGCATCATGAGCTCCGAGGGAAAGATATTTCGGGCGATCACGATCTGGCCGTTGTAGTCGGCCGCCTCGCCCGCGCGGTGCTCGAGATTGGCGAGAATTCGGTGGCCGAGGTCCTGAACGTCCTGCACCTTCTCGCCGAAGCGGGCCTCTTCCATGGAAGAGAAGAGCTCCACGTAGTGGTTCACCGTGTCGATGACTGCACGCCGGGGTGTCTGGCCATCGGCCACGGAGGAGCGCATGCGGCCGGAAAAGTGCTCGTCGTGAAGCATGAGAAGGTGAGACGTGAAGATCACCGACGCGAGCTCCGAGAGCCGTTCTTCGGCATCGTGCTTCAGCTGCTCGAGTTGTTCCTCGCTCGCGGCGAGGGCGGCGTCCAGTCGGGAACCGGCCTCTTCACGGCTCTCCTCCGGTGAAACCTCCGTGTCCGCTGCTTCGCTCTCGTCAGGGCTCCAGACCTGGTCGAGCAGGACCGCCCGGCCGACCGCGGTCCCCGGGGCGGCAATTCGCCCGTAGACGAGTGCCGCCTCCGTTTCCTCTTGGGCGGCCTCCGGCGCCGGTTTCGGCACCTCCGGGAGTTCGGTAAACGCCGTTACACTGTCGACGGTGGAAGCAAGATGGGAGCCCAGGCTGCGCAATCCGCGCGCGAGGTCCGCCGTGAAGAACCCCTGTCTGCTGTGCTGCATGATGAGCACCCCGAGCTTGACCCTTCCGCGTTGCAGGGGCACGACCAGAAACCCCGGCAGCTCCTCTCGCGGCAGCGGACCACCGGGGACATCATCGGTGTCGCACACCGTTGTATGCCGGGAAAACGCGGCAGCGACCGCCCCCTCGGTCGGCGGCAGCCTCGCCGGAACGGAATCGCCGGGCGCCGAACCTCTTGCGGCATGCAGCCGGAGCTCCCGTCCGCGCTCGTGGAAGAGATATGCAGTCACAAGATCCGCGCCCACGCGCTCGCCGAGCAGATCAACCAGCCCCTGCAGTGATTCGTCGAGATCGTAAACTCGCTCGAACAGGTCCCAGAGATCGGTCAGCAGGGCGCGCAGTCTCTCCGCATCCATGATGTTCGCCATCAGACTAGGATACTGCGCCGGAGCGCGCCTCGTATACTTTGATCATGTGGAAGAGTGCCTCGTTGCAGTGAGCGTCGATGCCGTGGCGCGCAGCGCGCTCGGTGAGCTGCCCGGCGAGCATCTCCACCTCGGTTTTTCGACCTGCCTCGATGTCCTGCAGCATGGAGGTCTTGCTCTCCGGCGCAAGACGCTGGAGCACGTCGTGCCAGCGGGTGATATCGGCCTCGCTGAGATCGATGCCTTCGGCCCGGGCCACGGCAACGCACTCGTTCATCGCCGTGTCGGTGAGCGCCCGCGCGTGCTCGTTCTCCTGGAACTCGCGGTAGGGCGCGCCGAGGACGGCGGAGACCTGGTTCATGCCGATGTTGATCATGAACTTCCACCACAGCATTCGCAGCATGTTTTCGGGCACCTCCACCGAGATACCGGCATCGACCAGCACGTCCCGCACGGCCGCGACCTCCGGATCAACCTCGGTGTTCTCCGCCCGGCCGAGGTAGATGGTGCCGTTAGAGGCTACCGTTATCTCGTTCCCCGTCCGCATCGCGTCGATGGCGAGCGCCATGCCGTAGAGGACGTGGTCCCAGCCGATACGCGATGCAATGATTTCCTCGCTGTCGATCCCGTTCAGGATGGACAGCACGATGGTGTCGGGGCGTCGGATCCGCTCTATGAGCTCCATGGCGGCGGGAAGATGATGGTATTTCACCGCCACGATGATGAGGTCGGGCTGCACCTCGAGGGTCTCCGGGCTTGCAGCGGGAACGGCGTGGGAGACGCCGTTTATGACGACTCCCGAGGCGGCGAGCCGCTCGGCCCGTGCGCTGTCTGCGACGAAGCGAACCCGGCCGGGGTAGGCTGTGTGCAGCAGGGTTCCATAGACTGCGCCGATTGCACCCGCGCCGATCACGGCTAATTCTCGAATCTCTTGCATTGATGTTACTCCTGTCGGGTTTGAGCCGGTCCGATCCTTCAGCCGGCCCGGTGAGAAGAGAGGAACCGGTCGATGAGCTCCTCGCGTATGTAGCCGAGCTCCACGGCAACGTGCCCGAACTTCTTCTCCGGGCTTTCCCGCTGCACCGCAAGTACGTGCTCGACCTGCTCGTTGGTCAACGCGCCCATGCGGCGCAGAAACTCGCCGATCCGCTCGATCGAAGTGTCACCGCTGCTCACCGTTGTCCTCCCGACGACTCCGCCTCGAGGATACCACTCTCGCGCGCGAAGTCCTCGAGCTCCTCCTGGCTGGAGAGTCCGAGCTTCTCGAAGATGGCCGTCCGCCATGAACCCACCCGCACCGTCGGCTGTCCCAGTGCTTCGGCGACGTCCTCGACGGCGCGGCTGCCCGCGAGCATGCGCAGCACCGTCTGCTCGGTCGCGCTGAGCCGTTCGCCGAGGCCATCGTCGGCGCCGGAGGCTCGAGCGGCCGCCGGAACGGGGGCGACGGTGCTCCCCGGAATGCTGTCGATGACATCCTGCGCCACGTCGTCCACGAAACGCTCGCCGCGGTACACCGATCGAATGCCCTGCACGAGGATTCGGGATGCCGAATGCTTGGCGATGTAGCCGTGGGCTCCCATCTCAAAGGCTCGAATCACGTGATTGCTGTCGGCGTGCATGCTCAGCACGAGAATACGCGTCTCCGGAGATACATCGAGGATCTGCGGCAGGGCGCTGAGACCGTTGACGTCGGGAAGCGAAATGTCGAGGAGGACGATGTCGGGACGTTGCTCGCGCGCGAGACGGAACGCCTCCGCCGCAGTACCCGCTTCCGCCATTACACGGATGTCCTCTGCTCCGGAGAGGATCAGGTTGATTCCCTCACGGAACATCGGGTGATCGTCGGCTATCAGAACGCGGATATCATCGCCCATATCTGGTGGCGACATTATAGCGCAGGTCCGCAGTCTGGGAAAGTGGAAC
>CAYOFA010000055.1:4916-18029 GCA_964402885.1 uncultured Spirochaetaceae bacterium
GCCGGGCTTGCAATTCTCATGTGCCTGTGCTACTCAGATGCGTAAGCGAGTCCACAAACTATGGCAGTCGATCTGACCAACCGGGACGTCATCTCCATTACCGACTTCTCGCGCGAGGAGATACTCCACCTTTGCCGAGTCGGTGCGATGATGTACGAGAAGGAGAAGGCGGGCGAGCGGCACGCGTTTTCCTCGGTGCTCGTCGGGCGCAGTCTTGCCTCGATGTTCTACGAGCCGTCCACCCGAACGCGAACCAGTTTTCACACCGGCATCCGGGAGCTCGGTGGTCTCAGTGACGGCTTCTCGGGCGCCGAGGGCACCTCCGTCATGAAGAAGGAGACCATCCGTGACACCATCACCATGATGGGCGCGAACCACTTCGACGTTGCGGTGATGCGCCATCCCCTCGACGGGTCGCTTCAGTGGGCCGCCGACGTTGCCCGCATCCCGGTCATAAATGGAGGCGACGGGAAGAACGAGCATCCGACACAGGCGCTGCTCGACCTCCTCACGCTCTACGTCCTCAACGACGGCACCCTCGACGGGCTCTCCATAGGCTTCGGCGGCGACCTCTCTCACGGGCGCACCATTCGCTCGCTGAGCCTCGCGCTCTCGCATTTCGAGGACATCACCATTCGCTGGGCCGCCGAGGACTTCCTCGGAATGCCGCCCGACCTCGTGGACCTTCTGCAGGCGCGCGGGGTCACGGTATCCCGCGAGGATACCGTGCGCGATGTCATGGCCGGGGTCAGGTACTACTATATGACCCGGCCGCAGCTCGAGCGCATGCCCGGAGTTTCCGACCTCGAGGTATCTGAAATGATGGGCAGGTATCGCATCGACCTCGAGAAAGTCGAGGGCTTCGACGTCAAGGTGCTGCATCCGCTTCCGGTGAACAGCGAAGTCGCGGAGATAGACTACCGCGTATATTTTCACGCCGCTCAGGCGTTCTTCCGGCAGGCGGAGTTCGGCATTTTTCTGCGCAAGGCCCTCCTCCACGAGATCCTGAACCACGACGGATATATCCGCTACGAGGGTGAGCTGCTGCCGGAGCTCGAGTTCGGCAACAACCGCCTGCCGCGCACCATCGAGGGCAAGACCGAGGAGCGGATGTTCATCGATCGCATCCACAACGGCACCGTGGTGGATCACCTCCTCCCCGGCAGCCGCAAGGCGGTCGACGAGGCGCTTTCGCTCGAGAATCGCGGGTACACCTGCATCACCGCGAGTATCAAGGAGAAGCGCAATCCCTTTCTCAAGACGGATCTCGACGAGCTCTCTGAGCGCGACATGAAGAACATTGCGCTCATCTCCCCTGAGCCGACGATCAACTATATCCGGGACGGACATGTTTCGGAGAAGTTCGTGTACCTGCTCTGCGAGAACGAGAACTGTGTCACCCGCGTCGTCGCGGAGGATGTGCCGCCGAAGTTCTACGCGGAGGACGGACGCATCCGGTGCAGGTACTGCAGAAGCGAGCTGCACGTGCGAACCCACAAGGTCACATCCGGCGAGCGTGCCCGGTACATCGAGGGACTCCCCCAGCAGATCGAGGCGATGAAGTGAGATCCGGTTCGACCTCCGCGGCCGCCGTGGTGGTCGCCGTGGTTGCGGTTCTTATCTCCCTTGCTCAGGTCTTCAGCCCCGCGACAGTCACCGCAGGGGGGCGCAGCGAGGAGCCTTCCGCTATCACCCTCAGGCTCGGCTACGGAGGCCCGCCCGATGCGGGCCGGAACCCTGCGCACGGCTTCGCCGAGGAGCTGCAGCGCGAGATCCACGAGCGCAGCGAAGGCGGGATGTCGGTGCTCCTGTTTCCCGAGGATCAACTGGGGACCTCCCGCGAGCTCCTGGACGGCGGGGCCCTGAACGGCGAGCCCGCGTTGACGATTGCCCCGGCACCCGTGGTCGAGGAGCTCGTTCCGGAGCTCCGGGCAGCGGCCATTCCGTTCCTCTTCGCCGACCGCGAAGCCGCCCGCCGCTTCTACCGCGAGAGCGGGTTCTTCGAGCGCGTCCGGAGCGCGCTGGAGGAGGCCGCCGGCGCGCGGGTGCTCGCGGTGGTGGAGGTCCCGGGCGCGGTCGGGTTCAGCAATGCCGTGCGTCCGCTTCGCTCGCCGGCCGACTTTTCGGGGCTCGGCTTCGTGATCGGCGGTGGCCGCTACGGCGACGTGGTGCGAGCCTTCGGCGCCGAGGTGGTTGCCGGAAGCGGGGACAGTCGCGAGGACGCTGGTGGGAACGAGATCGGCGAGGCAGACGGTGTCAGTGACGCAGACGGCATAGTCGGGACCGCGCCGGAGCTTCTCGCCGCCGGGCTGCATACCCGACTCAATTACCGTAGCGAGGTCGGGATGGCGTTTCCCGTGCAGTATCTGCTCGTGAACCGCGCCGCGCTCGAAAGTCTGTCGGCGGATGATCATCGGATCGTTGTTGCGGCGGCCACGGCGGCAGCGGCGCGTCACGCGGACCGCACGGACGCGCGGGCGGCAACGGTGCGGACGGCCCTCGAAGCGGCAGGGGTGGAGTTCTTCATCCCCGGCCCCGTGGAGCGGGAGGAACTGCGGCGGATCGCGCAGCCGGCATACATCGACGAGCTGGAGGGCAGCATATCACTGGAATGGATCACCCTCGCACTCGACGGTGCAGCGGAGTCTCATCAGGCAGCGGAGTCAGACCAATGAACGGAAGTTACAGACAACCCGACGAAACGGACTGGAGTATCATCGAGCTCGTGCGCACGGGCGTGGTCTCCAACAGCGCGATTGCGGCGAAGCTCGGCCTGTCGGAAGGCACGGTGCGCCAGCGCATCAAGCGGATGAAGGATACCGGCGTTCTCGCGTTTCGTGGTCTCATCGACCCTGACGTTCTGACGAATCGCCAGCTTACCCTCATCGGCGCGAACGTCACCGAATCACGGTTTCTCGACGCAAAGGCTCGCGAGATCTCCGAGCTCCCCAACGTCCTCTCGGTGTCGATTGCGTCGGGACGCTTCGACCTCATCATCGAGGTGCTCGTGGACAGCAACCACGGCCTGGTGGATTTCCTCATAAACGAGATCTCCGCCATCGAGGGCATCTCGAAGACCGAGAGCTTTCTCCTCCTCAAGACCTACTCGAAGTTCGTCTGACCCTGGTACGGCGATATTCGTAGCATCTCAAGTTCTTCACCCGCTATTTCGTAGGATTGCGGTCTTCTTACTACGAAAACACAGAAGTTTGTTGACGTCTCCGCCATCTCAGGTGAAAATGCAGGTGGAGGCCTAATATGACAATTGGAGTTCTGAAAGAGATCAAACGACACGAGTATCGGGTAGGCTGTACGCCCGCGGGCGCAAAGGCATTCGTCGGCGGCGGACACACCGTGCTCGTGCAGAAAGATGCCGGCATCGAGGCTGGTTTCGATGATCCGGAGTACGAGGCGGTCGGGGCAAGCATCGTTGCTTCACCGAAGGAGATCTTCGATCGGTCCGACATGATCGTGAAGGTCAAGGAGCCGCAGCCCGAGGAGTACGACCTCTTCCACGAGGATCAGATCCTCTACACCTACCTGCATCTGGCCGCCGAACGTGAGCTCACCGAGGCGATGATGAAGCGCAAGGTGAAGGGCGTGGCCTACGAAACCATGGAAACCGATGCGGGAGCCCTGCCGCTGCTCCGTCCCATGAGTGAGATCGCGGGACGCATGAGTATTCAGGAGGGGGCGAAGTTCCTCGAGCGACCCTACGGTGGCAGAGGTGTGCTGCTCGGCGGCGTGCCGGGAACGGAGAAGGGCAAAGTCGCCATCCTCGGCGGCGGAGTCGTCGGCACGAACGCCGCGAAAATGGCCGTAGGCCTCGGCGCCCAGGTCACGGTGCTCGACGTGAACATCGACCGTCTCGGATATCTCGATGATATCTTCCAGGGGCGCATCACCACCCTCTACAGCAGTCAGGCCCACCTCGAGCACGTCATCGAGGAGAGCGACCTGATTGTCGGCGCGGTCCTGATCCATGGAGCAAAGGCGCCGCATCTCATTACGCGTGAGAACCTCGGCGCCATGAAGCGTGGCTCGGTCATCGTGGACGTTGCGGTCGACCAGGGCGGCTGCATCGAGACGACCCATGCGACCACGCATGACGACCCGATTTTCGTCGTCGACGATGTGGTGCACTACTGTGTGGCCAACATGCCCGGCGCGGTTTCACGCACAGCGACGCTCGCACTCACCACCGCGACGCTCCCCTATGGCCTGAAAATTGCCAACCAGGGTCTCGAGGCGGCCTGCGCGCGCGACTCGGTCATTGCGCGCGGCGTGAACACCTACGGCGGGAAGCTCACCTACAAGGCCGTCGCCGACGCATTCGATATGGAGTACACCGAGCTCTCCGGTCTGCTGTAGCGCCTTCACGGAACGACCCCGGTGTTCTGCGCCTGTGTTCTGCGGCCGCGTTGTGCGGCCGCTTGCCAAGCCCTGCGGGCTGTGATACCAACGTCTCAGGATGCCCGAATCACAGCGGCTACGCGAGTTGCAGCGCCGGGGTCTCGATGATCTCGTCCGCTTCGGACAACCCCAGTTCACCGACACCTGGTTTCCGTATACCTCCGGCGAGGTGGGGCCCTTCTACATCCAGAGCATCGTAGTCGAGCAGGACGGCGCCGCCTACCGACGCTCCGTCGACGCCCTCTGCGAGCTCATCGAGGCGACCGTCGGAGTCGACGCATTCGACGCGGTCTCGGGCGGGGAGTCGCGGGACTGGGATTTCTCCAACCCCGTGGCCGCGTCCCTCGAGAAGCCTCACGTCAAGATCTACAAGGATGGACGCCTGCTCGGCGCCTCGCCGGCGGGGCGCCGCATCGTCCACGTGGCGGATCTCAACAATCAGGGTTCCTCCATGCGCGACGTGTGGGCGCCGGTGCTGCGGGCCGCAGGTGGTGAGATCATCCATGCCTTCTTCTTCGTAGACCGACTGGAAGACGGCGTCGGCGTACTCGAGGAGCTCGGCATTCCGTCGGCCGCCGTGGTTCCCCTCGACGGTGAGGCGTGGCGGCATCTGCGTGACATTGAATACATATCCGACGGGATGTATGCTTCGCTGGAACGGCGACGGGCCGACAAGACGGCCTGGGCTGTCGAGGCGCTGCGCAGCCACATCGAGCCCCTCGGCCGCATGCTCGAGAGTCCGAATGAATCCGAGGTTCGACGCGGCATGCGCATCCTGGAGGTCGGATATCCCGGGCACCGGGAGGAGCTGCTCGAGCTGCTCGGTCGCCGCGGCTATCGGCTCCCCCGACAGGATGATGAGGCATGATGAGCTTTTCGAATGCATGGAGAGAGACGGTGGCACGGCGGAACTCGGTACTCTGCGCCGGGCTCGATCCGCCCGTGGCGGAGCTCGGGCGGGGGGAGAAGGGCCTCGCTGCAGGCGCCGACCGGCGGCGCTGGGCCCTCGAGTACCTGCAGGCCGTCGCTCCCCACTGCGCGGCGATCAAGCCCAACGTTCAGTACTGGAAGGGTCCCGGGGACATCGAGATCGTGGAAGATGTCTGCTCCGCCGCCCGCGATCTCGGGCTTCTCGTCATAGAGGATGCCAAGCTCGCGGATATCGGCGCGACGAACGACGCGGGGTTCTTCTACGCCGCCCGCCGGGCGGACGCGGTCACCTTCGCTCCCTTCGCAGGCAACGTCGCCGAGGCGGTAGAGCAGGCACACCGGCGCGGTGTCGGCATCATCGTGCTGTGCCTCATGAGCAACCCCGAGTACGGTCGGGAGAAGTCGAAGCTTCTCCCCGGCGGTGATGATCCGCAGTATCGCCGCATCGCCGCGGAAGCCCGTGCGGTCGGCGCCGATGCGGTCGTGGTGGGCGCACCGAGCCCCTCCAACCACATAACCGAAGCGGAGCTCGCAACGGTTCGCACAGCCATCGGACGGGATATGGTCGTGCTCATGCCGGGAGTGGGCGCGCAGGGCGGCGAGGCCGGACACGTGTGGCGTGTCTTCGAGGAGGATCAGGTGATTGTGAACGCGGGCCGGGCGTTGATGTTCCCTGACGGTTCCGCCTCGACGCCGCAGCAACAGGCAGCGGCCGCCCGCGAGCTCAATGAGTCGCTCAACCGCGACCGCACGCGGGGAGGGCGGGCCGAGCGCGAAGGGCGATCCCGGTGAGCGGGTTTACGTTCCTCGGCAGGCAGCTTCGCGGGCGCTTCGGCTTTCCCTCCGGAGTGGTTGCGACGAACGCCGACGTCGCGCGATGGATGCTGACCCGTATCGACTCCCTCGGATTCTACGTCGGCAAGAGTACCACCATCGAGGGAACGAGCGGCTACGCCGAGGACATCCTCGTGCAGCCGACCGCCGACTCGCTGTGGAATGCGGTCGGCTACGCGAACCCCGGGCTCGAGGAAACGCTCGCGACGTTCGAGACGCTCGCAGCCGCCGTGCCCGAGGGCGTGTTCCTCATGCCGCAGATCGGCGAGAGCACCGCCGAGCGCTTCGCCCGCTGCGTCACTGCGTTCGACCGCCTCGGATCGGCAGTCGACGGCATCGAGCTCAACCTCTCCTGCCCGCATGCGGACAAAGCCGGCATTCTCATCGGCTCGGATACCGATAGTGTCACCGAAATCGTCGGTGCCTGCCGGGAGGCAACCGATAAGCCGATCGTGGTAAAGGTCAACGCCGGGGTCGCGGACGTCATTGCGGTCTCCCGGGCGGCCGTGGATGCGGGAGCCGACGCGCTCAGCCTGGTGAACACCCTCGGCGGTCCCAATCCCGAGCTCTCCAACGGCTACGGGGGACTGTCCGGCCGGCCGCTCTTCCCGGTGCTGATCGAGACGCTCACGCGGCTCAGGCGTGAGGTGGACGTGCCGGTCATCGCCATGGGCGGTGTCGGGTCGGCGGCCGATATCCGGCGCATCGACGAGATCGCGCCGGACGCGCCGATCGCCATAGGGTCGGTTCTTGCCGAGCTCGACAGCGCCGGAATCGTCGAGTACTTCCGGCGGCTCGAGAGCGATCTGGAGACCGGAGAGGATGAGGCGCAGCGTCTCGTGGTGCACAAGGAGGCGCTCGAGTATCATCCCTTCATTCTGCGGTCGAAGGAGAAGCTCGCGGCCGACCTGGCGCTTCTCACCTTCCACGAGTCGCTGCCGGCGCGGCCGGGACAGTTCGTCTTCGTGAAGACAGCGCGTGATCAGTCCAAGCCCTACTCGGTGGCCTCCAACGAGAACGGGGGCCTCGAGCTCCTCGTTCGCGGCGTCGGCC
The DNA here is from genome assembly GCA_964402885.1 of uncultured Spirochaetaceae bacterium. Classification (GTDB taxonomy): domain Bacteria; phylum Spirochaetota; class Spirochaetia; order DSM-27196; family PWMO01; genus JAAAOH01. The sequence continues at coordinate 12,147 of CAYOFA010000055.1, forward strand.
CGGCATCGCGGGCGCTTGCGGCCGCCGAGCCGGGCGCCGTCCTTCGCATCCGGGGACCGTACGGGAGGGCGTTCACCTTCCCGCGTGACGCGACGGTGGTCTTCGTCGGAGCCGGGTGCGGCATTGCCCCGATTCTTCGCGCTGCGCAGAGCCACGTCGGCCCGAGGCGCTTCGCCCTCGGGACGAGGAGCGTGGGCGAGACGGCCTTTCTCGATCGCCTCGAAAAACTCGGTCCCGTCGTGCTCGCCACCGAAGACGGCAGCAGCGGTCTCGAGGGCGTCGCCGTGGATGCGCTCGAGCGCCTCCTCGCCGATGAGCCGGCGGACGCGGACACGGTTTTCTACAACTGCGGCCCCGAAATCGTCCTCTCGCAGGTCGACACCGTAGAGCGGCGGATCGTGTCATCGGAGCGCATCTATCACGTCGTAGAGCGCATCACCGCCTGCGGCATCGGAATCTGTGGAAAGTGCGCGACCCCCGAGGGCCTGCGGGTCTGCGTCGACGGGCCGGTATTCGCCGCGCAGCAGTTCGCACCGATGCGCTACAGCCGCGACAAGACCGGCGCCGTCGTCGATCTCGGCGGGGGCCCGAAGAGCTGTCCGCCGCCACGAGGAGCACAGGAATGATCGACCCTCACGTACATCTTCGAGATTGGGGCGAGGCCGAGAAGGAATCTCTCGTCCACGGTATGACTCTGGCGCGGGAGACCGGTATCGATGCGGTGTTCGACATGCCGAACACCGATCCGCCTCTTACGACGCCGGAGACGGTGAAGCGTCGCCTCAGCGAGGCTGAGGCCATCATAGCACAGCTCGACGGGCCCTTCCGTTACGGGCTCTTCTGCGGCGCGACCGCGGACGCTGAGCAGCTCGAGCAGATGGTTGAGCTCTACCACGGTGAGCGTCTGGGGCGAAACGGCCGCGCGGTGGGTATCGTGGGGTTCAAGATGTACGCCGGGCCGTCGACGGGTACGCTCGCGGCCTCCGCGGTCGAAGCGCAGCGGTTCGTGTATGCGACACTGACCGGCCTCGGTTACGGCGGGGTGATCTGCGTTCATTGCGAGAAGGAGTCCCTCTTTCGCCGGCGGCCCGACGGCAGCATCGACTGGGACCCCGAGCATCCGCGGACTTTTGCGCACGCGCGCCCGCCGGAGTCGGAGGTCGAGTCTGTGCGCGATCAGATTGACGCCGCCGAGGCGGCCGGCTTCGGCGGAACACTCCACGTGGCTCACGTTTCGGTCCCGGAGACCGTTCAGCTCATCGAGTCCGCGCGCGAGCGGGTCGGATTCCGCATCAGCTGCGAGGCGACACCCCATCACCTGCTCTTCTCCGAGGATGCCCTCGACCGACCGCAGGGCATGCTGTTCAAGACCAATCCGCCGCTCCGCCCCGAGGTGATGCGCGCCGAGCTCTACGCGCAGCTCACCGAGGGGCGGATCGACTTCGTGGCGAGCGATCATGCTCCGCATACGCTCGAGGATAAGCTCGAGCGCCACGCGTCGGGCATGCCGGGGCTCGGCGTCATGCATTCCATGCGCGCCCGCCTCGAGCGCGAGGGCCTCGACGGACGGCTGATCGCGAGGCTGTTTCACCGGGGTGCGGAGGAGGTGTACGGCGTGGAGATTGCGGAAGAGGCGCGGGTGATGCGCCCGGAGGCACAGCTCGAGTATCCCGCGAACCCATACGCATTGGACGAAATATAATCTCTTGAGTTTTTAGCGCTCCTGTCGTATACTGAAAAAGTGGGTGGTTCGTCGGCCACCCGAGGAGCGAGCATTCCTGTGACAGACCCGACACCTGCACCCGACGGCCTCATCATACCGTTCACGGAGGACGTGGAGCGTGACCCGCGACGCCCGGTCGTGTTCGGGTACAGCGGCTCCGAGCTTGCTTTGTATCTCGACGCCGATCTGCGGGTCCGGTGGGTCGCACCATCCGTGGCCCGGGATTTCGGACTCCCCGAGCAGATTCCCGAGGGGACGACCTGCAAAGACCTCTTTTGCGGCGAAGACGGGGAATGCCCGGACTGCGGTGTTCGGAACGTAATCTCAGACGGCGTGCCGCGCACCTGGGACCGGGAGTTCCCCGATGGTCGCACGTTTGCCGTATCCGCATACCCGAGTTTCGCCAACGGCGGTGGTCCGGAAGGGGTCTTTCTCTTCGGAACCGATGTAACCGCGAACCGACGGGCGCAGCGCGAGCTGCAGCGCTCCAACGACACCGTGCGAAGCGTCTTCCGGGCGGTGCCCGTGGGTATCGGGCTCGTTGTTGATCGTGTACTCACGCACGTCAACGAAAAGCTCCAGCATATGACCGGCTACAGCGCAGATGAGCTGATCGGGGAGAACGTGCGGGTTCTCTACGTCTCCGACGAGGAGCACGAGGCCGTCGGCGCCTACAAGTATCGCGTCCTTGCCCGGGACGGCGTGTGCGGGCTCGAGACGCAGTTCCGCACCAAAGACGGTCAGGTGATGGACGTCTACATGCGCTCGGCGGTGCTCGATCCGAACGATCTCGGTGCCGGTGTGGTTTTTACGGTTCTCGATATCACGCAGCAGAAGCAAACCCAGCACGAGCTCGAGCACGCGGTACAGCAGAAGGACACCTTGCTTCGCGAGGTGCATCACCGCTCGAAGAACAACATGCAGATCATCTCGAGCCTCCTCAACCTCGAATCCGAGCGCGCCGGCCACACCGAGGTCTCGGGGCCGCTTCAGAAGATGCGGGCGCGGATACGCAGCATGGCACTCGTCCACGAGAAGCTGTATCGTAGCGACGATCTCGAGCGCGTCGATCTCGCCGAATACGTGGACAAGCTCTCGGCCGACGTTGTCTCACTCCACAGCGCGACGCTCGAGCGCAGGGTGGACGCCGAGTCCATCTTCGTGGACATCGACTTTGCCGTTCCCTTCGGCCTGATTCTCAACGAGCTTCTGACGAACGCGCTGCAACACGGATTCGACGCCGAGGCACGCGGGACAGTGACGATTTCGGTGAAACGCAGGCAGGAATACGTGTACCTGCGTATTCGCGACGACGGTCGGGGTGTTCCCCCGGACTTCGACATTACGCAGACCTCGAGCCTCGGCCTGCACCTCGTCTCGGCGCTCGTGAGTCAGCTGCAGGGCACCATCTCCGTCCACGGCGACGGTGGCACGGAGTGGGAGATTGCGCTCATGGATATGGCCTACCTCAGCGGCCGGACATCGGGGTCGGACCCCGGGGACCCGGGGGCCGGGACCTCAGGCTGATTCCGAATACGTACGGCGTTCGAGATAGGCGAGGATGGCTTCCATATGGCGATTGCTCTGTTCGAAAGGGGCCGCCTCGTCGAGTATTTCTCCCCGCGTTGCGACGTAGGGATCCCCCTCGGTGAGATCGCCGGGCGATCCCTCGACGAGCTCCCGAGCGCTCTCCATCGTTGCCTCGAGGTGAAACTGCAGCCCGAGGACTCTGTCACTCACGGAGAAGGCCTGGTTCACACATGCATCACTTCGGGCGAGGAGCTCCGCACCCGCCGGCAGTGAGAAGGTTTCTCCATGCCAGTGCAGGGCGGATATGGACGGCGGGAACTGTGAGAACAGTTCGACCGGGTTGCCGGGCGTCGTGTCCGCTGCTGCCGTGGCTGCCGCCGCGCGGCCGTCGGCTCCGCCCCTGTTGCCGCCGGCACTTCGCGGCTCGATAGAGACCGGAAACCAGCCGATCTCGCGGTAGTAATTCGGGTAGACCCCGGCGCCGAGGGCGGCAGCGATAAGCTGGGCCCCGAGACAGATGCCGAGCACGGTCCTGCCGGCCGATACCGCGTCGCGGATGCACTCCCGCTCGGCGGTTAACCAGGGGTGTGTGTCGGTGTCGTTGACACTCATCGGCCCGCCCATGACGATGAGCCAATCGTAGTCGGCGACACGGGGGAGGGGATCATCGGGCTGACGGCTGAAGAAGCCGGTGGTCGTGATGCTGTGTCCGCGGGCGGTGAGCCACTCGCCGATGAAGGCCGGGCCCTCGAAGGGGACGTGCTGAAATACGTGGACCCTGAGAGCCGCAGAGCTCCGGGATTCAATCACCATGTGTCTTCCTTTCAGGCGGTGTTACCCGCACGAACGTAGCATCCACCGTGTTGATCGTCTATGTATCGACCCTCGAAATCGACCGATAATTGCGGTAGCGTATGAACATGAAACGATTCCTCGCCACGCTTCTGCTTCTCATGCTTCCGTTTCTCGCGGTGGCCCAATCTGCATTCGACGCCAGGATCGGCGGAAACTTCTACCGCTACGAGCGGGCCTATCTCAGCACCGGTTTTACGTACCTGCTGACCCTCGAGGAGGGAATGGAGGCGAATGTCGGCGGTGATTTCGGCATCTCGACCCGCAGGGAAGACGGCGAGGTCGAGCCGAGTTTTCTCGTTCCGGCAAACCTGGGCCTGAACTTCACCTTTCCCCGGGAAGCGGTGAACTTCTATGTCGGATTCGGGCTTACGCCGGTCTTCGCCTTCAATCCGGAGCCCGATACCGACTTCTCGTTTCTCATGGGGCCGTACGGCAAAACGGGTCTGCGGGTGCGAGTCCATCCGATCATGAGCTGGTTTCTCGAGTATCAGCAGGATCTGCTCATCGGCGGCGAGCAGTGGATAAACACCTCGACCCGCCTGAACACCGGAATTCACTTCTCATTCAACCCCGAATCCTACCCGCCGGCGCGTGACTGACCGGCTGCGGAAGCCGTCCCGCAGTGGTGCGTTGTCAAGCTCGGGCCGGACGCCGTATAGTGCCGACACCGTATCGTGCCCTGCACATCCGAGAAACGATTCCCGAGAAGGAGATCTTCGTGAAAGTAGCATTCCACATGAAGCTCAATACGGCGTGGAAGGAAGAGGTCGAACGGCTCAGAGCCGAATTCACCGACGTGGAGTTCGTCGAATCGCGCGAAGGAACCGACGGCGGTGACGCCGTGGCGGATGCCGACGTGATCGTCGGCGGCAAGCTCACCCGGGACGTCCTCGAGAACGCCGCGAGTCTCAGGCTCATCATCGTTCCGTTTGCAGGTATCAGTCACCTGCCGCTCGACATCATCGTGGAACGAAACATTCGCGTCGCCAACTGCCACGGAAACGCGCAGTACGTCGCCGAGCGTACCGTCGGCATGATCCTCGCCTTCTACGGGAAGATCATCGAGTACCACAATGACCTGCGCGAGAACCGCTGGCACGGGTTCTGGGTCGGGCAGGGACTGGACGATACCTGGGAGTCGCTGGACGGAAAGACCGCCGCCATTCTCGGTGCAGGGCATATCGGCCACTATCTCGCGAGATTCCTGCACGCCTTCGACGTGCGTGTAGTCGGATTCAAGCGCCGAAAGGTCGACAGCCTTCCGGAGCACTACGATGCCATGTACTATGATCTCGACGAGGCGATCGAGGCGGCGGAAATCATCATCATCGCGCTGCCGGCCACCTCGGCCACCAATGGTCTGTTTGACGCCCGGCGACTTGCCGGCATGCAGGGCAAGCTTCTCGTGAACATCGGGCGGGGAAGCATCGTCGAGGAGAAGGCTCTCTACGACGCCCTCGAGGCGGGAACCCTGCGCGGTGCCTGTATAGATACCTGGTACAGGTATCCCGATGGCGGCACCCACGGAGCCCCGTCGGCCTATCCCGTGCAGGATCTCTCGAACGTGGTCCTCTCGCCCCACGCCGCCGGATTCACCTGGCAGTCGGTGCGGAATAACCGGGACGAAGCCGTTGAGAACCTGGTGCGGTACCTGAAGGGTGGGGGGTTGTTGAACGAAACCACACCGAACAGCGCGTACTGACTGAAGTATCAAGCAGCGTGTTGGCCGGCCTCGGCCAGATCGGCCACCGCGTAGGCCGGCACCCGCACACTCG
>CAYOFA010000056.1:0-9446 GCA_964402885.1 uncultured Spirochaetaceae bacterium
GGGGTTTCTATGGATTCCGGCGGTGTTCTATCTGGCGGAGATGGTGCGCTTGTAGCCCATGCCCCCCCGGGGTCAGAGGTCGCGTTGCACGCCGCTCGTCGCGCCGGGACGGAGTAGGCGCCGATAGAGGAAGTAGGCCACGAACACCGCGATCCCCTTATCGATGAGGTTCGACGGGACTCTGGCCAGGAAGGCACCCTCGAGGATGCTGCGTCCGGCGGTAACGATCCCCATGGCTATGTAGTCGAGTGGCACCCCGGTCATCCCGCCGTAGAGGAAGGTCGCGATAACTGCACCGAGGACAGAGTTGGCCAGTGCCACCCATACGGTGGCCCATACGGCGCCGCGGAGATGCGCAAAACGCTCCGTTCGAACGTACGCCCACACAATGACGGCAGTCGCGGCGCTGCAAATCGCCCATGGGAGGTTCTCCATCGTAAGCCCTGCGACCACTTCCTGCACGCCGTTGGTCAGCACGCCGACTGTGAGACCCGGGAGGAGGCCGAAGAGGGCGGCGCCTACCGCAGTACCGATGGAGTCGAAGAAGAAGGGCATCGACAGCGCGCTGTTGAGGTTCTTGAGTCCGAGGTTCAGACCGACCAGGACTACGATGCCGATCGAGACGAACCAGAGCGAGCTTTGATTACGTCGGAAAAGCGTCTGGAAGTAATCCACTGCGTCGCGCATCTGTGGCATAGTATAGCGTATGAGGCGCGACAACGACATCTATGCGGTGCTCCTCCTCATAGTCGTCGCCACCTATGCCGCCGCCATCGTGTTCTCAAACATCTCGCGCAGCTCGCTCATGCGTCTGCTCGAGCGCCGGGAGGCACTCACGACGCTGGCGGAACAGAGTATGGACGCCGCCCGATCGGTGGCGGGCAACGCAACCGATGACGGACTCCGGAGTGCGACGCGGGTCCCGCCGGCGGATCTTCTTCCGGATGTCGAGGCCGAGCTCTCGCGTCGCATGTACGACTTCCTCTCCCGATTCGATGCCGAGGTGGAGACTGCCAGGGGAGAGCTCAGGTCGCTGATCGACGCGATTGATCCTGTCACGGTTGATGGAGCCCCGGGGGCCGCTGTCCCGGAATCCGCCGCGCCCGAAACCGCCATGTGGTCGCCCCGCGCTTCCACGCAGCTCGTCCAACTCTCGAAGTCTCTGCGCGCTTTTGCATCACGTATCGAAGAGCACGCGGCGCGCCAGATGTTCGCGTTTCAGGCCTACTTCTATTTCGTGCTCGCGGCGGCCGTACTGACCGGCTTCGCCGTTTACGGGTTGAGGCGCGAAACCCGGCAGCGTCGTCAGGCTGCAGAGCGTCGGCGCCACCTCTCTCGAGAGCTCATCCGATTGCGTGACGAGCAGAACCGCACGCTCTCGACCGAGTTGCACGACACCATCGCGCAGGAGCTCTACAGCGCTCGGCTGGCCGCCGAGCAGGACCGGAGCGAAGTGGCGGCGCGACGCATTTCGTCGGCGGTGAACATGGTGCGTCGGCTCTCCCACAGCCTCCACGGTATCGATGTGACCGAGCGCGGCCTCACTGGAAGCCTGCAGGACCTCGTTACCGAGCTCTCCTCGATCGCCTCCCCACAGGTGGACTTGGAGGTTACCGGAATCGATGACGATATTCTGCCGCACCGCCTGCAGCACGAGCTCTACCATATCGCCAGGGAAGCGGCACACAATGCCATCCGGCATGCGAACGCCCGACACGTGCAGTTGAGACTCACGGCATCGCACCCGAATATCGTTCTTGTCATTCGTGATGACGGGCGTGGTTTCGACACCGCCGGGCGCGAACACTCCGTCGGCATCGGGTTGACCACTCTCGAAGAGCGGGCCGAGAGCGTCGGTGGTTCGGTAACAATAGAAAGCAGCCCGGGCCGCGGTACCAGGGTGCGGGCGGTCGTATCAGTGGAGGAGAAGGGCGTTGACGAACACGCGCGTAGTGTTGATCGATGACCATCCGACGGTGCGGGCAGGACTTCGCAGCGCAATCGAGAACGAGCGGGGTTTCTCCGTGGTCGGCGAATCCTCGGGAGCGGACGCGAGCGAGATCGTCGCCCGGGCAAATCCGGACCTGATTCTGCTCGACCTCGGCCTCGGCGACGTTTCGGGATTGGATGTGCTTCCAAAGGTCCACTCGGCCGCTCCCAGGGCGAGGATCGTCATCCTGTCCATGCACGTCCGTGCCGATTACCTGCAGCGCGCGCTCACCTCGGGTGCCGCGGGTTACCTCTCAAAAGAGTCATCTCCGGAGCTGGTAGTTGCTGCGCTCCGGACCGTAGCCAATGGCGGCGCCGCCTTCGACGACGCCACCGTTTCCATCCTTCGCGAGCGCCTCGAACGCGAAGCGCCCCGGTCCGTCGGCGCCCGCTCCGGCTCGCGCTATGCGGAGCTGACCGCCCGGGAGCAGGAGGTCTTTCGACTACTCGCCGAGGGCCACTCCACCAAGGAGGCCGCGCGCCTCCTTGGCCTTGCGCACCGCACTGTCGAAAACTACCAGACCGGCATCTATCAGAAGCTCGGGCTCGGCTCCTCCGCCGAGCTCGTCCGCCTTGCCATCGAGCTCGGCGTGGTGTAGCGGCTCTTCGTCCCCGCCGTGCCATCTCTCGCCCGGGGCGCGCCTGCCACGAGGGTAGGAGAAACTCCGGCCCCGTCGGGAGATTCTCCGTGGCCATCGCATTCGTGCATGCACTATAGTAATTGACATATTGAAGCTTTTGAGTGAGGTATGTTCATGAAGCAACAGAGACGTGCGCTGATAGTGATGGCTGCAGTGGCTGTGGCGCTGGTTCTTGCCGGCTGTCCGAATCCGACGGCCAGTGATGGGGGTGGGGGAGGTGGTTCCGCCGGGAGTAGTCGTCCCGATACGCTCGGCGGAGCCCTGAGTTTCATGGAACGATTTCCAGACAGTGTCGGGAACAAGTATCTATCGAGTGGATCAGTCTCAGGCAGCATGGCCACGGCAACAGTTAGCGTGGTCAACGAATCCCAGGCAATCGACGGGCCACGGACACCTGCAGACTACCTGTACGACGAAGTGGGATGGAAACTGGACATGTTTGCCTGGCTGGACAGGGAAAACGCATTTCCGGCCCCGGGCGCATCTTCCCACCTCGGTAGCGCAAGCGCATCTCGCTTCGCCGACGGAACGACTCTGGGTGACCGCATTTCGGCGTACTTGACTGAGCGCGTAATCGGTCCCGACGGTTCGTTCGATCTCGGAATCGCGGAGGCGGTCTCGACCTCCTCGGGCTACAACATCTACGTAACCTACGACAACGACGGTACCACCAGGTACCTCTACTTCATCGTCGAAGAACAGAACGGCGAGATTGCGAGCGTTGCGTATCACGAACAGAATGAGTTCACCGGCGACTTGCCGGTGAACGGATCCCTGACGACTGGCACCTACCCAACCGAGTCCTTCGGCAGGGTTTCCTGGTCAACCGACGGAGTACCGACATTCGACTTCGTGAAGTTCTTTGACAGGAACAAAGACGGAATCTTCTTCGAGGCCGACGACCCCGGCTCGGTTCTTCGAAGCACAGTTGGCAACAACGAGGTCGACATGGTGCTCAGTACGCGGGAGGCCGGACTCGCATACAGGACCACCTCCGGCTTGACGCAGTTCGCCGGTATGTATGCGACCACCGGAGGCGGCACTTATACGCTCGGCTATTTTGACCCGTCCGTTGCCGGCAGCTTTGACGACGAAGGTGGGTTCCAGCTATACCTCTTCGACTCCGCCGGTGGTTATCTTGGGGAGGGACAGACCTACAACCTCGCTGATACCAGCACGCTGCCTACTTCTCTGTCCAGTTGGGACACCCGATGGCTCGCGTTCGGAAGCGATTCGGTCAGCTTCTCCTCGGCGTACAGCGGCGACACACTGCTCTGGGATGACAACGGCACCGTCGCGTCGACAAGCGATACAAACCACGAGGACGATGCTTACTGGATTGACGTTAACGCCAACAGCGTCATAGATACCGGGACGGATGTGCAGGTCGGCGGTGGGACCGGCAATACTCAAACTGTGGCGCGAACCCGACCCGCCACCATCTGGTTCTCCGAGGGGCTCCCGGTGGTCACCATCACGAATCCTGAGTTCGGCACGTACTTCTCATGGGCGCTCGAGAGCAATGCCGAGGCGTGGCTCGATAGCGCAACCTCTTATCTTTCGAGCTCTGCGATCGGTATCGGCCCGGCAGTGGATACCGACGAGGGAGATATTGAGGGATTCATGCAGGAGGTCATAGACACGGTGCCGGCGTTCCCGGCAGTCGGTATCTTCCCAGCGCTTCCCTAGCCTTCGCCACGCGGCGGCAAACGGCAAACACCGTTGCACCCCACCGGCGCGGCTCGTATGCTGTAAGCTATGAGTCGCGCCGCGTTTCTTCCCTTTATTGCCTTCGTCCTCCTCTTCGTTGCTGCCGGGCCTGCGGTAGGGCCCGCATTCGGCCAAGACACGGCCTCTCTCGATGACGACGAGCGCGCAGCGATCGATGCCTACATGACCGAGATGCTCGACACGCACCGGATACCCGGAATCGCGGTCGCGGTCGTGCGCGACGGCGCTGTTGCGTACACGGCGGGCTACGGCACGAGCGGCCTTCCCGCCGAGGACGGAAGCGCCCGCGCAATGCTGCCCGACACACCGGTGCGCATCGGCTCGGCAACGGGCTCATTTACCGCGCTCGCCCTGATTCAGCTCGCCGAGCGGGGCGATGTCGATCTCGACGCGCCGGTCTCGGACTACATCCCGGCATTTGCTGCGCTCGATGAGCAGACGGAGCAGCCTGTCACGATTCGCCATCTTCTCAGTCACACGAGCGGTATACCACCCGCGGCGGCGCTCTGGGCGGAGGAAGGCGCAGGCGAGAGTGATGCCGCCGGGGAGGCAACTGACACGCCGGTGCGCCGGCAAGCCGCCGCCATTGCGGCCGCGGTCGCGCGCCGAGGTACGGAAGCACAACCTGGCGCCGAGTTCACCTATGCCGATGCGAACTCCATCGTCGCCGGTGCCGTGCTCGAGGCGGCCACCGGGCGCCCGTATAGGGACTACCTGCAGCAGGAGCTTCTCGGGCCCCTCAGACTCCAAGAGTGCTTCGTGGCGTCTGGGCGCGAGCACCCAGCCCAGGGGCACGCGCGGGGGCTCTTCGACATCACCGTGCCGATCGACTCCGAGGTGGCGCCGGGCGAAGAGCCGGCCGTGGGCCTTGCCTGCAGCGCTACCGCGGGCGGCCGCTACATCGCGGCCCTTCTGGCCGCCGCCTCCGGCGCCGCCGCCGACCGGGGGGCTGACGCCCCCGGCCGCGACGCCGCCGCCGCAGACCAGCGGGCTGACGCCGCCGGTGACGCCATCACCCCGCCCGGCCCCCTGTCCGCCGGGATGCTTGCCGAGCTGTGGCGGCCTCAAGTAGAGGCTCGCGGTCCGGGTGTTCCGGACGGCGCATCCTACGCGCACGGCTGGCTTGTTGAGGGGGGCGGCGCCTCCCGGCACGTGTGGCACGCCGGAACGATCGCGACCTCCCAGAGTGCCTATCACCTGTACCCGGGGGAGGCGAGCGGGGTGTTCGTGGCGATGAACGTAAACGGGCTGATGCTCTACGATCTCACCAATGTGATTGCCCGGGGCGTCCACGACATTCTACAGGGCGAAGAACCGCCGGCCTTCGCGCCGTTGGAGACGGCGCAAAGCACGAGGGTGATCGTAACGGTGGTCTCTTCGCTGAGTCTGCTGTGGCTGCTGTTCTCCATCAATGCCTTCAAGCTCCGCAAACGGCGTGGCGCGCTGCCGGTGAAGGGCAAACGCGACATGAAGCGCGGCGTTGCCTTCCCGCTCCTCGTAGACGGCGCGATCCTCATCTTCTTCCTCGTGGCCGTGCCGGCGGGATTCAACGCCCGCTTTACGGATCTCCTTGCGATGGCGCTCGACATTTTCATGCTCTCCGTGCTGGCTGCGCTGCCCGTGGGAGTGTGGGCCGCGGCGCGGACGGTGTTGTCCTTCATGAGCGCCTCGGCCGGTGCAGGCTCCGGGGACGCAGGCCCCGCGAACACAGGCGACCGCTCTGGGAGGAACGCGTGAAAGCAGCCATCTGTATCGACACACTCGAAGATGCAGGGACTATACCCCAGCGAGTCGAGCTGTGCGCTTCCTTTGGGTTTCGGGCGGTCGAAATGTGGGGTTGGCGCGACAAGGACCTGCCGGCACTCGAGGCTGCCCTGCAGAGAACGGGCGTCTCAATGGTGAACATGAGCGCCCACCGCCGGGGGAGCCCGATCGCCGCGGCGGACCGTCAGATCTTCCTGGACGAAGTAGCCGACACCGTGGCGGTGGCGAGTGAGCTCGGCTGCCCGACCCTCATGGTGCTCTCGAACGAGCTCGGAGAGGGTGGCCGTGTAGTCCACACGTTCGAGGAGACCCCCGCCGCCGAGAAACGTGAGAACTTCATCTCGGTCCTCCGCGCTGCCGTCGGATATCTGCCCCCGGACATGCGGCTCGTGCTCGAGCCTCTGAACACCGAAGTTGATCACCCGGGCAACTTCCTCACCACTCTCGCCGGGGCCCGGGAGATCGTCGACGCGGTCGCCGACGAGCGCGTGGGTATTCTGGCGGACCTCTATCACCTCGCCGTCGGCGGAACCGAACCGATGGCTGCGATCCGGGAGTTCGCCTCCCGTTTCGGGCATGTCCACATCGCCGGCCTCCCGAATCGAAACGAGCCCGGCGCCCCGGGCTCGGATGACACGGACTGGGCAGCCGTCCTGCGGACGCTCGACGCAGCGGGCTACGACGGAGCGGTGGGGTTCGAGTTCTTTCCGGCGGAGGGCTCCCTGTTGGCCCTGGATCGCATCCGAGGGCTCTGGGAATCCCTCTGATCCGCCACGCGCGGGGGCCGGCGCCCGCACGGGCCGCCGGTGCCCCCCGCCGCCCGTGGGACCGGCGGCCTCGGGCTATGCGGAGCTTCGCCTCTGCTCCTCCGCAAGGAGGCGGGCAAGTGTTTTCGGCCGGTAGGTCGTGATCGAATCGACCCCCATGCCCGCCATGTCGAGCATCGTTGCCTCGTCATCCACCGTCCACACCGACACGGGCAGGTAGCGATATCGGGCATAGCGCACGAGCTCGCTCCGGCACAGTGCGTAGGGCACGTTGAGGCCGCAGCATCCGCTCTCGGTCGCCCTGCGGCAGATTTCGTCTGCGAACTCCTCGTAGGATCTCATCGCCATCTCCGCGTCCTCGATTCCCACGTTCAGGAGAACGGGAAGCTCCGGACCGATCCGCCGAACGGTGGCCGCACGAGCTGCGTCGCAGCCGGTTATGATGACGCGTTCGCTGAGATCGTAGCGACGGACCAACTCGACGGCGGGTTCGATGCAGACGTCGTCCTTGAGATCCAGGTTCAGCGTCGACTCCTCAGCGCCAAAGGCCTCGAAGGCCTCCTCGAGCAGGATTACCGCCGGTGAGATCGCATCATTTACTTCCGCGAGGGTGAGCTCTTCCACCGCGCGCCGGCGCCCGCCGTATTCGACATAGTCGTCGTGCATCAGAATGACGGAGCCGTCACGTGTGCCCCGAACGTCGATTTCCACGGTGTCCGCCCCCGCCTCCAAACCGGCGCGGAGCGATTCGAGCGAGTTCTCCGGCGTTCCTTCGCAGCCGGTGTGCGCGGTGACGAGCGGCAGGCGATTCATCATCGTAACCCCATCGAGAAGCCCTGCGTGAGGCGCTTGTAGACGTAGCCGGAGAAGATCAGCACCGGCAGCGTCGCGAGGATGCCGATGGCCATGAGCTCTCCCCACAGCGTTTCGTACTCCCCGATAAAAGTGACAATCTTCAGCGGCAGCGTGAGCTTCGACGGGGTGCGGATGAATAGCAGTGCGAAGAGAAACTCATTCCACGCGATAATGACGCTGAAGATGGATGTGGCGACGAGGCCGCCGCTGGTGAGTGGAAGCACGATCGAGACGAGCACCCGCATGCGACTCGCGCCGTCGATCGTTGCGGCCTGCTCGAACTCGATCGGCATGTTCTTGATGAATCCGAAGATGATCCACAGACAGTAGGGCAGGGTGTAGACCTGGTACACGATCACGAGGCCCCAGAGGGTGTTCACGAGTCCCATCTCGGTGAAGAGTGTGTAGAGCGGGATGGCGAGCACGATCGGGGGGAGAATCTTTACCGCGAGCACCCACACCAGAAACACCGTGTTGAGCTTCAGCGGAAAGCGGAAGCGGGCGAGCGCGTAGGCGGCAAGAAAGGACAGGGCTAGCGAAACGGTCGTTGAGACCGCGGCAACGAAGAGGCTGTTGTAGAAATTGCGAAAAACGCCGCCCTGTATGACCTCGGCGTAGTTCTGCAGCGTGGGCTCGTGCGGATACAGGGTCGGCACCGGTTCGATGTTCTCCGTCGGTGTTTTCAGAGAGGTGTTCACGATCCAGTAGATGGGCCCGAGGATCACGATGACGATGACGGCAAGCATCACCCAGAACAATGGGCCCTTTCTGTTCAGCGTCGCGGCGGCCATCAGGAGCTCTCCTTGAGGATATTGCGGATGTAGACCACGGCGATCACCGAGATGACGATAAGCACGTACACCGACCCTGCGCTTGCACGGCCCAGGTTGAAGAACACGAAGCCCTCCCGATAGACGAAGTAGGAGACCGTCTCGGTTGCGTTTCCGGGGCCTCCCTGGGTCAGCGCGTAGACCTTGTCGAAGATCCTGAATGTGTCGATGGTCCGCAGGAGAAAGACCAGCAGTATCTGGCTGGCAAGTATGGGGATGGTGACGCGAAACAGTGTCTGAAGGTACCCGGCACCGTCAATTGCGGCGGCCTCGAAGAGCTCCGACGGGATGGTATTGAGGCCTGCCTGTACGATGATGAAGGCAAACGGCGTCCACTGCCAGATATCGACGATGACCACCGACATCAGCGCCATATCCGGGCTGGTGAGCCAACCGACCCGCGCGAAGCCGATGAGTTCCACCATATAGTTGAGGACACCGATATCGTAATGATACATCGTCCGCCAGATGGCGGAGATCACCATGGTGGAGAGCATCATCGGAAAGATCACGACCGTCATCGTCGCGCGCTTCCCGGGGAATTGCCCGTAGAACAGGAGCGCGAGAATGACGCCGAGCGTTGCCTCCGCCACCGTCGCGGTGAGGGAAAACACAATGGTATTCAGGAATGCAGTTCTGAAGATCTCTTCCCCGATAATTCGCACGAAGTTCCGGAAACCGATGAGCTCCCGCTCCGCGGAGAGAAAATTGTACTCGTGGAAGGAGTTCGTGAAGACCGAGAGAACCGGGTAGAGGGTGAGAAAGAGGATGATGAGAAACGCCGGGAAGAAAATCGAGTAGAAAAAGAGATTTTTCCGCAGGTGTCGGTACGCGGTCATGGGTGTGGTGTCTCCTGCAGATATGCAGAG
>CAYOFA010000056.1:9546-17912 GCA_964402885.1 uncultured Spirochaetaceae bacterium
TCCGCAGGTGTCGGTACGCGGTCATGGGTGTGGTGTCTCCTGCAGATATGCAGAGGGCGGCATACCGGGGCGGCATGCGCCACCCCGGCAGAACCGACGGTTAGTATCCCCTGTTATTCGACGATCTCTTCTGCCTTGGCCTGCGTCTGTGACAGTGCCTCTCGCGCGGAGAGCTCACCTATGAGCGCCTGCTGCAGGAATCCGCCGAAAGCGGTCTCTATCTCGCTCCAGTGGTCGGTGCGCGGTCGTGCAACACCGTTCTGGAGGCCGTTGAGCTGCGGTGGGTACCACGGATACATGTCCACGAGCCCGGAGTCCTCGTGCACGCTGACGCGCGTGGGCGGGATCCCGGTTTCCTCGGCGATCCGGCGCTGCACCTCGGCGCTGGTCAGGAACCGCAGGAAGTCGAAGGCGGTATCGATGTTCTGCGAGTCTTTGGGAATGCCTGCAAGCCACACGCCGATGAGTGGCGAGGATGGCTCCACCTGCGCCGGATGATTGGCCACGGTGACCTGGCCGACCACCTGGGATTCATCGGGATTGTCGAGATCGCCGATCCAGCCCGGCCATACCTCGATAGCGACGGCGCCGGTACCCGCGTAGAGCGCGTCACGCACCTGTGCCGACTGATACATCGAGACGCCCTCGGGCGCGTATTCGGAGAGCTCGAGGAAGAACTCGAGCGCGTTCAACGCTTCCCGCGAGTCGAAGGCGGGCTCGCCGTCCTCGAGGATTTCCGCTCCGAACGCCCAGTAGATCGGAAGGAATCCGGTGACGATGGGATTCCCTTTTGCGCCGCGAAACAGAATGGGTGTTACGTCGCTCCCTTCAGCCTCCATGTCCTCGGCAAGGGCCATTACGTCATCCCAGCGGTCGAGGTTGTCATAGCCGTAGTCGGCGGCAATATCGTGGCGATAGGCGAAGAGCTCCACGTTTCCCACGTGGGGCAGCGCATAGAGAGTGCCGTCCTCTCCGTAGGGGTGGCGGCCGAGTTTCACGACGTTTGAGATGAGATCCGGGTCGAGCTCCGCGCCGTGTTCGTCGTAAAGGGCGCCGAGATCGGCGAGCCAGCCGGCGCGCATGAGCCTGGGCGCATTGGGATCGTCTATCAGGATCAGGTCGTACGTGCCGGTGCCGGTCCTGAGGTCGATGACCGTTTTCTCGAGCAGACTCGATCCGCTGAGCTTCTCGATCTCGAAACTCACGTTGGGATTCTGCTCCGCGTACAGATCGGCGGCCAGTTGCATCGCCTCGCCGTACGCGCCGTCACGACCGGCGATGGTCAGAGTGACCCGTTCCGGTCCCGCGTCTTCGGCCTGGCCGCTTGCGAACACCATTGGTGACGCGAGAATCAGTCCCGCGCAAACCAGCGTAAGAAACCTGCGCATAACATGCCTCCTTGTAATCCGGCTCAAACTATAGACGGTATGATATCCCGGCTCAAATCAATTTTTGATGAGCTGAATAGCCTCAGGCAGCAAAAAAGGCTTGCGGGGTGTCGTTAGCTTAATTAGCATGCTATGCACATCCCCGGGAGGACTTGCGCATGGCCAGAAGCTCAGACAATCATTCCGCTCATCGGCTGAAGAGAAGTGATCTTGCCATGAAGATTTTCTATCTCTTCTCGGAGGAGCACGAGCACAGCGACAAGGAGTCCATCTGGGACCTGGAGCTTCCCATGGAGACGGTCAGGCAGTATCTCGCCACGGAGCACGGGGTGAGCTACCGCAGCAATCAGTGGATCTACACGCAGCTTCGCCGCTACGAGCAGGAAGTCGGTGTCAGCCTGTTCAGGAAGATCCCCGACGGGAGCGGCGACTCCTTCCGTCTCGCGCTCCACGCTCCCATGCCCCGCTTCTATCAGAAGCGGCATCTCTACGTAACGCAACGCATCAAGGTGGCGAACGGTGCCTACGACAAGATCCTCCACGAGGTTGGTGCCCGGGGACTCGATCGCCCGGTGCGAACGCTCCTCGGCGCCGGGAGCACCGTCTTTCACCTCGCGAACATCCTCGCGGAGAAGTCCTGGCAGGACCCGACGCGTTACGCCATCTACACCCACAACGTGGGCTCGCTGCAATCCCTGCTGAATCACCGGGTGAACTACGATCGCATCTCGGTGTGCGTGCTCAACGGCACGATCGATCCCATCACCTACACCATCGTGGGACCCGACGCCTCGGCGTTTACCTCGGTCGATCTGGACTTCGTCGTGCAGGGCACGAGCGTTATCCATGACGGGCTGCTCTATGTTGAATCCGAGGAGGAGTTCAAGGTGAAAAGCGCCATCCTCCACGAGTGCAGCGGCACGAAGATCCTCGTGCTCACCAAACATGAGTTCAGATCCGAGCCGCTCGCCGGTGCGAGTCCGTTCGGGTCTCTCGCTGACTATGACTATGTGGTCGTTCCGCGGTCCTCCGCCGGAGAGGACCGGCCGCGAAAGCGCTACGACGAGGAATACGAGAGCTATCAGTCCAGGTTCGAGCCGGAAATCATGAACTGGAACTACACGATTCTCAAGGTGGTGAAATGAGCAATTCAACGTCTTCATCTGCGGGTGCCGGGGGCGGCACCGGCCCCCGGACCGAGTACGACATCGTGATGATCGGTCACATTTCGAAGGACATCATCGTCGATCACGGCGGCAGTGAGAGCTATGTCGTGGGCGGACCGGTGGTCTATTCCTCGGCGTCGGCGGTGCGATCCGGAGCCCGGGTGCTCGTGGTCAGCCGGTGTGCGCGGGAGGACCGCGGTGAGCTCGACATAATAGAGGAGAATGGCGCCGAGCTCGTCGCGCTCTCCTCCACCGAGACGACGTCGATTCGAAACGTGTATCACACCGCAGACCGGGAGAAGCGCACGGTGACGCTGCTCTCCCGGGCGGACCCTTTCACGGGGGATGAGGTTCCCGATGTCTCGACCCGGATCTTTCACCTCGCCGGCCTGTTCGTCGGCGAGCTTCCCGATTCCATCATCGAGCCCCTCGCTGCGCGGGCGCCGGTTGCCCTCGATGCCCAGGGCGTACTGCGGGCCGAGGAGGACGGGGCGCTTCTGTTCCGCGACTGGGCGGGGAAGCGCGAGTATCTGCCCCTGATCACCTATTTCAAGACGGACGCGGCCGAGGCCGAGATCCTCACCGGCACCGATGACCGCGAACGGGCGGCCGCAGAGCTTTGCGACTGGGGTGCCAGGGAGGTCATGATCACCCACAACACAGAGGTCATAGTCGGGGCGGGCGGCCGGATCTACCGCGCACCGCTAACCCCGAAGAACCTATCAGGGCGAACGGGCAGGGGAGATACCTGCTTCGCCGCCTATCTTGCCAGCCGCCTCGGCGCCGACATCCAGGAGTCGGTCGATTACGCCGCCGCACTGGTATCGCTCAAGATGGAGCGGCCGGGGCCGTTTCGCGGTACGCCGGAAGAGGTGACCGAGCGCATGCGGGAGCACGGGCGGGGCGAGCAGTGACGGGGGGACCGGTGACGGGTCGATCAGTGACGAACGGAGGTGCCCCGTGATCCGCGTGTGCGCATTCGACCTCGGTAACACCCTCGTCGACGACGCCGCCCTCTACGACCGCTCCCTCGGCAGGATGGCGGAGCTCCTCGCCGAGCGGAGGGTGATCGATGACGCCTCGCGCTTCGTTTCGGTCTACGACCGGATAAATGCGGCTTCGCAGATGCCCTTCGTCAGCCACACCTTCGGCGAGGTGGAGTTCTTCGAGCGCTCCCTGGCGGAGCTCGGCGCCACAGGGATAAGCGCCGCAGAGGCCCTCTCCGAGTACCGGCGCCTCGTCCTCGAGGAGACCCGGCTCGAGCCCGAGATTCGCGCGGCGCTTGCGTTTCTCGGGGAGGTGGGGCTTCGGCGGGCCATACTGTCGAACGAGCGGGAGGCCCGGGTGGAGGGCTTTCTCACCGCCACCGACTCGCGGAGCCTGTTCGAGACCGTCTTCGTTTCCGAGCGCTACGGCGCGGAGAAGCCGGACCGCGGGTTCTTCGAGGCCGCCCTCGCGGAGATGGGAGCGGTCCCCGAGGAAGTGCTGATGTTCGGCGACAACACCATCGCCGACGGCGCGGCGCGGGAGCTCGGCATGGGCTTTGTCTACGTGGAGGCCTTCGCGACGCAGCGCTGGTACTTCGAGCGTGGCGAGGCGTATACCCCCGACTTCACCCTGCCGGCCATCACCGTTGAGGGGCTGCGGCGCTGTCTCGCGCATTTCGGCACGCAGGTCTGAGGCGACGGCGGCAGACTGCACGTCCTGCTCAGGCCTCCGGGGGCGGCTCCCACGGCAGCACGTGCAGGCTCTGCTCCTTGAATGTCACCGAGATGTTCTCTCCCTCGGCGAACCATGCCGCGTGCAGTTGCGGATCCGGTACGTCGGCTGTCACCTCGCCCTCGGCGAGCGCGATGCGGTAGCTCATCTGACTGCCGAGATACACGGCCTCGCTGACCGTGGCGGGCACGTCGAACGTGCCAGGGGCACCGACCTGCACTGATTCGGGCCGTACGCAGAGTAGCACGCGATCACCCTTCGAGAACTTGTGCCTCGGGGATTCGATCGACCAGGTGCGCCCGAGAAGCTCGATCTCCACGCCGGTCGTACCCTCGTCGGCGGTCGCCTCGTCCTGCAGACGCGCGACACGCCCTTCGAGAAAGTTCACCCGCCCGATGAAGTCCGCCACGAAGCGATTTGCAGGATGGGCGTAGATCTCCCAGGGAGTATCTATCTGCTGAATCCGCCCGCCCTCCATGATCACGATTCGATCGGAGAGCACCATGGCCTCCTCCTGATCGTGGGTCACGTAGACCGAGGTAATCCCGAGGCGCTGCTGCAGCCGGCGAATCTCCAGGCGGGTTGCCACGCGCAGCTTCGCGTCGAGGTTGGACAGCGGCTCATCGAGGAGCAGCACCTTGGGCTCCATGACGAGGGAGCGCGCGAGACTGACCCGCTGCTGCTGTCCGCCGGAGAGCTGGGAGGGCTGCCGGTCGCCCATCCCCTTCAGACCGACGAGTCGCATGACTTCATCGGTGCGCCGGGCGATATCCTCTTTGGCAACGTTGTTGATCCGCAGCCCGTAGGTGATGTTGTCCCGCACGCTCATGTGGGGAAAGAGGGCGTAATTCTGGAATACCATGGTTGTCGGCCGCGCGTTGGGAGGGACGTCGTTGATGCGCTCGCCGTCGAGGTACATGTGCCCGGAAGTCGGAAACTCGAACCCGGCCAGCATGCGCAACGTGGTGGTCTTGCCGCAGCCCGAAGGACCGAGCAGCGTCACGAGCTCCCCCTCGGCGACTTCGAGGTTGACGTCGTTCACGGCCTGGACCTCCGTATCCGCGGCGCCGAATATCTTCGTGATGCCCTGCAGTTTCAGGTAATCCTGTTTCATCATGTCTCTCCTATCCCACGATCTCGGTGGTGCGGGTGCCGCGGCCGATTCTGTTGACCGCGAGCTGAATGACCCCCAGGGCCGTGAGGACGATGAAAATCAGCAGTATGCTCATGGCAGCCGCCTGGGCGTACTGGCTGTTGTCGACGAATCCGAGAATTGCCACGGTGATAAGATTCCAGCGTCCCGAGACGACGAATATGATGGCGCTAATGGCCGTCATTGCCTTCACGAAGCTGTATACCAATCCCGAGAAAAAGGCCGGCGCAATCATCGGAAGGGTGATGCGCCGAAAGGTGACCCCGCTCGTCGCACCGAGGTCGGTGGATGCCTCCTCGATTGAGGGGTCGATCTGCTGAAGCGCCGCAATGCCGGAGCGGATGCCGACCGGCATGTTGCGGAACACAAGCAGGAGCACGATGATCCAGGCCGTACCGGTCAGCGTCACCGGCAGAAGCGCCGAGCGCTGGTTGAAGGCCAGGATGTACCCGATGCCGACGACCGTTCCGGGCACGGCGAAGGTCAGCATCGACACGAACTCCATCACGCCGCGGCCGGCAAACTTTTTTCGGATGATGAGGAAGGCGATGAACATGCCCACCAGTCCCGTTACCGGGGTCGCGGCGGTGGAAAGGATCAGCGAATCGATGATGTAGTCCTTTCCGACGCGGAACATCTGCACGTAGTTGCGCAGCGTAAGCGTTGCGTCGACGCCCCACAGACGCTGGAACGAGCCGTAGATGATTGTCGCGTAGAACAGAAAGACCATCGCGGTGAACACGACACACAGCGTGTAGACCGGGGCCTTTATGTACCACTCGAGGTTCTTGATACTCGCAGCGGTCGGCTTCCCGGTGACGGTGACGTAGGAGCGCCGGGAGACCCAGTACTTCTGAAGGAAGAATGCTGTTACGGTGGGGAGAAGCAGTAACACCGCCAGCGTCGAGCCCCGGGGCAGATCGTACATACCGGTGATCTGCAGGAAGGCCTGTACCGAAAGGACCTGATAGTCTCCCGATATCACCATCGGATTTCCGAAATCCGCAATCGACTGGATGAACACCAGCAGCCAGGCGCTCGCGATGCCGGGCGTGGAGAGTGGCAGGGTGACCGTTCTGAAGACTCTCCCGCGGGAGGCGCCGAGGTCCATGCCCGCCTCCTCGAGGGCAGGGTCGATCGCCTGCAGAACGCCGACGAGGACGAGAAAAGCGGTCGGCGCATACGCGATGGTCTCCACCAGCACCAGGCCGCCGAGTCCGTATATTGAGTACTCACCGATGATACTCTCGACGATGGGCGTAAGGGTGCCCGCTCGCCCGAAGAGCAGGATCGCCGAAAGCGCCACCACGAAGGGCGGCGAGATGATGGGAAACGTGGCGGAGAGGCGGAAAAAGCGTTTGGCCGGCAAGGGCGTCCGGGTAATGCCGTAGGCGAAGACGTAGCCCACGAAGGTGCCGATGGTTGCGGTGAGCACACCCAGCACCATGCTGTTTATGAAGGGCTGGAAGTAGTACTGGGCCTGGAACACCGCCGCGTAGTTCGACAGGCTGAACCCGCCATCCACGGTGAGACTGGTTCGAAACACCTGGAATATGGGGAATGCCACGAAGGTCAGCAGGAAGTAGAAAATCGCGATGATCGTCACGAAAAGCAGCGGCTCGCGCCAGATTACTCTGAGATTGGCGATGAGCTCTCGACGTCGTTGTGTAGATCGCTTCATTGTGTACGTACCTCGAGCGGTCAGCCGGTCGTTCAGCCGGGTGTCCGGGGTGCAATAGAAAACCCTGCCGCGTGCGACAGGGTTTTCGAACCGTTATCTACGGAACGGCTACTTGCCGATGCGGTCTCGCCAGGCTTCGACGAACTCGTCTTTGTTCTCGCCCGCCCACACGTGATCGTAGTCGATCAGGTTGACCTGATCGAGGGTCACCGAGCCCTCGGCAACTTCAGCCTCGGGGTTGACCGGGAGACGGTTGTAGTCCTGGAACAGGTTCTGTGCCTGTACCGAGAAGCACCAGTCGATGAACTGCTTGGCAAGCTCCGGCTGGGGCGCGCCCTTGATCATCGAGAGCCCGCCGACCTCGTAGCCGGTCCCCTCTTCGGGAAACGTCATCTTCACCGGATAGCCCTGATTGACGCCCTTTGCCAGGATGTCGTGGGAGAAGCCGATTCCGACCGCTATCTCGCCGAGGCCGACCTGCGGAATGGAACCGGTGCCGGACTTCGTGTAATGGTGAATGCTCTGTTGGTCGAACTCTTCCCACCAGTCGAGGGCATCCTCGAGCCCGAGCTGCTGAATGCGGGTGGCCCAGGTCGTATATGCCGTGCCCGAGGTGTAGGGGAACGCCAGCGAGACGTTATTCTCGAACACCGGATCGAGGAGATCGTCCCACGAAGTCGGTGCCTCGGCGTTGTTCTCTTCGAGGAACTCGGTGTTGGTGATGAATCCGATGGCCCCGGTATAGAATCCCGTCCACGCCCAGTCGTCGGCGTGCAACTCGCTTCCAAGCTCGAAGTCGATGTCCGGTTCGTAGGGCTCGAGCAGGCCCTTCGATGCCGCGTTGATGTGCGAGGTGTTGGAACCTGCATGCCAGACGCTGGCCTGCGGGTTGTTTGCCTCTGCCTCGACTCTCGCGAGGACCTCGCCGGACGACATTCGAACGTACTCTACGTCGATGCCGGTTTCCTCCTCGAACGCCTGTATGTAGAGCTGTGCCTCCTCGGTATCGAACGCGGTGTAGATGCGCAGGACCTGTTGCTCCTGCCGCCCCTCAGCGAACAGCAGTGTTCCGACCAGTATCAGTACCAGCAGAACAATACCCACCTTGAAAGATTTCATACGCTTCCTCCTTCGGTACCCTCTGTCGTGCTGTTTGTAAACGTTTGCGACCCGCCGAGGCAACAACCCCGCCGCGTCACGTTCCACGCGGTACCACAATTATCGTAGACCCGCTTTGAAAGAGCTGTCAAACGAATTCG
>CAYOFA010000057.1:0-4311 GCA_964402885.1 uncultured Spirochaetaceae bacterium
TCATCGGGCTTGTGCGCCTGCTCGATGTTCCCCGGACCGCAGAGCACTGCAGGGATCCCGGCCAGCTGAAAGCGCCCGGCCTCGGTGGCGTAGGGCATTCGCACCGGTGCTGCCGCGTCGGCCGCAGTCATGACGCGCGCCACCGCAGGATCGTCCTCCGCCATGTCGAGCCCCGGCCCCTCGATGTCCACGGTCCAATCGATGTTCGCCGCCGCGGCGCGCCGCCTGAGCGCCGGGAGCACCTCCCGCTCGCCGAAGACGCGGACCTCCTCGAGGAGCTCGCGCGCATCTTCGCCGGGAATGCAGCGGAACTCGAAACCGAAGCGCGCAGTGCGCGGGACGATGTTCAGCGCCACGCCGGCCTCGACCACCGCGGCCTGCACGGTGGAGTGCGGAACGCCGTAGCGGCGGTCGAAGGGCCCGTCGGTTTCCCGAGCGAGCTCCATCTCCTCGAGCCGGGTGATGAGGCGCGCGGCGCCGTAAAGCGCGTTTGCGGCTTCCGGCTCGAGCGAGGAATGGGCCTCGCTTCCGGTCACCGTGCAGGTCCCCTGCAGGATGCTCTTGTGCCCGGCGCCGACCTGCATCCCGGTCGGCTCCCCCACGACACAGAGCTCCGCCGAATACCCGAGCTCCGCGAACTGCGCGATGAGCCCCCTCACGCCGCGCGTGCCGATCTCCTCATCGTAGGAGAACGCGAGGTAGAGCGGCCCCGGCAGGCTCTCGAGACCGGCGGTCCGCGCGAGGGTCTCGACGACCGTGACCATGCACGCGAGGTACCCCTTCATGTCGCAGGCTCCGCGCCCGTACAGGCGATCCGCCTCCCGGCGAAGCGTCCACGGATCCGTGCTCCACTGTTGCCCCGCCACCGGCACGACATCGGTGTGCCCTGAAAGCATGAGTCCCGGGCCCGTCCGCGGTCCGAGGCGCACGAGGAGGTTCGCCTTCGTGCCGGTCTCGTCGTAGCTTCGATGCATCTTACCGCCGAGGGGAGCGAGCCGCTCTTCGAGGTAGTCGATGATCTCGAGGTTCGATGTGTTGGTCACGGTCTGCATCGAGACGAGATCGGCGAGGCAGTTGATGGTGAGCTCATCAGGCGTATGCGCGGTTTCGGGTACATCTGTCATATCGTCAGCCGGCTGCCACGCTACATCGGCGGGGCGCGGGAGTCAACGGCGGGGCCGTGGCGGCGCGTGATGCGGGATGCGGGGCCGTGGCGCCGGGGCACCGGCTTTGCTCTACCGGGCCGGCGTCGGTATATTGTCGCGTGCAGCAGTCAGAGGAGCAGTCAGAGGAGGGCGATGTATGTATTTCAAGCATGTTTATGAAGACGGACTGGCGCAGGCGAGCTATGTGGTCGGCTGTCAGGCGACGGGCTCTGCCATCGTCATAGACCCCCGCCGCGACATCCAGGTCTATCTCGACGTTGCGGACAGTGAGGGATTCTCGATCGACTACATAACCGAGACTCACATTCACGCGGACTTCCTGAGCGGAACACGGGAGCTCGCGGCGGCAACCGGCGCGAAGGTACTGCTCTCCGGCGAGGGCGGCGCCGACTGGCAGTACGACTTCGACCACGAGAGCCTCACAGACGGCGACAGTTTCAAAGTCGGCAACCTGCGGTTCGACGTGATCCACACACCCGGCCACACGCCCGAGCACATCTGTTTCGTGCTGACGGATCTTCCGAGCTCGGAGGAGCCGGTGATGCTTTTCACGGGGGACTTTCTCTTCGTCGGCGACGTCGGCCGTCCCGACCTCCTCGAGGAGGCCGCCGGGGTCAAAGGCGCCCGGGAGGTAGGCGCGCACCAGATGTACGAGTCCGTGCACAAGCTCGATTACCTCCCCGACTACGTCCAGGTGTGGCCCGGTCACGGGGCGGGCTCCGCCTGCGGGAAGGCGCTCGGTGCGGTGCCGAGTACGACGCTGGGCTACGAGCGCCGCGTCAACTGGGCCTACCGCACAACAGACGAGGCCGAGTTCGTCGCGGAGCTCCTCGACGGTCAGCCGGAGCCGCCGAAGTACTTCGGCACGATGAAGATCTGGAACCGTGAGGGACCGAAGGTGCTTCAGTCACTGCCGCGGCCCAATCGGCTCGATCCCGCCTCGCTCAAGCGGATGGTCGACCGCGGCGCCCAGGTCGTCGACGCCCGCGACAAGTTCGCCTACGCGGGCGGCCATCTGCCCGGATCCTACAACATCCCCGACAGCTCCGACTTCAGCACCTGGGCAGGCTGGCTCCTGGACTTCGAGCGTGATGTCGTACTGATCGCACCGGATCATCGCGTGGATGACCTGGTGGCCCGCCTCGTGCGTATCGGCTGCGACCGCGTGGTCGGCTACCTGCCCGACATCGAGCGGCTGTCCGACACCGGAGTCGAACTCGAGATCGTCCGTCAGCGCACCGTCGGAGACGTCCACGACGACATCGCCGACGGCACGGTTTCCGTTCTGGACGTTCGAAGCGCAAGTGAGTACGGGGACGGGCACATCGAGGGTGCGGTCAACATCCACGCCGGTCGACTTCCCGATCATCTCGCCGAGATCCCCCGCGACCGGGAAGTCGTGGTCCACTGCGAGACGGGCTTTCGCTCGAGCATCGCAAGCAGCGTACTGCTCGCCCATGGCGTAAGAAATGTCTCGAACATGACCGGCGGCTATGCCGCGTGGCAGGATGCGGGATATGAGACGGTGACGGAGGCCGAGCCGGTCGGGAGTTGATGTCGGACGCGGAGCCCGCACGCCGCGGGCTCACGCGCCGCGGGTCCGGCCCGTTACTATGCGCCGAGAAGCGCCGCCGGAACGACGCCGACCCCATCGGGACGACGATAGGCACGGGGCCCCGTGTTTACCACCACCGCATCCAGCAAATTGCCGCCAAGCGCCTCCTGTAGCCAGCGCAGGTGCTTGACGTCCTCATCGTCTACCGTTCCTCCTAACTTCGCTTCGATGGCCAGAACCTTTCCGTCGCCACGCTCGACTATCAGGTCGATTTCCCGCCGCCCACCGTGGAGCCGCAGGTGCCGCACGTTCGCCTCCGCCGTCTGTGCATACACCCGGGCGCACAACGTGACGAGGGACTCGAAGAGGTTGCCGAGCAGGGTGCCGTCCCTCGGAACAGGCGTGTTCGACTCCTCTCCGAAAAGCAGCGCGTTCCCATCGAGGCCCAGTACGCGAACAGCAAGTGCCGGGTCGGCCAGATGGTGTTTGGGTGATTGGCCAAGCCGATTCAAGATATTGCGTGAAGGCAACCATGGAGGAAGAGGGTCAACGATCCACAGCTTCTGCAGGATATCACGGTACGGTTGCGTTGTCGTCTTGGCGGGCTTGTCTCCGTGGCCACCCGTCGCCGCGTCTCTGATCGTGTCAAACGAAGCCGTTGTCGACGTCGCGGCAGCGTAAGCTTTCATCCATGAGGAAAGCACTTCGGGTCGACGGACCGCGTAGCCTTGTTCGTGGAAGTCGGCGTCAATTATCCGGGTCACATAGCCATCCAACTGACGACGCAGTGAGCGTCCGGACAGGCTACGAATAGCGGGAAACCCGGAACGAACGATCTCCTCAACGTAGTCTGCCAGCACTAGGTCCGTAGAGCCGGAAAGATCGCCGGCTTCTCCTTGCAGCAATCTGGACAGGCTCACCGTCTGTCCGGCGATTCCGCGCTCGGCAATAGACATCGGGCGCATCCTGACAGTGACGATCCTTCCGGCTCCGGGGTGTGTCGGGGCAGGTGACGGAGTAGCCGAACCAGTGAGCAGAAAACTCCCGGGCGCAGCCCCGCGGTCTACCGCACGACGAACGGCGTCCCAGACCGCCGGGACCCGCTGCCATTCGTCAATCAATACCGGAGGCTTGCCGGCCAGAACCTGCCGAGGGTCGGCCTCGGCGATCGCCCGTTGGGCCGGATCATCGAGGTAATAGACTGTGGAGGCGAGACGCTCTGCAGTAGAAGTCTTTCCTACCCCCCGAGGGCCTTCCAGCGAGACTGCAGCAAGCTCCGCCATAAGCCCGCCGACTTCTTCGTCTACTACTCGAGGTCGGTAATCCATTTCATCGACGTCCTGTGCTCTTCCCGGCTCCTGACTGATTCTATCATAGCGACACAGCCGCGCGCAGCCAATACACTACCATATCGCCAACATTTAAACTACCGTTTCGCCACTTTTTACCATACCATAACGCCTTCGCCGGGCCTACCGTTTCGCCAAAACGTACCGGAGGAGCAGCGCCTACCGCATCCGCATCGTCAGTCCCCCGTCGAGGGTGATGTTCTCGCCGGTGATGTAGTCGTTCACCGCGAGAAAACGGATG
>CAYOFA010000057.1:4411-5521 GCA_964402885.1 uncultured Spirochaetaceae bacterium
CATCATGCACACAGTCGACGTGGAGGCGATTCCCCGCTCCGCACTCGACACCTCAAGCAACCTCTTCCAGAGCTCTCTGTGGGCCGGGGCAAAGGCCCGCCTCGGCGAAGAGCCGCTTTCGTTCCGATTCCACTACGCAGGGCGTTGGTATCCCCTGTTGGTGGTGGTGCGGCCCCTGGGCGAAGGTTACCGTGCCGGCTACGTACCCTGGGGGCCCGACCTGCGGGTTCCGGAGCCGGAGCAGGCGCCGCTTCTCGAGCAACTCGCCGCCGGGGTGGCGCCGCTGTTGCCCGACGATGTGGCGTTCCTGCGCTTCGACCTCCCCTGGCAGAGTCCCTACCAGCGCGAGGGCGAGGAAGAGCCGCCGAACCGCGTCCGCGAGCTGCGGATGAACTTCGGCACCGAGAGCCGGAACCTCAGAAAGGCACCGACGGACGTGCAGCCAACCGACACACTGCTCATAGATCCGCGACGAGGGGAAAACGAGCTTCTTGCCGACATGCGGGCCAAGACGCGCTACAACATTCGCCTCGCACGACGCCGCGGGGTGGTGGTCGAGGAGCATCCCCACACCGATCTGGCCGCCTGGTACGAGCTCTACCGCGAAACGATGGAGCGCAAGGGGCTCACCGTGCATGAGTATCGCTACTTCGAAGCGCTCTTCCGTGCCGCCGACATGGGAGACGACGACCACGGTGAGCTCAAGCTTCTCCTTGCCCGCCGCGGCGAGGAGCTCCTTGCCGGGATGGTCCTCGCCCTCTACGGCGACTACGCGGTCTACCTCTACGGGGCGAGCTCTGATCGCCGCCGCCCGCTGATGCCGGCCTACCGGCTGCAGTGGCGGGCCATACAGACCGCCGCGGAGGCGGGCTGCCGCGCGTACGACATGTTCGGCATACCGGGTGACGACAGCCCGTCACATCCCATGCACGGGCTTCTGCGATTCAAGTCCGGTTTTGGTGGCCGCCGGCTCACGCGACGCGGGTGCTGGGACTACCCCTTCGCCGAGGACCTCTATCGCGAGGTGAAGGGCCGGGAGCCGGCCGACGGCGGCTACTACTCCTCCTGATCCTCGTCACTTTCGAGGGCAGCTTTCGAGGAAGCTGCACG
>CAYOFA010000057.1:5621-17835 GCA_964402885.1 uncultured Spirochaetaceae bacterium
TCAGCCGCGCTCACCTCCGGGGCACAGGCGACGGCCCGCAGAACGGGCGAGCTCTGCTCGATGCTGCAGTTGCTGAACCGTGCCGGGACGTCGCGACGGATCGGCCCCTCGAGGCGCACATCGTCCTCGCGCACGAGACTCGGAACATCGGCGCGAAGCGGAATGCTTGCGTACTCGAAGCGGCGGCCGGTCGCCGCGGATTCGGCGCCGCCCGCGCGTTCGCCGGTCTCGCTCCCGGTTTGCTCGCCGCCGCCCGGGGTTTCCCCGCTGCCGGTACCTCCGGCCGCCGGCCCGAGGCTCAGAAGCGAGCCCGAATAGGTGAGTACGAGCACACCACGGTCGTCATCGGGCGAGAGCTCTTCGATATCCCTCATGTCGAGCAGCTCGGTCTGCTCCTCGAAGAGGTCCCGCTTCTCGATCCAGTTCGCGGTAATGCGCGCGAGACTATCCTCTCCGGGCGGCAACCCCGATGACTCGGTGATGGATTGCAGGTGGCGCTGAATGCGCTCGGGAAGGTCTTCAAAGCGTGTCATGTGCATCCTCCACTTCGACTATAACACCGACTTGGAATTTCTGCCGTTACGGCAATACACTGAAAGAGAGAAACCGACACAGAAAACTGGAGGCAATCACATGGGAGAGTATCTGGATCAGGTCCCTGAGCAGGTTCGCGACCACATTCGACAGATTACGAAGACATCGGGCCTGCCCGACACCGAAGAGTCGGTGGAAGAAATGGCGAAGGGCTGGCTCGACAAGAAAAAGGCCTTTGAAGACAAGCTCGATGAGCTGAATATGGAAGAAGTCGACGAGTTCGGCGCTGACGAGGATCGGGGTGCACTTGTCCTTACCTACTCCGGGTCCATCCTCAACATCGGACCCGTGACCGACGGCGTGCGCCGCACGGAGTACGTGAGTATCGGACTCCGGCAGGACGTTCCCGAGTCCGCCACACACGCGGAGTCGCAACTGGCCGAGGACGTCAGTCTCGACGAGGTCGTGTCCTTCGAGATCGGTCCGATCCAGAAGAGCTCGCCCATCTTCAAGATCGCGGTCAACCGTGACGTCCTGGAGCCTGCCGAAGAGGAGGAGAAACTCTCCGACGCCACGCAGGTCATCAGCGAGGAGTTCGTCGAAATCAACAAAACCATGGCCGTGGAGTAAGGCATCGACACCCGACCACTGGCCGAGCAACTGCTCGCCATATACAGCCGGCCTGCGGCTCCCGACCCGGACGCATACCACGAATTGCTTCGCGCGGCCGGAGACCTCCTGGCCTCCGAGCCGCCCGAGTATCGCCCGTGGGCGTCGGACGGAGCGGCCGGTGGGCTGGTAGAGTTGGATCCCGAGCGCATCACCGTTATCGTCCCCGATATTCACGCGCGGATGGACCTGGTTCTCCGTGTGCTCTCACACCGCCCGGAAAGCGCCGACCGGGATGAACAGCTGTTGACGCTGCTGCAGAGCGGAGAGGCGCAGCTCGTCTGCGTGGGCGACTACGTACATGCGGAATCACGTGCATATGGGCGCTGGCTCACGGCGTTCGAGGAGTTCTCCGGAGGATACATCGAGCACGAGGCGATGGACGCGGAGATGCGCGAGAGCCTGGGCACCGTGGAGATACTCCTCGAGCTCAAGCGCGCCCTCCCCGACGCGGTGCACCTGCTGAAGGGGAACCACGAGAACATCACCAATGAGGAGGGGGCCGGCAATCTCCCCTTCGGAAAGTTTGCCTACGAGGGGGCCATGGTGGCGGCATACATGGAGCAGTTCTACGGAGATGAAGTTCTCGAGGCATTCGCCCGCGTGGAACATCTCTACCCGCTGCTTGCCGTTGGTTCCGACTTTCTCGTCACCCACGCCGAACCCCAAGCTTTCTACTCCCGCACCGACGTGATAGAGTACCGGAACAGGCCCGAGGTCGTCTTCGGACTCACATGGACACCCAATGACGGTGCCGAGCCGGGGAGCGTGGAGCGCATGCTCTCCCACTATCTCGGTACGACCGACGCACTGCATTTCGGCGGTCACAGACCGGTGCCGGGTGCCTATGCGGTACGGGCGGAGGGACGATACGTGCAGCTGCACAATCCCGATGCGCAGATTATCGCGGTCCTCGCGCCCGAACGTCCGATAGATCTGTCCCGGGACGTCATCATACTGAACTCGAAAGGGGACCTGTCACATGGCGAAGCTTCCGGCGAAGATCGGTAAGTACAAAGTCGTCGAGCAGATCGCCTCCGGCGGCATGGGAGCGGTCTACAAGGCGGAACATCCCACCCTCTCCCGGTTCGTCATCATCAAGAAGCTCACCCTTCGCGGTGATGCGTCGATGCGTGAGCGCTTCCGGCGGGAGGCGCAGATCATGATGGACTTCACGAGCGATTACATCGTGAACGTCTACGATCACTTCCGTGAGGGATCCTCCTACTACATCGTCCTCGAGTACGTCGACGGGCCGTCCCTCGAGACGCTGCTGCGAAAGGAACGCTATCTTCCCGAGCACGTCGCGCTGCGGATATTTCGCTCATCATGTCGTGCGCTTCAGTACGCACACGAACGCGGTGTGGTGCATCGCGACATCAAACCGGGAAACATCCTCATATCCACCGACGGACATGTGAAGCTCGTCGACTTCGGCATCGCAAGCATCCACGGGGGACAGTCCGAAGACAGCCTGACCCGAGAGGGTATGACCCTCGGTACGCCCTCATACATGCCGCCCGAGCAGTATGCCGACTCGCGCAGTGTCGACAAACGCGCGGATATCTACGCCATGGGCGTCATGCTCTACGAGATGACCACCGGGAAGAAGCCCTTTCCCAACTCCATCAGCGCCGACGCCATCCGCCGCATCCAGCAGGGCAAGTACACGAAGCCACGCAAGCACAACCCGAAGATCTCAGCGACCACTCAGAGGCTCGTACGCCGCTGCATGCGCGTGAAACCCGAGCGGCGTTTTCAGTCGATGGACGCAGTCCTGGCGAAGCTCGACGGCGTGTTCGACCGGCGGGTGCGTGTGCCCGACGCCCAGATCATCGGTGACTTCCTGCAGGGAAAGCGCGCGGAGCTGAAGAAGGCGAGCCGCGGCAAACGGCTGACCGCGGCCCTCGCTGCGGTACTGCTCCTGCTCATCGGGGGAGCCGGCGGGTGGGCCTATCTCAACGGCTACCACTACGAGTACCTCTATCCCGACGAGTACGGGGCGCTCGAGGTCGCCGTACGCCTGCCGCGGCAGGGAAAGCTCCCGGAGGAAGCCTACGTCGACGCGCGCATCTTCCTCGACGACAACGATACGATTCCGGCCGTCGAAGACGCGCGACTGCGGTTTCGCCCCGATCCCGAGCAGGAAACGGAGAACAGCTTCGTACTGAGATCTCAGACAGTCTATCTCCCGTCGGATGCCTACCGGCTGAAGATCATGGCCGAGCAGGACCTGATCTGGCGGTCCTTCCTCCTGCGCCCCCGCAGCGTTCAGCGGGAGAATGCGCGTACGGTGGAGGGGCGACGGGTTACAGTGGAGACGGGACCGCCGCCGGCGCTCCCCCTGTCGGTCGGCTTCAGTGTCACCAACCGGGCAACGGGCGAGCCGCTCGAGGTGCCCTACTCGGTCGATCTGCGTCGGGACGGAGAGTGGGTGGAGCTCACCTCCGAGCTGCGTGAGGAGCTCACCACCGGCCAGGTGCATCGCTTCCGCATCGCAGCCGAGGATTTCTTCGACGAGGAGTACGGGCTGCTCGTCGAGTCTTATCAGACTGATCTCTCGGTGGAGACCGATCTGACCCCCTACCCCGCGGCGGTGCGCCTCGAGGGTGTGGCCGCCGGCAGCACCCTCCGGGTCGATGACGCCGAGCGCTATCTGCGCGGCGGGCGAATCGCTTCGCTCGAGCCGGTGCCCCAGCCCGACGGCGAACCAATAGAGCTGCGTCTCATGCCGGGGGAGCGCCGGGTTACCCTGCGCCGCGGAGACGCCTCGGCTTCCGCGACACTTCGGCTCTCCCCCCTCGACCGCCGGGTGCTCGAGGTGAGCTATGATGAGGAGACCGAGTCCCTGAGCATCGAGCGCGTGGAGGCAACAACAGACCCCGACCTCGCGGAGGAGGAACAATGACGACGACCATCCGACGGCTGATCATCGTGAGCCTCGGGCTGCTGGCAGGTCTGGCAGCCTGGCCCATCATGGAAACACTGGTCCGGCTACAGGCCGGCTTTCCGTCCGTCCTGTCATTCACCGTATTGTCCGGAGCTCTCTTCGGACTCGTGTTCGGCGCCTTCTTCGGCTCTGCGGAGGGTCTCATCTCCGGGAACGCCCGCCGTATTCGCCAGGCGATACTCGTGGGAGGAGGCACAGGCCTTCTCGGCGGCATTGTCGGATTCCTGGTGGGGCAGGCGGCGCTCTTCATTCTCGGCGAGATGGTCTTCGGCCGCGCACGAGAGATCACCTTCATCGGCCTGCCGCTCGCGCGGGTCGTCGGCTGGGCGCTTCTCGGCGTGTTCGTCGGCGCGGCGGAGGGGTTTCGGGCGCGCTCGCGGCTGAAGATCGGGATGGGGGTGGCCGGGGGGCTCATCGGCGGCATCCTCGGCGGAGCCGCCATCGAGTATGCCCGCTTCGTCCTTCCGGGTATCGCCCTGTCGCGACTCATCGGCCTGCTTCTCTTCGGGCTCCTCATCGCCCTTGCCTACGCCCTCATCGAGCAGCGCCTCTCCCACGGCGTGCTCCGAATCCTCAACGGGGGCCGCAAGGGCACGGAGTTCATACTGAACCAGCAGCGTTTCACCGTCGGCTCCTCGCCGGCAAGTGATATCATCCTCACCGGCTACAACAAGGTCGCCGATACCCACGCACGCATCTGGGCCGAGGACGGAGAGCTTCAGATCTCCGCTGCCTCCGGGGCCGAGGTCATCGTCAACGACGAGGCCGTCACCCAGACGCGGCTTCGCTACGAGGACGTAATCAAGATCGGAACGGCGAAGCTATTCTACCGGCCCGAGTAGGAGGGAGAACATGAAACGTGCCATTGCAGCCACGCTGATACTCTTGCTTTCGAGCGCTTTCGTGACGGCACAGTCGGTCACGATCTCCCAGATCGATGCCTCGCGCCTGCTTACCCGGCAGCTCGTAGATCTGTACGTGAGCCTCACCGACGACACCGGGGAGCCCATCGAGGGTGCAAGCCAGGGAGACTTCCGGGTGTCGGAGTCCACAGACGGCGAGGAGTTCGAGCCCGTTCCCGTCACGGATTTCAACGCCGGTGCAGCCGCCGAGGAAGGCATCACCTTTTTTCTGCTCGTCGATAACTCCGGGAGCATGTACGACACCCTCGAGGGTCGCCCGACCGACGAGAGCTCCAACCGGCGCATCGCCCATGCCCGGTCTGCCATCCGGACCTTCCTCTCCGGCATCGACAATCCTCGCGACGAGGTGGGGCTCGCCTCTTTCAATACGTTCTATACGATGCACGCCGAGCCGACCGGCGACACCGGCCGCATCGGGTCGCTCCTCGACGATATCCAGCGCCCGGAGCGCCGTGAAGCCTTTACCGAGCTCTATGCGTCCATTCATGAAGCCGTTGACGACGTTGCTGTCGCGCAGGGACGCACCGTACTGATCGTGCTCTCCGACGGCGAGAACTACCCCTATTACGAGTATACCGGGGAGGAGCATCCCGAGTACGGCGACCGCCTCTTCAGCTACGGGGAGGCCGTGGAGCGCGCACAGCGAGAGGGAATATCGGTGTACGCGGTGAACTTTTCGCCGGATCGCGACTACAACCTCGATGAGATCGCCACCGAATCGGGCGGGCGCGTATATGACGCGCGGAACGAGGAGGAGCTCGCCGCGGTGTATGAAGACATTCGCCGGCGGGTCCTCGGGGAGTATCGCATTACCTATCGCGCGACGGTCGCCCCCGCCGAACGCAAGTACGTTCGCGTCGAGTATCGGCGCCCGGGGGTCGTGGCCGAGACCTCGCGGTTCTACTTCGCAAACACCATATTCGGGACACCGTCGGAGCGATACGGGCCGCTGTTCATTATTCCGCTCATCATCGCCCTTCTCGGCTGGTGGGTCATCCGGCGCCTGCGCTTCGCCAATCGACGACGCGACGCCAACCTCGAGGTCCTCGGTGATCGCACGCAGGTC
The DNA here is from genome assembly GCA_964402885.1 of uncultured Spirochaetaceae bacterium. Taxonomy (GTDB): domain Bacteria; phylum Spirochaetota; class Spirochaetia; order DSM-27196; family PWMO01; genus JAAAOH01. Next base: position 11,764 of record CAYOFA010000057.1, read on the forward strand.
TTTCCTCTCGAGCGCGGACAGACCGTGGTCGGGACGAGCGAGTCGGCGGATGTGACGGTTGCCGGCACCGCCGGAGGCCGTGGTGCCGGAGGCCGCGGAGGCGGGACCGGTGGCGGACCCGGGACCGGCGGCGCCGCGGCGACCGTCGTCTATGACGAGAAGAGTAACAGTTACACGGTGCAGTCAGATGAAGAGATCCGCGTGAACAACCGGCCGGTGAAGAAGAAGAAACTCGAGCCCGGCGACGTCCTGACGATCGGCGAGAGCACCGTCGTCTTCGACGACACGCGGGAGTAGCAGGGCCGAGGGGCGAACGCAGTGAGCCGGACGGTGACCCACATGTTTGACGGTCCCGAGGGGCGGGCCGAGCGCCCTTCCGACGAACCTCGGTCGTGAATACCCTCCGGCGCCTGACCGCCGACCCCGCCCGCACTGCCCTGCTCGTGGCAGGAAGCCTGGGCTTCGTGCTCATTGGCGCGGCGCAGTCACTGTACGGCCCGTTCTACGGTGTCTTCCGCGCGCGCTTCGAGCTCACGGCGACCGTGGTATCCCTCATAACGACCTTTCACTTCATCGGGGCCACGGCGGGACTGAGCGTCTCCGGCTTCCTTGCCCGTCGCTTCGGACCGCTGCGGGTAGTAACCGGCGCAATCTTCACCCTCGCTTTCGGCTTCCTCGGTGTCGCCTTCGGCACGACCTGGCCGCTGACCCTCGCCGGGGCAACCGTTGTCGGCCTCGGCTTCGGCGGACTCGTGACGATGAACTTCCTCATCGGGAGGGTGTTCGGCGCGGCCGGACCGGCCGCACTCAACGCTCTCAATGCCATGTTCGGGGTCGGCTCCGTGCTCGCCCCGATGGCGGCCGCCCCCTTTGCCGCCCGTGGAGCCCACGCACCCGTGTATCTCGCGGTAGCGGCGTTGGCCGTCGCTCTGGGGCTCTACTTCGCATTCACGCACCGGATCCACGTGGAAGACGCGCCGGTACGTGAGCGCGAGCCCCTCTCACTTCGCTCCTTCATCCTCCCCGTAGCCGGCTTCATCGTCCTCTACTTCTTCTACATGGCGAGCGAGGCGAGCTTCGGAAACTGGATCCCCACCCATCTCACCCCGGCCCACGGGGCAGCGCCGGCGGCACGATACGCGGGCCTTTTCTGGCTTGCCCTTACCGCCGGCAGGCTTGCGGCGGCACCGGTCAGTCTCCGTGTCACGCCCGGTGTCCTGGTGAGTTGGACTATCGTGCTGGGTATCGGTTCGGCCCTGGCCGCGACGGCGGTATCGGTGGCGCCGTTTGCCTACATGGCCGCGGGCTTCTTCTGCGGCCCGGTCTTCCCGGGAGGTCTGGCATGGATGCGACGGCGCTTTCCCGGCTCGGCCGAGGAGGTTTCATCGGTGGTGCTGGCGGTGGCCGGGCTGGGAACCGTCATTGCCCCGCCGATAATCGGGAGCGCGGTGGATGCCTTCGGTGTCCAGGCGATTCCGCTGGGAGTGACCGGCATGCTGATACTTGCCGGGGTGTGCGCACACGCGCTCAGGCTCGCCGGGCGTGGGCGCGGGCGATAGCAACTGGTTCCCCGCCGCCGGGCAAGCGTGTACGATGTGCTCATGAGCACCGGAAGAATCGATGCCGTTCTTTTTGATTTCGACGGCACCCTGACGCGGCCCGGCGTGCTGGACTTCGACCTGATCCGCAACGAGATCGGCTGCCCGCCCGATGAGGGTATCCTCAGATTCATTGAATCCCGTGAAACGCGGGAGGACCGGGCGAAGGCCGAGGAGATTCTCCTGGGCCACGAGCGACGTGCCGCCGCCGAAAGCCTGCCGAATGAGGCCGCGGAGGAGACGGTACAGCAGTTGCACCGGGCCGGACTGCGAATAGCGATTCTCACCCGCAACACCCGTGAATCCGTCGAGCGGGCGTTCGAGAACTTCGAGCACCTCCGATCAGACTGGTTCGAGCTCGTCATCACCCGGGACGAGGGGGAGCCCCTGAAGCCGGATCCGGGGAGCGTGCTCGAGGCAGCGCGCAGACTGGGCGTGCAGCCCGAGCACCTGCTGATGGTGGGCGATTATCGCCACGACATCGACGCGGGAGCCGGCGCGGGCAGCTGGACCGCACTGATTCGCGGGGACGAGACGAAACCGTGGATGGAAGAGATTTCTCCCGACTACGTCGTGCGGTCACTCGGAGAGCTCCCGGGCATCCTGCGCTGGCATCGCCCGCTCGAGACGGGGAAACTTCCCAACGACATGCTCGCCTCCCTGCTGGAGGAGGTTCCGGAATCCGAGGATGTCCTGATTGGTCCCGGAGTGGGCGAGGACGTTGCGGCCGTCGGTCTCGACGGTTCTGAGGTGCTGCTCGCCAAGAGTGATCCCATCACCTTTCCCACCGATCACATCGGCCGCTACGCAATCACCATCAATACGAACGACGTGGTATGCTCGGGCGGGCTTCCCCGCTGGTTCCTCGCCACGGCCATATTTCCACCGGAAACCACGGGACACGTGATACGGGGGATTTTCCGGGAGATGCTGGCCACGGCACAGGAGCTCGGCATTCGGGTCGTCGGAGGACACACCGAGATCAGCGACGCAGTGCGCCGTCCGGTGGTCTCCGGCGCACTCTTCGGTCGCAGCGCCGCAGACAGTCTCCTCAACAAGCGAAACATACGCCCGGACGACCGCATCCTGATGACGGGGCGCCCGGGCATCGAGGGAACCGCCATCATCGCGGCGGAGTTCCCGGACCTGCTGAGCTCCAGGGCGGTGAGCCCGGCGGTCATCGAGTCGGCCCGTCACTTCACCGATCGCCTGGCGATACTGCCCGAGGCGCGTCTCGCCGCCGAGAGCGGGCTCGCCGTCGCGCTGCACGACGTCACCGAGGGCGGCGTTGCAACCGCGCTCGAAGAGCTCGCGCGCGCTGCGGACGTTCGCATTGAGGTGGAAATGGGCAGCCTCGCGCCCTACCCCGAAACCGAGACGCTCTGCTCCGCGCTCGGCATCGATCCCCTCGGACTGATTGGCTCCGGCAGTCTGATCATTGCGGTTCGACCCGAGGGTGCAGCACCGCTCCTCGAACGCCTCAACGAGGCCGGCATCGACGCGCGGGAGATCGGCCGGGCGATCGAAGCCGGGGCGGGCGCCGGCACCGGGGACGGCCGCGTGACGAGCCTCCGCAAGGGCCGTCCGGTCGCGTTCCCCCGGTTCGAGGTGGACGAGCTCGCGCGACTCTATCGCGAAGCCCCTACTCTCCGATGATCTTCACGAGCGCGCGCTTTCGCCGCCCACCGTCGAACTCGCCGTAGAAGATCTGCTCCCAGGGCCCGAAATCGAGCTTGCCGTCGGTTATGGCGACGACCACCTCCCTGCCCATGATCTGTCGCTTCATGTGTGCGTCGGCGTTGTCTTCGCCGACATTGTGCCGGTACTTCGACACCGGCTCGTGGGGGGCGAGCTCTTCGAGCCACTCCTTGTAGTCCTGATGCAAACCGGACTCGTCATCGTTGATGAAGACCGAGGCCGTGATGTGCATGGCGTTTACCAGTACAAAGCCCTCCTGCACGCCGCTGTCGCGCAACGCTTCCTGAACCTGTGGAGTGATGTTCACGAGGGCGACGCGGCTGTCGGTATTGAACCAGAGTTCTTTTCGATAGCTTTTCATACGGACATTGTGCAGAGCTCCTGCCACCCGCGTCAACGGCGCCTTGCATTGTGCGGGCCCGGGGACATACACTTCCCCCATGATGAAGCGGCTTCTTGCTATGGCGACGGCCCTTGCGGTACTCGCCGTGTTGGCCTCCTGCGCGACAGTCCCGCCGGAAGAACGGATCACCTTCAACGAAACCTACATCGAGAACGGCTCGCAGATGTTCACCGAGCGCGTGGAGGTTTCTACACGTGGCGAGGGGAATGAGTACATGGTCGGGATCCGGGCCGTGTCGGACTCGACAGGTTACCTCTACTACGCCTCTCGCCAGGAGATAGACCGCGAGCGCGCCCATATCCGCGAGTTCGGTGACATTTACCGGGTGGATCTCGATACCCTCGAGCTCGAGCCGGTCATCGACGAGGCGGCTCGCACCGAGGCCATCAGCGAGTTCGCCTCCTACCGCGACTTCAGATACCACGAACCGACGGATGAAGGCCTCCTGAGCGGCTGGAGCCGCGTCTCGAAAATCGCCTACGAGCGGACCTACAGCTTCGAGCTCCTCGCCGACACGGACGAGGAGCGCCTGCCGGTCGCTCTGCGGTGGGTTTACGATGAGGACCCCCGGCGGCTGCTCGTCAATTTCGGCCGTGGTCGCTCCGCACACAGGGTGAGTTTTCCTCCCGAGATCTTCGACCTGTCGAACGTCGGTGAGCCCGACTACTGGCGCACCCTGTCGGCCATGCGCTACCGCGCCGAAACCGGGGACGCGACCTTCTTCGATTCCATCGTGGACATCGATGGGGGCCGCCGAATCCGGCTCATCGAGAATGCTCCGAGCAACTACATCGAGACCATCGCCATGTCGCCCTCGTGGGAGCGCATGCTCGTGCTCTACTGGAAGTACCGCGAAACGAAGTACCTGAGCGTTCTGGAGACAAACCCGCCGGTTCGATAGGCCTGGCGCCCCGGGAGCCGCCGCAGCGTCGGGAGCCGCGGCAGCCCCGGGAGCCGCGGCAGCCGCACCGGCGGCGCTTGCAGAATAGCCGAGCTTCGCGCTAATCTTTTGTCCTCACTGAGGGCCGCGTTCCGCGAGCCCGATACACACCCAGTGCTGTGCTGGAGGAGGATTCTTATGCGATCGACAACCAGACGAACGGTTCTTGCGGCGCTCATCGCCCTGCTCGTGGTCCCCGGGGCCCTCGCCCAGGAGGGGACGGAGGATGCAGCCGACTCCGGCAGCGAGGCCGTTATCGGCGCCGGCAACATCGACATCGGCATTACCGGCGGCCTCGGTGGGTTCATATATCCCCACATTGCGCCCGTTGTCGATGTCGGCGTCCTCCCCCTCGGCGACGTCGTCATCAGCGCCGGCGGCTCGGTGGATTTCGGGTACTGCGTGCTCTGTAGTCTGGTAACTTCCGGGAGCGACTGGAAGGTCAACTCCTACTACTTCACCATACTCGGTCGTGCGATGGTGCACATACGCGAGCTTTCCGAGCAGGCGGGGCCGACGACCGCTCTCGATCCCTATGCCGGTCTCGTGGCCGGACCCCGTTTCTACCGCTTCAAGCTCGAGTATGAGCCTGAGGGCGACTCGGCGACCTTCAATCTCAACACCGTCATGGTGGGACCGACAGTCGGTGCAAAGGTGTTCCTCGGTGACGCGCAGCGATGGTTCTTCTTCGGCGAACTGAGCTATCTCTTCGAATTCGGCTTCGAAAGCACCGAGGTGGAAATCGGCGGGGTAACCTACAAGGTCGAGAGCAACGACTACCGCAGCGGCGGCCTCGATGTGTCCCTCGGCGGCGGACTGCGACTGTAGCTATCACGGCGATCACACGTCCAGTCGCGGCGCTTGGCCCCGCAACCGCGTAGACAGCTGCGCCCTGCTCCGGTTACGCTTTGAAGAGAAGACATCTTCCCAACAAGGACGTGAACGATGGCGGACGGCTTTTTTGTGACGCGCACACCGGAGCTCTATTTCGGACCCGGCTCCCTCAAACGAATCCCCGATCTTCTGCACCGGCTCGGTCTGAAGCGGGCGTTTCTGGTGACGGGCTCGGGTTCGGTGCGTGAGCTTCCCCAGTGGCGGGAGCTCATCGGGGACCTGGAGAAAAACGGCGGATACGCGGGCGATGCCCGGGTCCCAGGGGAACCGTCCCCGTCGGATGTTGATGAGATCGCTGCGGCGGCGCGCCTGCGCGTGGCCGAGGTCATCATCGGTATCGGCGGGGGAAGCGCGCTCGATGCGGCGAAAGCCTCGGCCGTCGCGGTCATGCATCCCGGCTCCATCCGCGAATACCTCGAGGGCGTAGGATCCAGACAGCCGACCCCGCGGCGCCTGCCGCTCATCGCCTGCCCGACGACCGCCGGAACGGGGACGGAGGCGACGAAGAACGCGGTGCTCCGGGAGGTGGGACCGAACGG
>CAYOFA010000058.1:0-8040 GCA_964402885.1 uncultured Spirochaetaceae bacterium
CCCCGTGAAACGCCTGTGGCGCATCGAATCAGTACTGAACGTTGTGAGCCTTGATGGTGCCTATGACGTCGAGCTCCAGGCCCTCGACCTCCACGCGTGAGGCCGCGGTGTAGTCGCTGTGCGCGATGGGAATCACCGGTGATTCTTCATGCGTGATCGCCTGCATCTCACGATAGATCTGCTCCTGCTCGTCGCGGTCGTAGGTGGCGAGCGCGCTGCGCGAGAGGTCCATCATCTCCTCGGGCTGCCAGTTGGTATCGGAGCCGACCAGCAGCATGGTCCGCAGAAAGTTGCTGGGATAGGGAACGTCATACCACCCCGTCAGGGCGATCTGATGGTCATGGTTATCCATGATGTCGGAGTGGGTACCCCACTCATTGGACTCGACGGTCACGTCGATGCCGGCCTCCGCCAGCTGGCTTTCCATGATCTGCGCGGCATCGAGGGGCTTCGGCACGTACGGGCGCGCCTGGATGAAACTGTGAATCGTCACCGAAATGCCGTCGGGATAACCGGCCTCGGCAAGAAGCTCTCTGGATCGCTCGGGATCATACTCGTAGGGCTCGAGGTCGTCGGCAAAGCCGAACACCGTCGGCGGCATCGGAGTCGCGGCGACCGTACCGAGGCCGCCGTAGACGCTGTCCACGAGCGCCTCGAGGTCGATGCCGTGGCGGATCGCCTGACGGACGCGCTCGTCGTCCACCGGCTCGGCGTCGTTATTAAAGACGGCCATGAATAGGTTGGCGCCGGCCACGCGGTGCATCACGAGGTCATCGTTCCCCTCGATGGTATCGAGCTGGTTCGGCACGATGCCCTTGATCGCGTGGACCTGACCCGAGCGCAGCTCGAGCAGCCGTGTCGAAGCGTCGGGAACGACCTTCCAGATGACCTCGTCCACCGTGGGTGCCTCGCCCCAGTAGTCCTCATTGCGGCGAATGGTGATGTACTCATCCTTCTGCCATTCGACGAACTCGAAGGGTCCGGTGCCGACGGGATTGCGGAAGAAGTTCTCGCCGTGCTCACGCACTGCCGTCGGGCTCACGATGAACTCCGAGTAGTAGCCCATGTAGGTCAGGAAGGGAGCGAAGGGCTGGGAGAGGGTGAAGCGCACGGTGTACTCGTCGACGGCCTCGATGCTGTCGATCGCGTCGGAGAGGAGGTAGTCGAAGTAGGAATAGCTTCCGAGCCCGTAAAAGGGGTGATCCTCGTCGATGAGCCGGTTGAAGCTGAAGACGACCGCCTCTGCATTGAAGTCGGTGCCGTCGTGGAACTTCACGCCCTCACGCAGCTCGAAGGTCCAGACCGTACCGTCGTCCGAGGTCTCCCAGGAGGTCGCCAGCGCGGGCTCGACATCGAGGTCGTCGTTTATGAACCGCACCAGCCCATCGTAGAGATGGAACATCAGGTCGATCTCGCCCTCGCTGTAGGCGTAACCGGGGTCGAGCGTGCGCGCGTCGGTGCTTCGAGCGATCACGAAGGGTTGCCCGGGGGCAGCGCCTTCCTGTTCGCCTCCGGCAAACGTCGCGGTTGCGACGAGAAGCAGGGTGAAGCTCGCAATTACGAGCCGCATCGTGGTGCCACTGTGTTTCATGTGGTCTCCTTTTGTGGATCCCCGTCCGCCGGGGATTCCGGGTAGAGGTGACACGCCACGACGTGGTTCTCTCCACGCGGGCGTTCCTTTGGGTATTGATGCCTGCAAATGTCCATGGCGTAGGGGCAACGGGGGTGAAAGGGGCAACCGCTCGGCGGATTGATCGGACTCGGCACTTCGCCCTTGAGGGCACCGAAGTCCGCGCCGCGCTTGGGATCGGGGAGCGGTATGGACTGCATCAGCAACTGCGTATATGGGTGCGCCGCCTCGGCGAAAAGCCGCTCGGTCGGCGCCGTCTCCACGATATGGCCGAGGTACATTACCGCGACGCGGTCGCTCATGTACTTCACGACGCTGAGATCGTGGGAAATGAAGAGATAGGTGAGATCGAGGCTCGTCTGGAGCTCTCTGAGCAGGTTCAGCACCTGAGCCTGAATGGATACGTCGAGGGCGGACACCGGTTCATCTGCCACGAGAAACTCAGGCCCGGCCGCCAGCGCTCGGGCTATGCCGATGCGCTGGCGCTGTCCGCCGGAGAACTCATGGGGATAGCGTCGGTACTGATCGTCGCGCAGGCCCACCATCCGCATCAGCTCCACCACCCGATCGACTCGCTCCCGTCGGGGGTACATGCGGTGCACCTGCATGGCCTCGGAAATGATGCTTCCCACCCGCCAGGTGGGGTCGAGGCTCGAGTAGGGATCCTGGTAGATGATCTGCGCACGACGGCGAAAGGCGGTCAGCTCGGCCCCTTTGAGCTCGCCGACGTTCTCGCCCGCGAACCGGACCGTGCCCTCGGTGGGAGGCTCAATGTGCAGCACCAGTTTCCGGGTGGTCGATTTTCCGCAGCCCGACTCCCCCACCATGCCGAGGGTCTCGCCGCGGCGAATGGTGAAGCTGATGCCGTCCACCGCGCGAAGCTCATCTGTGGCCAGAAGATGGTTCGGACGCCGTACCGGATAGTATTTCTTGAGTCCTTCGACTTCTACGAGTGTTTCGTTCGTGTTCATGCGAGGCCCCGCTTTTCCTCATAGAGCCAGCAGCGCACCGTCGCGCCGTCCCGCTCGTACACCCCGGGATCCTCACGGGTGCAGATATCCATTCGATGCGGACAGCGGGGATGGAACCTGCACGCGGAGGGTAGATCCGCAATATCGGGGACGGTTCCCTCGATGGCCTGAAGACGTTCCTGCGTTCCCTCCAGCGTCGGGATGGTCCCGAGCAGCCCCTCGGTGTAGGGATGGCGGGGATGCTCGAACAGCGTCTCCACCGTCGCATGCTCCACGATCTGCCCCGCGTACATCACCGCGACCCGATCGGCGATCTGTGCAACCACGCCGAGGTCATGGGTGATGAACAGCACGCCGGTTCCCAGTCGCTTCTTGAGGTCGAATATGAGGTTGAGTATCTGCGCCTGAATGCTGACGTCGAGCGCCGTCGTCGGCTCATCAGCAATCAGCAGGTCAGGCCCGCAGGCAAGCGCCATGGCAATCATCACCCGCTGGCGCATGCCGCCGGAGAGCTGGTGGGGATACTCCTTCATGCGGCGCGCCGGGTTCGGGATGCCGACCATGGCGAGCGCCTCGGTCGACTGCTCGCGCAGCTCCTGTTTGTTCCCGCCGCGGTGGCGAAAGATGGTCTCGGAGATCTGATCCTCTATGCTCAACACCGGGTTGAGCGAGGTCATGGGCTCCTGGAAGATCATGGATACCCGGTCTCCGCGGAGCTCCTGTAACTGCGGCTCGGAAAGCCGCAGAACGTTCTCGCCGGCAAAGCGAACCTCACCGTCGGTCGTCGCGGTCGAGGGAAGCAGTCCCATCACCGAGAGCCCCGTGACGCTCTTTCCCGCGCCCGACTCACCGACAAGACAGAGCGTCTCCCCCGGATCGACATGGAAGCTCACCCCGTCGACGGCCGGGACGTCCCGCCTGCCGCTGCGAAAACGAATATGCAGATTCTGTACGTCAAGCAAATGTTCCGACATCTATATTCCTGTCGAGTCCCTATCGATGCAGTCTCGAATCGAATGCCTCACGGAGCCCGTCGCCGACGAGGTTGAAGGAGAGCACGGCAAGCACGATCATGAGACCCGGGAAAACCGTGACCCACCATTGTCCGAGCAGGAGAAACTCCCGCCCCTGGCTGAGCATTGCGCCCCACTCGGGCGTCGAGGGCTCGATACCGATACCGAGGAAGCCCAGCGCCGCGGTGTAGAGAATAGCGTCGGCCAGCATGAGGGTGAGGTACACCAGCGCGGCCGGCAGAATATTCGGGAGAATGTGGCGGATCATGATCCACCGGTTCGGCGCCGCAAGCGCCCGGGAAGCCTCCACGAAGGCCTGGTTCTTCACCGTGAGCACCGATCCGCGCACCACGCGCGCCATCATGGGGATGTAGACGATGGCGATCGCGAGCATCGCATTCTCCAGGCCGGTCCCGAGCGCCGCGGCAATGGCGAGCGCCAGCAGCAGCGGCGGGAAGGCCAGAAACACGTCGATGACCCGCATCACGAGAATATCCACCACGCCGCCGAAATACGCGGAGATGAGCCCGAGGATCGTACCGAAGAGCGCGGTGAGCCCGATCACCATGTAGCCCACACGCAGCGAGATCGCCCCGCCGTAGAGGATGCGCGAAAGAATGTCGCGGCCGAGGTTGTCCGTCCCGAGGGGATAGCTCCAGTTTCCGGCCCAGAACCCGGGCTCGAGCTCTCGTTCGAGATCGACGGCCAGGGGATCGTGAGGCGCTATGGCCGGAGCAATCAATGAAACGACGGCAAGCAGCACGGCAACCACCAGCGCGACGATGGCAACACGATTTCTGGAGAACTTGTACACGTATTCCGAAAGAATGCTCTGCTTCTGCATCTCCCCTACTCCAAACGGATGCGGGGATCCACCCGCGCATACAACATGTCCACGATGATATTGACCACGATGAACGCCATCGCCAGCACGAGCACGACGCCCTGAACGAGGGGATAATCGCGGTTGTAGATCGCCTGCACCAGCAGCCGACCGGTGCCCGGCCAGGAGAACACCGTCTCGGTCAGGATCGCTCCGGCGAGGAGCCGGCCGACCTGCAGCCCGATCACGGTGATGACCGGTATGAGGGCATTCCGAAGCGCATGCTTGTAGATGACCGTCGTGCGCTTCAGCCCCTTCGCCTTCGCAGTGCGCACGTAGTCTTCGCCGAGCACGTCCAGCATGCTCGATCGCGTCACACGCACGATGAGGGCCAGAGGAATCGTTGCAAGCGACACCGACGGAAGCACCAGATGATGCAGCGAATCACGGAAGGCGCGGAAGTCACCGACCAGTAGCGAGTCGATCGCATAGAACCCGGTTATCGTTTCCGGCGCCGCCCCCATGCTGATGCGCCCCGAGACCGGAAAGATGCCGAGCAGGGCCGCGAACAGAAAGATGAACATGATGCCGAGCCAGAACACCGGGATCGAGACGCCCACGAGAGAGAGACTCACGATCGCGTTGTCGAGCCGCGTGTTGTGGTGGGTCGCGGCGGTCACGCCGGCGGCTATCCCTACCACCGCGGCAATGAGCGTGGCAACTCCGGCGAGCTCGAACGTCGCGGGAAGGCGTCTGATGATTTCCTCGGTCACCGGCGTCAAGCTCTGGATGGAGGTTCCGAGATCACCGCGCACCGCGTTGGTGAACCAGTGCCAGTACTGCACGTACACGGGCATGTCGAGCCCCATCCGCTCGATGAGCGCCTGCCGGGCGGCTTCCGTCGCCTTCTCCCCGAGCATGACCTGAACCGGGTCGCCGGGGATGATACGGACGAGCAGGAAGACGAGGATCGAAACGCCGATCACGGTGGGGATGATGAGCACGATACGTTTCAGGAAGTAGCGAAGCAGTCCCATTGGCTCTCGTTTCCGTATTTCCGGTATTATTCAGGCGGTCGACCGGCCCGCTGGGCCCCTCGAACCGACGCCGACTCGCGCCTCTGCGGGGCGCAAGATATTTCGTACACTATCCATTAAACATGAGTTTCCCCGGTTACCGCAGCCTTGTCAAGCTGTAGTCTTTACATTCTTAGAGGAATACGCCTACCCTGTGCGTACAGAAACCCCTGAAAACGAGACCTAAAAGCGAAAAGAGAGAGCATCCATGAGCGAGTTTTCCGTGCGTACGGTGGACAATGTGTACATTCCGATGAGTGACGGCGTGCGTCTTTCGAGCCGTCTCTGGCTGCCGGAGACCGAAACTCCGGTTCCCGCGGTCCTCGAGTATATTCCCTACCGCAAGAACGACGGAAAGGCCGTACGGGATTCGATGATACATCCCTACTTCGCGGCCAAGGGCTACGCTGCGGTGCGGGTGGACCTGCGCGGGAGCGGGGAGTCGGAAGGAATATTAGAAGACGAATATTTAGCACAGGAATTAAACGACGGCGAGGAAGTGCTGCGCTGGATTGCCGATCAACCCTGGTGCGACGGGAATGTCGGCATGATGGGCATTTCCTGGGGCGGCTTCAACTCCCTGCAGCTTGCCGCGCGGCAACCGAAAGAACTCAAGGCCATCATTCCCGTGTGCTACACCGACGACCGATACGCCGACGACATCCATTACATGGGTGGCTGCCACCTGCTGGCCAATCTGGCATGGTCATCGGTCATGTTCGCCCTCGGCACCCTGCCCCCCGATCCCCGCATCGCGGGTGACGCGTGGAAGACCATGTGGCTCGAGCGCCTCGAGCATCTCGAGCCGTGGCTGAAGACCTGGCTCTCCCATCAGCTTCGCGACGATTTCTGGAAACACGGCTCGGTGTGTGAGGACTACTCCGACATCCGCATACCGGTCTTTGCCGTAAGCGGCTTCGAAGACGGCTACACCAATGCGGTGTTCCGCCTGCTCGAAAACATCGACGTGCCGAAGAAGGGCTGGGTCGGCCCCTGGCAGCACCATTACCCCCACTTCGCCCCTCCCGCCCCGCAGGCCGGCTTCCTGCAGGAAGCGGTGCGTTTCTGGGACCGCTGGCTGAAGGGCGTGGAAAACGGCGTGGAGGATGATCCCGTGCTCTCGGTCTGGCACGGCGACCCCGTACACCCCATCCACGACCGGGAACCCCGGCCCGGACGATGGCTGGCCTTCGACTCATGGCCCGACGCGTCGATCAAAGCCGAAGAGTGGCGGCTGCGCCCTGCGGCCCTGTCCCCGGCGGCGGCGGCCGCGGGGACTGCGACGCCGCCGGCCGGACCGGTCGAGGTCGGAGAGGATGACTGGGTCACGGTGCCCGGCGCAGTGGAAACCGGCTTCTCCGCCGGCGACTGGTACGGCTACGTCTTCCCGAAGGATCGGCCCGGCGATCAGCGGCAGGACGACGGCAGCGCGGCGCGCTTTCGCAGCTCGGCGCTGAAGGAGGAGCTCAGCATCATCGGAATGCCCGAGTTGCATCTCTCCTTCAAGACGGATCGTCCCAGCGCGATGGTTGCCGTGCGTCTCGGCGACGTGCAGCCCGACGGCACCATCGAGCGGATGACATACGGCCTCCTCAATCTCAACCACGATGAGAGCCACGAAACCAACACCCCGCTCGAGCCCGGGAAGACCTATCACGTGCGTGTACCCCTGAACTACATGGCACGGCGGCTGACTCCGGGGCACGCCATCTCTCTGGCCATATCGTCCTCCTACTGGCCTCTGGCATGGCCCTCCCCCGAACCGACGACCCTGTCCGTCGACGCCGGCCGATCGCGGCTGGTGCTTCCCGTGTTTCGTGGCAGCATCGCCGAACACGAGACGAAGCTGCCGAAAAGCTATGTCCCCACGCCGATCAGCGTGACACAGCAAACCGAGGGCAGCAGCTCCCGGCGCGTGGTTCACGATCAGATCACCAAGACATCCCGGCTCGAGCTCGACAGCGCCTCGGGCGATAAACACTTCGACGAGATCGATCTGACCTTCTCCGCCACGAGCTCCGAGCGCTACGAGACAAACCGGGCCGACTACTACGCCACCCGGGCATCGGTCGAGGACACCCGCCGAATGAAGCGCGGTGAGTGGTCGGTTTTCACGCGCACCAGGACCGCTCTCAGCGCCGACAGAGATTTCTACTACATTCACGCGGAGCTCGAGGCCTTCGACGGAGAGGAGCAGGTCGCAAACCGAACCTGGGACGAGCGCGTCCCGCGAAACGGCGTGTAGCGGCCGGAGAATCAGTCTCGGGGAAAGGTGATGGTGAACGCCGTCCCGCGGCCGCTGGTGGCCGCGGAGGCGCCCACGTCGATCCCGCGGCCGCCGAGGGCCCCGCCGGCGTCGCCGCTCGAGACGCTGACCTCGCCGTTGATCTGCGCGGCGAGCCCTGAGACGAGCTGCATACCGAGCGAGTCGGTGTGTGTCATGCTGAAGGCTGCCGGAAGCCCGACTCCGTCATCCTCCACCGTAAGCCGGATGCGGTCCCCCGGCGGCACCGCCGTGGTTCGTATG
>CAYOFA010000058.1:8140-9746 GCA_964402885.1 uncultured Spirochaetaceae bacterium
GGCGTCGGAGACCTCCGACCGGATGCGGACCTGCCGGTCCATCGCGTAGGTCTCGGCAAGCTGTTCGAGCGCCTGCCCGATGAAGGACCGCAGATTGATGCTGCCCTGCGTATCCGACTGGTAGAAGAACCGGTGTACGAGGGACATCGACTGAATCCGGTCGATCGAGGCGTTCACGGCGCGCCGCACCCGCTCATCGTCAAAACCGGCGAACTGCAGCCGCAGAAGACTGGTGACCATGTTGAGATTGTTCTTCACCCGGTGGTGAATCTCGCGAAGCAGGAGCTCTTTCTCCTCGGCAGTCTGTCGGTATTTCTCCTCCATCCGTTTCAGAGCGCTGATGTCACGGCCGACTTCTTTGATATACATCAGATTACCCGCCGCATCGACGACCGGTGAGGCCGATACGTCGAACCAGACGTGATCATCGCCGACACCGGCGGCGGAGAACGTGGCGGTTTGCGTTTCCTTCGTCTGCATCGCCTCCCGCGCCGGGCAGTTCTCACAGGGGGTGGAACGTCCGAAGTAGGCCTCGTAGCATGTGCGGCCCTCGAGGTCCGAGGGTTCTGTCGGATTGTCGTAACCGGTTCGGCGGGCGAGAGCCACGGCAGCGGGATTGACCCGCAGGATGGTATAGTCGAGGTCGATCACCGAGATGTAATCGCCACTCTGGTCGAAGAGAGACTGAAGGAATGCACGGTTCACCTCGAGCTCGGCCGTCTGCGCGCGAACCTGCTCCTCGAGCCGGTTCCGGTACTCGAGGTTCTCGAGGTGCATCGCAACCGAGTTACAGAAGTTGTGAACCGCCGCTTCGTACTGATCGAACGCAGCCCGGTCTTCGATAACGAGGACGGTGCGGCCGTAGGACTTCCTCGCCGTGCGGAGATCGATCTCGTAGTTCGCCCCGCCCTCGCCGCCCGTGCCTTCGCCCTCGCCGGGACGATCCGATGTACCCGGGAAGAACGTGTGGTCACGGATACCCGGCACGCTCTTCATGGCCGCAGCCACGAACTCGAGCAGGTGATCCCGATCGGTATACATGCTTACGAATACGCCGGCAGTCAGCAGATCATGCAGAACGGCGAGCGGTTCGCGGCTGGACTCGGAGATGGCGTTACTCTCCTTCCGCGTAGTAGGGATTCTTTACCAGCTGACCGCCCATGACCATGTAGGGATGGACCTGAAGCGCGCGGAAGATAGTTTCGCCGTCGAAGTGGTTTGCATCGTACTGACACATTGCGGTTATCGGATGACTCTTGACGACCGTGTTGATCGCCGCCTCGTATTCCATGAGCCGATCCGAGCCCGGAAATCCGCGCAGCGCCCAGCTCATCTCGCCGGTCACGCGGGACTGCGGATATCCGGCGGACTGTGCCCCCGAATATGCGCTTTTCAACGTATCGAGCATCCGCTCGGGCACGAAGGTACCGTCCGGACAGTAGGTAGCGGCGGCGCGATCAATGGTCAGGGAATGACGTTCGAGGGGTGCAGAGACATCCACGTCGAGAGCCTCCAGCCAGTTCACAACCTCGCCGGGCTCCGCCGAATCAGCGAAGTAGAACACGCGCTCGTCATCCATGACCCCGCTCTCGACGAAGTGACCCAC
>CAYOFA010000058.1:9846-17631 GCA_964402885.1 uncultured Spirochaetaceae bacterium
AGAATTCTTCAAGGATGAGTATCGAAAAACTCCGTGGTCGTGCCGCCGGTAAGGCAAATCGGTCATGAACCGATAATAATGGGGAGCGTGGGGAACGAATGACGGACGAGATGCAGCAGCCTCAGCAGCACTACGAACGCATCGAGCTCACCGAGCACCGAATCTGTCTTGTCTTGATAGACGATGACGGCTCGCGCTGGAGCTCTCACCTCATCCTCGACGATGAGCGGGTCGTCCTCATCGACCCGTGGCGCTGGCCGCACACGAAGGAGCTCGCCGCGCGCGTCCAGGACGAATGCGGGGACCGTCGTCTCGGCGATGTCATCCTGCTCTCCGACCTTCGCGGCTCACTCTCGGCGATCCCCGTTCTGGAAGCAAGCTTCGGTGCGTTCGCTCTTCACTGCCCACGAAACGTCGCCGAGCTCCTGCGCGGGGAGCCCTCCCGTGTTCAGGTGAAGCCCGTTGCCGGAATCTCGGAGGCGGTGTCTCTGTCGGGGGATGGTGCACTTCGGCTGATGGAGGCTACCACGGCGGAACGCCGGGAGATACTGGTGTGCATCGATGATCCGGCGGAATTGCTGTACGCGCCGGCCGGCTGGAACATCAATGCTCCCGACTCGGCGGGCAGCGACGTCGGCACGATCCGGCCCGTGACCATGGAGACGATTGCCCGACGATTCGGGCTCACCGCCATTCGCCTGACCCACGAGGGCATACGCGGCGTGAGCACGCCCGACGGAGAGACCGCGGCCGCAGGTACTCCATCACCATTCTGCCCGGTTACCAGGCTTCCGTCGGTGTCACGATTTCGCGAGACGCTGGAAGCGATGCCCGCCGCGGAGATCGAGAAAACCTGGCTGCTCACCGTCGGTGCCGACCGCATCGAGAGCATCAACTCCTCCTACGGGCGACAGGCGGGAGACGACGTCCTGCGGGTCCTCGCCCGCATCCTGGACTTCGTCAGGGCATCACGAGGGCATCCGACCGACAGAACGATGTTTCGCCTCGACGGACCGGTGCTCGCCTACATGTTCCAGGGCACCCTGCGGGAGGCGATGGAGATTTCCGAAGCCATCCGCAAGGAGGTGAACGACTCCGAATCCTTCTTCGAGTCGCTGAGCGCCTCCGTCGGCATGGTCTCGGGAAACGAGATTTTCGACGCGGACAAATCCGGCGAGGAGCTTCGTCGCAGCATGGAGACGGTCGGGCTTTCCCGCCTGCGGATCGCCCGGCAGAGCGGCGGGAACACGGTCTGCGCGGCATCGCCCACCGGGGCTTCGGGAACGGCCGCTTCGGGTACGGTGCTGCTCGTCGATCCCGAGGTCTCACGCCTCCGTCCCCTCATCCGGAATCTCGAGCGGCTCGGCATGTCGGTGGTAACCGCAACCGAGGGTGTGGAGGCGATGCAGGTGGTCAGCCAGATCGTTCCCGACGTGATCCTCAGCGAAGTCACCGTTCCGAAGCTCGACGGTTTCGCGCTGAAGGAACGTCTCAGCCGTTCATCGGAGCTCAGCAGCATCCCCTTCGTCCTTGTCTCCCATCGCAAAAATGACGCGCTGATTCAACGGGCGGCCTCTCTCGGCATTCTTCACTACTACCGCAAGCCGCTGTCGTCGGTGGAAGTATCGGGGCTCGTTCGGAATCTTGTGAAGCAGGGAGGGAGCTGAGCGTGGAGACGGTCGGCATTGTGCTCCTCGGCCTCTTC
Source organism: uncultured Spirochaetaceae bacterium (assembly GCA_964402885.1). Classification (GTDB taxonomy): domain Bacteria; phylum Spirochaetota; class Spirochaetia; order DSM-27196; family PWMO01; genus JAAAOH01. The sequence continues at coordinate 11,552 of CAYOFA010000058.1, forward strand.
ACGGGCGCAGCACTACTCACCGCCTCCGTTCTCGCGGTGGCCCGATTCGTCCGGACACGCAGGATCCGCCGGGAAGAGTGGTACCGCCGATTCCTCACCGAAGGCCTACCATCGGCCGGTACGGCCCTCGTCGCACAACATATCGGCAGAGACCCGATGTCGTTCTTCAGGGCCTACGTGTGGTACTGCGACGGCCTCGAGCCGGACCCGCGCACACGTGACAGGATCCGCGACGCCATCATCGAGGCCGGCGTGGATCTCGGTCTCATCCGGGACCTTTCCCGACGCAGCGCGGCAATTCGCGCCCGTGCGGGTATCTATCTCGGCTACTCCCGAAGCGAGCGTGCCACTCGGGCACTGGTGAATGCCCTCGAGGTGGAGCCGAAGGCGTTCGTGAAGCTTCGCTACGCCTACGGGCTGCAGCAGTCCGGCTTCGGGGCGGCCATTCCGTCCATCCTCGATACGCTTGCCTCGCTTCCCCCGGAATACGAGCCGCGAATGCGCGCGGTGCTGCTCGAGTTCGGCGATGATCTCCTCGACTATGTGGCCCTCATCCAGGATCGGCCGCAACCCCAGCTGCAGCGTCTGGTAATCGACGTTGCCGCCCGGTATCCCACCGAGAGCCTGCATACGGCGCTGGAGGGACTGCTCCACGCCGAGGAACCCGACGTAGCACGCGAGGCCTTTCGGGTGATGGCATCCCAGTACGGCTCGCCGATGTACCTTGCCGAGCATCTCGCAGACTCCGACACCTACACCCGAAACCTCGCCATCGAGGCCCTCGGCCAGACGCCCTCGGAGAACACCATCGACCTCGTGACACCCCATCTTGCAGTACCGGAGACGAGAAAGAGCGCCGTACTCGCCCTCTCGGAGGTGCTCCGCCACAACCCGCGCCTGTATGCGAGGATGCTCGACACGCTGCGCCGTGCCTCGGACGCGGGAGTGCGCAGCGGTCTCGCTGAAGCGCTGGCGCCGCGAGCCGAGTACCTCGTGCAGGCCGCTGTCCGCGAGAAGTGGGCCGACGCCCCCGACGTGCTCGCGATGCTGCTGCGCACGCGAAAGGCGACGGGCATCCTCAGCTACTTAAACCGCAGCGTCGACCCGCACACCATTGAAGAGGTGACGAGCATGATCGGCCCGACGATACGCGCCGATCCATGGTTGCGTGAGGAGTACGGGCTCTACGCCCGTGACGAGGTCCTGAGCGCCCTCGCACTCGAACGCGAAGAGGAGTCGCGGGAACGCGGTGAGCGTCAGGGCGAGAATGTCCGCTTCTCCCTCCTGTCGCTCACCCTCGCATTCGCCATCCTCGGGCCGATCGGCGCCTTCGTGATCACTGCCGTGGTTTCCGATTCGGCCGTGGCCCTGAGCGTGCCCGACTATCTGCAGTTCTTCTCCCTCGGCTTCGGTTTCTACGCCTTCGCCCTGAATAGCGTCTACCTCGTCCTGCTGGTCTTCGCGGCATTCGGCGTGGTTCGACAGCATGAGAGCTGGCAGACCAAACCGCTGTCCATGCTCTTCACCTCCGGGGTGCTTCCATCGGTGAGTATCATCGTTCCCGCCTACAACGAAGAGCTCAACGTCGTGGAGAACGTGACGGCGCTCCTGAACCTCCGCTACCCCGACTACGAGGTCGTGGTCGTGAACGACGGATCCACGGATGAAACACTGGAGAGCCTCGTGGAGCACTTCGAGCTCGAGCGCGCGGACGTATTCCTCCACGGGTACCTCAAGACCCGGTCCGTTCGCGGTGTGTATCGCAACTCGCGCCTGCCGGGTCTCGTGGTCATCGACAAATCCAATGGCGGCAAAGCCGACTCGCTCAACGCCGGCCTCAACGCTGCGCGCAAGGAGTACTTTGCCGCCATCGACTCCGATTCCGTGCTCGAGCGCGATGCCCTCCTCGAGCTCGCGGCCGGATTCCTCGACACCGACACGCCTGTCGTGGCAGCCGGCGGGAATATCATGCCGGTGAACGGCTGCAGCGTGGATCGCGGCCACATCGAGCAGGTCCGGCTGCCCGACCGCATGCTCCCCCGCTTCCAGACCATGGAATACGTGCGCGCCTTCATGAACGGCCGTACCGGGTGGGCACAGCTCGGGTCCCTCCTCATCATCTCGGGCGCCTTCGGCCTGTTCCGTACCCGGGATGTCGTGGACTCGCGAGGCTATCTCACCTCGAGTGAGCGATATACCAAGGACACGGTGGCCGAAGACATGGAGCTCGTGGTCCGCGTCACTCACGACCTCACGCGGGCGGGGGTGGCGCACGCGGTGCAGTACGCTGCGAACGCCAATTGCTGGACCGAGGTGCCGGAGACCCCGCGGATCCTCGCGGCCCAACGCGATCGCTGGCAGCGAGGGCTGATCGACGTGCTCTTTTTCCATTCGAGCATGCTTCTCAACCCGAAATATGGTCGTTCAGGGCTCGTAGCGTTACCCTACTATTACGTGTTCGAGCTCTTCGGTCCGTGGATCGAGCTTCAGGGCTATGTGTTCTTCATAGCCGCTCTGAGCCTCGGCTTCCTCCCCGGCGAGCTCATCTGGTTCGTGATTGCCGCGACCATCCCGCTCGGCATGCTGACTTCGGCGGTGGCCGTCATGCTGGTGGAGTGGCACCGGAAGATATACCGGCGGCGTGACAGATGGGGACTGCTTGCGCTGGCGTTGCTCGAGAACTTCGGGTACCGGCAGTTCAGCAATCTGCTGCGCATCCGCGGCTACGTGAGCGCGCTCGGACGACGCTCGGGCTGGGGCGAGATGAAACGACGCGGATTTGCGGCGCCGCCAGGACGATAACAAAGACGATAACAAAAAAGGAGTATGCCCGCATGAGACGACGACGAATACAGCCAACGGTTCTGATAACGGCGGCCCTCATCGTGATCGCCGCGGTGCCCGTTGCGGCACAGCAGGACTTTCGAAACATCGCCAGCTTCGAGGCCGACGTCTACTTCGACGGCACCTTCGAAACCAAGCTCAACGAGGTGTTTCTCGCTCGCCTCACCGATCTGCTGACGCTGGAGACCAAAATCGAGCAGCAGACCGGCAGCGGGGAAGGGCTGACCTTCCTCTACCTGGGGCCGATTTTCACCTGGACCCCCAACTTCTACACGATCTCCCGCTACGGTATCGGCTACCGCACGGACGGGGTCATCGGGCACGAAGTGGACATCGAGGCGAACTACGAATCCGCGGAGTTTTTCGTGGGCGGCGGTGTTCGGGCCCGTGCCCTCCCGGCCGACGACGTCTGGTACGTCATTCCGTCCCTCGGCGGCAAAGTGTTCCCGGGCGATCGCTTTGGCGTGATGGCGAAGTACTTCTTCAGCTACAACAACGACGAGCAGATAAGCAACGCGCTGTGGAGCGAGGTCGACTACGCAGTCAGCGATACGGTCACGGTGAAGCTCGGCGGTACCGGCGAGATCGGCGAGGACCCCTACCGCTCCGATCAGCCGGAAATTTCCTGGTCGGCGCTGACAGGAGCCACCTTCAGGGCATCCCCGACCGTGAATATCCGCTACCACCTGGAGTACCTCGGCCGCGTCAACTACGAGGACGGCATCCGCAATCTCATTCTCGTGGACTGGCGCTTCTGATGTCGACGAGATAACGCACGCCCCGGCGCGCCTGCGGTGAGGACGCGGCATCCGCCGGCCCGGCGGGCCGCATCTCCCGGTATGAGAGCTCGCGCCCCTCGGCATCCTCGAGGCGCACCCCGGCGTCCGACGGAAGGCTTCGCACGACCACGGCAAGGTCGGGATGGAGCTCCGCGGCTTCCCTGCTCATCCGGATCACGAGCGTCCCGTCCTCCATCACCGGCGAGACCTCGGTCGCGTGGCGCGAGCGCCAGAACTCACCGAAGCTCGTGAGGTCGCCCATCCAGGCGTTCATCTCCGCCGCCCGCTCCATGAGCCGGCGTTGCGCCCGTAGCTTGTGGTCCTGGTCTCTCGTATCGGAGGGATGATTCAGCAGTACAGTCAGACTGGTATTCGCCGCGTTCGCCTCGAAGACATCGATCCAGGTCGCCGCCGCCTCATCCACGGTCTCCGGGGTGAGGAATCCCAGCGAGTCATCGAGTGTCAGCGGAATCTCGATGACGTTGGAAAGCCGCGAGAAGGGAAGCCGCCGTCTCGTCGCGAAGAACGGGAAGGTCGTCAGCACGTCGTTCGCGGAGAAAGTGGAGTCGTAGAGGTAGCCGCTGTCGTCGAGGACACCGATGAGGCCCTCGTGGAAGGCGAGATCGCCCGCGCGAAACGCCACCGTGTTCTGCCCCGGTATGTCGCGATCGAGGAGCTCCTTGCTGACCCGCACCTCCCCGAAGAGGGTTACCTGCTGCGTCGGCTCGTATTCGGCGTAGGTCACCGAACGGCTGCCGAGCGGTGCGGTGTCGAGCTGCGTGTAGTGGGAGACCGTGTGCGAGCCGATATCGAAGCCTCGAGCGGCGAGCTCGCGTACCGCGGCCTTGTTCTCGGGCACCGAGTAGTAGGCGATGTCCTTCCAGTCGGTGAAATACTTGGTGTTCTCGAAGAACGTGGCCGATGCGCCGAATGATTCGGCGAGGTCTGCAAACTTCAGCGAATCCACGAAGGAGGTCTGCGCGTCGACATCATGTGAGAGGATGAGTGCCGTGGGGCGGGCGTCGGGAATCGTGTGCAGATACACCGCCGGAAACGCCGTGCTCTCATAGACCGCCTTTGCGAAGAGAAGTATGACGTCGGAGGAGGGCTCGAAGGAGTTCACGAAATCCCGCTGCGCCTCGAAGTCATGTCCCACGCGTGGCAGCATCACCGACTCCACCCAGGAGAGACCGAGGAGATAGGTCATGCCGCGGCCGAAGTAGTTTCGAACCAGACCAGCGGAACCGTCGTCGAAGCGGGCAAGCACCCGCGCCTCCGGCCCCGGGTCGCTGTAGCCGTGGCTCCAGATGACCTCGTCGTAGATGTGCTCGGGTCCGTTTCCGAGCGATATCTCCCGCTCCCGCGGATGGTCGATGTAGGAGAGCGCCGGATCATCGCCGGTGAAGCGAAGCCTGTATCTGCCCTTCTGCGGCAGTCGATCCCGCACACCGAACAGCGGATAGAGGCTCGACCCGACCGGACTCGGCGCAACCAGTACCCCGCCCTCCTCCACGTAGCCATAGAGGGCATTCGACCAGCCGGTCTCCAGGACATCGTTGTAGAAGCCGCCTGAGAGATAGGCAACCGGATAGGCGGCAAGCTCATCCGGCTCGGCGACGATGTCGTAGGGGATCCCGAAGGTCTCGAGCATACCGCGGAGCGTCCGAGCGGAGAGCTCCACCGAGCGGGCGGCAGCCGCCGCCGCGTCGGCGCGGGCCGGCGGGCCGGTGCTTCCATCGGCCGACGTCGCCGCGTGGGCGTCCAGGGTTCGGGCCGCGGCCGCCGCGGGATCGGGGATAACGATCGCAGCCCGCGACGCCGGCGCCTCGGCAGCCTCGGCAGCTGCTGCCGCGGGGAACGCGAGGCCTGCGACGACGAAGAGTGCCCCCAGCGCCAGGGCGCGCACCAGGGCGGGAACGGAGGTGGGGACGAGGACGGAGGCGGGGACCGGAACGGGGACTGGGGTGAGGGCGGGGGCGAGCCGGGGAGACGCGCGTCTCGACGATGCGGGTGCGGGTGCGGGCGATGCGGGTGCCGGCGACACCCGGCGCATCGCCTGCTCCATCATCCTCGGCATCATCCACGGCATCATCCGCTCCAGAAGAGGCGTCGCACCTCTTCGTTCTCGAGCACGGCGACGGCCAACACGTACCATGCAGTGGATGCAACGCTTCTGTAAGTCGTGAACTGATGGGGGACTGCGCGGTCGGCGTACTGAAAGCCGCCGTTATCGTGGCGGTACGGGTGCATCGCCTCCAGGATCTGCAGGGCCGCCCCCCGGTTGCCGGCCTTGCCATGGGCGGTCGCAACCCCGAGCGATCCCTCCATCCACAGCGGTGCAACTTCGCTCCAGGTTGCATCAGGATCGCCGAAGTACAACTCATTGATCGCATCATTCTCGTAAACGGAACTGTTTCCGTAGGGGATGTAGCCTGCGTGGCCGTCGCGCTCGACGAG
>CAYOFA010000059.1:0-15799 GCA_964402885.1 uncultured Spirochaetaceae bacterium
TCGTATCTTCTCGCGAAGCATCGCAACCGAAGGAGTGGCGAAATGAGCTGGACGAGCGGGCACACTGTAGTCAGAAGAGGAGCCGACCCGGCCGATGCCGAGGGCGCGCTTGTAATGCTCCACGGGCGGGGCGCCTCGGCGCAGAGTATCATCGGCCTTGCCGATGAGCTCGACACCACCGGCTTCAGCATCCTGGCGCCCGAGGCCGAGGGCAATGTCTGGTATCCGCAGAGTTTTCTCGCACCGCGGGAGGTGAATCAGGCAGGAATCGACGCCGCGTTCGCAGCCATAGACGGTATCATCGATGAGCTCGCGGCAGCGGGTGTGGACCGCGCGCATACGGTGCTCCTCGGTTTCAGCCAGGGTGCCTGTCTCGCCTCGGACTACGTCTTCAACCACCCCGGCCGCTTCGGCGGCGTCATTGCGTTGAGCGGCGGTCTCATCGGACCGCCCGGAACCGAGTTCCGTCCCGCGGGCGATCTCGAGGGCACACCTGTGTTCCTCGGCTGCAGCGATGTCGATCCCCACATCCCGGCGGAGCGTGTACGGGAAACCCATGAGGCCTTCACACACGCTGGGGCCGCAGCCGAAATGCAGCTGTACCCCGGTATGCCCCACACGGTGAATGCCGAAGAGATCGCGCGGGCAAACGAGATCCTGCGCGCTGTACGGTCCTGAGGCGGCCGGCGGCGACTTCCGGCAGGCCGATTATCCCCGGCGTGCGCGTCGGTACTGCTTCGGCCACGCGATCTCGCCGCCCAGTCGCGCCGCGGCTTCCAGAGGGAAGTAGGGTCGGCGCAGGAGCTCGCGGCCCATGAGCACGAGGTCGGCCTGTCCCGTGCGGATGACGTGCTCGGCCTGCTCTGCGGAGGTGATCTCCCCGACGGCACCGGTGGGGATGTCCGCCTCACGTCGAACCCGCTCCGCGAACGCGGTGTTGTACCCCGGCCCCGTATCCACCACCTGATCGGCGCTGACGCCACCCGAGGAACAGTCGATGAGGTCGGCGCCCCGAGCCTTCAGCTCGCGCGAAAGCTCTACCGTCTGTTCGATCGTCCAGGCCGCCGGATCGTCGACCCAGTCCGTGGCCGAGAGTCGCACCAGCACTGCGGTGCGCTCGGGCACACGGGCACGCACCGCATCCAGGATCTCGAGTGCAAGCCGGGTGCGCCCGGCGAAGTCCCCTCCATAGCCGTCCTCGCGCAGGTTCGAGAGTCCCGAGAGAAACTCGTGTACCAGGTATCCGTGTGCAAAGTGGAGCTCCACCGAGTCGAAACCCGCCTCCACGGCGCGCGCCGCGCCGCGGGCCATCGCCTCCACTACTCCTTCGATATCGGAAATCGACATCTCACGAGGCGCAGGCGCGCCGTCGCGGTGGGCGATCGGGCTCGGGGCGTACACCGCGGTCCATCCCCCCTCGTCCGGGCCAAGGCGATGGCCGCCGTCGAACGGCGGGGCGTGGCTTGCCTTGCGCCCGGCGTGGGCAAGCTGCACCCCGGAGGCCGCGCCCTGCTCCCTGATGAATGAAGCGATGCGTGCGAGGCCTGGTATGTGCTCATCTTTCCAGATCCCGAGATCCCTCGGCGAGATCCGCCCGTCGGGAGTCACCGCGGCCGCCTCGGTCAGAACCAGGCCGACCCCGCCGACCGCCCTGGACCCGAGGTGAACGAGGTGCCAGTCTTCGGCGAAGCCGTCGGTGCTCGAGTACTGGCACATCGGCGAGACGGCAATGCGGTTTCCGAGATGCATATCTCTGAGACGGAGGGAATCGAGGAGACTGCTCATAGTCCGATAGCTATATCACCTCGCGCGCGCCGGGGCAAGCTGTAGCCGGGCGCGGCGCCCCGGCGGCGCCCGCAGTGTCCACGCGTCGGCCAAAGATACCCCTTGACGTATATGTCACGCTAATCTAAAATGCAACATGCACGTGCACGTATAGTATAGCAGCGCGTAGTAACGCAAACGTAGAGGATTATTGTGGCTGAGCGAACGGTTTTTACGGCAGGCGAGCTCGCCGAGCGAGCGGACATAGAGCAGGACACACTCGATAGATGGATTGATGCCGGACTCGTGCAACCGGACGGCAGGGGATCGACCGGTGTCCCCTTCTTCAGCGAATCGGTCATCGAGCGCATCGGCCACATCCGGCGCTTTCTCGAGATGGGATACGGCGAAGAGGAGATCGCCAAGATTCTCCGCAAGGTCGGCCTCCCCGAGGAAGGACGGCGCCGCGGCGGCCGGTCCGAGGCTGAGAACCTTCTGACCGTCGGAGCCCTGGCCGAGAGCGTCGGCGTGAGCCCCCGCACCATCAAGCACTGGGAGGACAAGGGGATTATCGAGGCCGACGCGCGAAGCGAGGGCGGCTTCAGGCTCTACCAGGAGCACTACGTATACCTCTGCCATCTGATCCAGGACCTGCAGCTCTTCGGCTACTCACTCGATCAGATCAAACAGATATCGGATTACTTCAGAGACTTCATGGTACTTCGTGATGACCCCACTCAATACCCCGCCGACGAGGCGGAACGAAAACTCGGCGAGATGCTCGCCGAAATCGACAACCTGTTCCAGACGACCGCACAACTGCGCAGCGGGATCGAGCGATGGGAAAAGCTTCTGAACAAGCACAAGAAACTCATCGCCGATCTCAGGCGCAAGAACGCGAAGCGGGGGACGGAGGAGACCACATGAGCACGAAAACCGCTGTGGACAGCTATACCACACTCTCACATACACTCGCCGACCTCTTCGCGCTGGACCGGGATCGGATCGACGTCGAGCCGGCCACGGGAGCCGCGCTGGAGATTCACGTTCGGGAGTTCCTGTCACAGAACTGGCGGGTTCATCCGGCGGAGAGCGAAGACAACACCGACCCCACATTCCGAAAGGTCGTCGGCGACTACATCGAGCGGCTTCCCTACTCGGAGCGCAACTTCTTCGGCCGGCTGCAGCCCTCCGACCGGGACGTCCCGGAAAACCTCCGCTTCCGATATCCCGTCTTCGTCCCCAGGAATGGTCGCCCGGCCCGCGGTTTCGACCGGGCCACGGTCCTCCTCCACGGGCTTAATGAGAAGTCCTGGCAGAAGTATCTCCCGTGGGCACATCGTCTTGCCGAGCAGACGGCGCGACCCGTCATTCTCTTCCCCCTGGCTTTCCACATGAATCGGGCACCACGCGCGTGGTCCAACCCGCGAGAGATGATCGGCGTCTCGCACGAGCGAAAGCGCCTCTTTCCGGAGATCAGAGAGAGCTCATTCGTCAACGCCGCGCTGAGCCACCGGATTCAATTCGCACCGCACCGGTTTCTCACTTCCGGTCTCCAGAGCTACTACGACATCACCGACATGGTGCGAGATATCCGTGGCGGTGGCAGCGATCTCTTCGCGGAAGGCGCACGCGTGGATGTGTTCGGCTACTCCATCGGCGCCACGCTGACCGAATTACTGTTGCTCTCCGACCCGGCGGGCCTCTTCGAGGACAGTCGTGCATTTCTGTTCTGTGGCGGTGCGGTGATGGACCGGACATCGCCGGTTTCCAAGGCCATCATCGACAGCGCAGCCTACGACGGGATGGTCTCCTTCTTCGAGCGACTGATGGGCGACGCAAAACAGGCGCTGCCGCGCAGCGTCGAGGTCATCAGGGCCGGCCGATGGGAGGTGGAGGTCGCCAAGAGCCTGCTTTTCACCGATCGACTGCGCTCGCTGCGGGAAAGGGCCGCGCGCGCCGTCGGTAACCGGATGATCGCCCTTGGAATGATGAAAGACAGGGTGTTTCCGCCGTCGGGCATTGCCGAGTCCTGGCAGACAGCCGGGGGAGAGGAGCTCATCCAGACAGCCTCCGCCGACCCATCCTACGACTACACCCACGAATGCCCGTTCCCGCTCGACACCGCGGATCATGACGAGGTGGAGCGATTCTTTGGTGAGGTGATGTCACGGGCGGTTGAACATCTGCAGTAGTGCAGCACTGCCGCCGAAAAAATCGAAAAGACAGTTGACGAGACACGCGCGTCGCATTACACTTCTCTATAGAACGTTCGGTCTATAGAGAGCCCGAGCAGAGGGAGTGTAACAGTGAGCGCCAACGAACCCGACGCGGCAACCGCACCCGACACGAAAACCCGCATTCTCGAAGTCGCCCAGGAGCTCTTTGCCGCCCGGGGCTTCGACGCGACGGGCATCGACCAGATCGCGCGCCAGGTCGGGATCACCAAATCGGTGATCTACTATCACTACCGCAACAAGGAAGCCATTCTCGACGCGCTCATCTCGCGTGCGTTCGCGGAGATGATGAGCCTCAAGGAGGTCGCCGGCGAGCGGTTCTTCCACGGCGGGCTGAGCCTCGAGGACTACGCCGAGCACACCGACACCTTCAAGCGGGCGGCAGAGCGCTTCAAGCCCGTCATTCGGATCATGCTCATGGAAACGCTCAAAGGCGGTGGTCGCACACCCCTCTTCGATGTATGGGGTGGAAACTGCGAGTTCGTCCGTGAGAATTGGGGGCAGTACATGCGTCCGGAGGTACTCGAGGACCCCCGCGGCTTCATGCAGGAGACCTTCTTCTTCCTGTTTCTGCCCTGGGTCGGATGGTACGTCTTCGAGGATGCCTGGTGCGCGCACTATGATATCGCGCCGGATCAGTTTCGCCGCGAGATGGTGCACTCCTTCAGCGCGCTGTTCGAGCAGTTTGTCCGCCCCCGTGTATGGGGCGAGGGGCTCGACAGGACCCGGGAAGAGAGCGGTGCCGATTCCGGCGGGTCCGGCTGAGGGCGATCGTCCCGGGCGGACCTGGAGGATGATGTACGATCGGCGTCGTTGTGCGCCGGGAGGTAGAACGAACGTTCTACCTATTTGAGGAGGAAGCATATGAATCGAGAACATCGAATCGCGGACGCTGCGGCGCGTTTCGTCTCCCGCTACCGCCGCATCATTCCCGTGGCAGGAATCGTGCTGCTCGCCCTTGCCCTCTTCTCGGCGAGCCGCATCGAGACCAACACACAGGTGAAGGATCTGCTCCCGGCGGACAACCCCATGGTCGCGAGCTGGGAGCAGATAAACGACGAGTTCGACGGCGGCGAGTCCATCTTCATGGTGGTGAAGGGCCCCGACAAGGACGCAATGGCTCGCGGGGCTCGCGCTTTCGTGGATGAGTTTCGACGCCGCCCCGAGGCCATGGAGCTCGTAAACGCGATCAACCTCGAGCCCGAACGCGGATTTGCCGCGGACTGGGGACTTCTGCTGCAGGAGGCCGACGATCTCGAGCGCAGCCTCACTATGCTCGAGGAGGTGAATCTTCTGCCCATCATCCGTTCGCTCAACGACAACTTCGAGATGACCTACAGCGCGGACTCCGCCGAGGAAGAGCTCTCCTCTACCAAAGAGGAGAACGACACCGTGGAGATGTACGGGCAGATGGAATCTTTCTTCGTAAGCCTCAGGGAGTACCTCGAGGATCCGGAGGTCGTACCGGTGGAGAGACAGGGACGGCGGCTCGCCGAGCTCTTCCTTCTCGGGCAGCCGTACAGCTACGCCTGGGACAACTCGCTTCTGACCTTCACCATCGTGCCGAATATATCGGCCGTGGACTTCGAGGAAACGATAGAGCTAACCGGGCACATCCGCGAGGTCGCGCGGTCGGTGGAGTTGCAGCACCCCGAGGTGAGCGTCTCCTACACCGGAAACGTGCCCATACAGGCGGACGAGCAGGAGGCGCTCGGCTTCGACATGATCGTTCCGGCCCTCGTGGCACTCCTCGTCATCTTCGTGCTGTTTCTGTTTTCCTTCCAGCAGATCCGGTCGATCGTGATGACCATTCTCGTTCTGGCCACCGCCATCGTGTTCAACTACGGCTTCGTTGGTGTTGCCATCGGGGAGATCACGATGCTCACGAGCTTTATGAGCACGCTGCTGCTCGGCCTCGGAATCGACTATGGTATTCAGCTCGTCACGACCTTCAATGCCATGCGCGCGGAGGGTGCCGCGCCCGAGGAGGCGCTGCGCCTCACCTACCGGAAGGCGGGCACCGGTACCATGCTCGCGGCGCTGACCACCGCCGTTGCCTTCTTCGTCATGGCGCTTACCGGCAGCCAGGCCTTCGCGCAGTTCGGTGTTACCGCGGGTACCGGCGTACTCCTGTGCTTCGTGTCGATGGCCACCATTCTCCCGAGCCTGCTGCTGCTCTTCGGTCGCGAGGACCTCTCCTACTCCCGGCTGCCCAAGATCGACTACGGCTTTCTCGGTCGCACCGCATCCTGGATTGCCCGAAACCGCCGTCCGGTTCTGGCGGCCGGAGCCCTCGTCACAGCCGGTCTTGCGGTTGCGGCTCTGGGCCTGCGCGTCGAGTACAACTTCATGAACCTCGAGCCGCAGGACATGCCGTCGATCATCACCTACAACGAGCTCTCCGAGACCCTCGGCATTACGCCGAGTCAGTCCATGGTCATCGCCGAGGATGTGGATGAAGCCCGAGAGCTAACCGAGGCCCTCGAGGAGGAGCCACTTGTCGGAAACGTGAGCTCGGTATCCTACCTCATTCCCTCGGAGGCTCAGGCGCAGCAGCGGCTCGAGATCATCGGAAACGCCCGGGAACAGCTCGGCAACCGACGCGAGATCAATTACACCGGGACCGCCCTCGAAGACCTGCTCTACGAAATCCAGCGGGTCGAGTGGAATCTCATCGAGATCGGCGATCTCTCGGTGGCCAGTCTCGGAGAGGACAACCGGATCGTTGCCAAACGGAACCAGATGATACGGGAGGTGATCGGCGCGGAGGTCGGGGAGCCTGGCCGTGAGGTCTTCCAGCGGCTGATAGAGACGATCGAATCCGACCGGGATACCTATGGACGACGACTCAATGCGCTCGACGACGCCTTCTCCCGAGCCGCCTCCGACATCGTGGGACGAATGGCGGCGGTGGACCGGCCCGTCGGCCTCGCCGATCTTCCCGAAGACTACCGGGCAGCGTTCTTCTCGGGGCGCGGCGAGCGGAACCTCGTCACGATTCTCCCCGCCGACGGCATGTTCGAGAGCCTCACGGCCATGGAGCAATTCTCCACCGACCTTGCCCGAATCGACGAGCGCATCACCGGCTTCGTCCAGATAGGCCTCGAGTGGACGCAGGAGTCCTTCGAGAGCTCCATCCGGGCGGGCATTCTCATCCTCATCGTCGTGCTCATCGCCCTGGCGCTGGAGTTCCGCAGCCTCAGGTGGGCAGCGGCCGCGGGGTTCCCCCTCGTCGTCGGGATGATCTGGATGCTCGGGCTCTACCCGCTTCTCGGCATGAAGATAAACGCCATCAATCTCGCGATGGTGCCGCTCGTCATCGGCATGGCTGTCGACTTCGGCATACATCTCGTACACCGCTTCCGCGAAGAAGGCGACGTGGCGGTGACCTACAGTTACACCGGCAAGGCGGTGTTTCTCTCGGCTATGACCACCATGGTCGGCTTCGGCAGCCTTGCACTTGTCGGAGAATTCAAATCCATCGCGCTCATCGGGGCGATTCTGTTTCTCGGCATCGCCTCGGCGTGGGCCGTCAGCCTCGTGCTCCTGCCCACACTGCTGCGCGAAACACGGAGGGTGAAATGATGAGAACGATACGGAGACCGTCGCGGCGCGCGCTCGTCGTCGCGCTGGCGTTGCTCACATTCGCGGCCGGCCTGTCGCCGCAGGGTGCATTCGCCCAGGACGCGACAGAGATCATGCAATCGGTCGAGGAGCGTCGCGACGCGGAGACCTCGGCGATGCGGATCAGCATGCACGTCTACGACCGTCCCGACAGTGATGAGAGCCGCGACATGTACATCGAGAGCTACGGCCGCGGCGATGACGAGTCCTACATGGAGTTCGTATCGCCGCGCTCCCTCAAGGGCCTGCGAGTACAGGATCTCGACGGCGAGGTTCGGGTGTTCTTCCCGAGCACCGGGCGCGTCAGGCGAATCGCAAGCGGGCAGAAAAGCGGCTCTGTCGGCGGTGTGGGCGGTGACTTCAGCTACGAGGACATGGGCGGCGGCTCGCTCCTCGAGGAGTACGAGTTCACGCTGATGCGCCAGGAACGTGAGTCCCACGTCATCCGCGGAGTCCCGACCGATCCGGAGAGCTCCTACGACCACCTCGTCTACTACGTCGACAAGGAGCGCAACGTCGTCACTCGCATAGAGTACTACACCCCCGAGGATGGTCACGAGAAGACGATGACCGCCGACTCCTTCGAACGGATCGAGGGCCGTCTCATGGCGACTGAGCTCACCATGGAGAACCACAGAAAGCACCGCAGGACGGTGCTGCGGATCCACGACGCCCGGTTCGACGTTGTCCTCGATGACCGATACTTCAACCCCAATCGGTTCTACAGATAGGAGGCACGAGCGATGAGACGAGCGACGAGATATGGGGCACACCGCAGCTCGCGGGCCATCGTAGTGCAGCTTACTCTGCTGGTCCTCGCCTGGCTCGTGGTGGCGGTGCCGTTCTCCCCCGCGGACACGGGGACGGAGGCGGAGGATCCCTGGGGCGGAGAGCCGTGGCCGCCGGCCGCAGAAGACGATGCCGACGGCGCCGGCACCGACAGCGCGGCCGCCGGGAGCGAGGCGGCCGGTTCGATGTCCGGCGCGGATTTCGGCGCTGTGCCGATCGAGCTCTACGGTAGCCTCACGACGACAGGCGAGGTTCAGCTCGGTGACGCCGGCGATCCGGCCCGCGGTGATGACCTCGCCGTGGGCACGGCGACCCGTGCCCGTTTGAAGGGAGACTGGGCGCCCGACGACCGCGTTCTCACGCATATAGAGCTCGTCGGACAGCACCTCTCAGGCGTCCTCAACCCCTACACCTACGCCCAGGCATCCGGATTCGACGACGGGGCGACCACGACGCTGGAGGCCGAGAACCCCCAGGACGACTTCGCGGACTCTCTCTATCTCGACCAGGCCTGGGCACAGCTTCGATTCGACCGCTTCGATCTGCAGGTCGGGAAACAGCCGATAGCGTGGGGCACGGGCTATGCTTTCAATCCCACGGTGCGCACCCATCTCGGCGGAGGGCCGGCCGGCTTCGAGGACGATGAGACGCCGGGGACCGCCGCCTTCTCAGCCGGCGTTCCCATTGCGGGGAGCCTCGTCGCCGAAGGTTATCTGGCTTTCGAGGATCGCACGCACGCGTCTTTCACCGCGGCCCGAGAGGTCGACCCGGCCTATCTCCCGTGGGGCGCGCGGGCCCGCATGCTCGTGGGCAGCTTCGACCTCGCGCTCGGCGCCATCCACGAGGTAGTGGCGCCGGCCGCCGGAGGTGCCGGGAGTTCCAGCGCTGCGGGACCGGCTCTCGAGCGCTACCTGCATGTGGCCGCCGAGACCGTCGGAAGCGTCGGCGATCTCGGCGTCTATGCGGAGGCTGCCTGGACGATGCCGGTGTGGGATGCCCCGCAGGCCGCAGCCGCGGATTGGGACGCGCTGGAGGCGCTCGAGTCCACCGTGGGGCTCGAATACATGCTTCCCGGCGATCTCGACACAAAGCTGGAGTACTACCGCCGCGGGGCCGGGGCAACCACGCCGGCCTCCTACGATCCGTCTCAGATTCTTTCCGGGATCACGCCCGTTATGGCGAGGGACTACCTCTTCGGGTACCTCGGTCGGACCTTTATCTCATATCTGGAGTTGTCCGTTGGGGCACTGGCGAATCTCAACGATGGAAGCGTGCTGGTTCTCCAGCAGAGCGAGTACACGGTGTCGGACAACATCAGGGTGTCACTGGAGGGGATGGTTCCGACCGGATCCGGCAGCGAGGAGTTCGGCGGCACCAGAGAGATCGGCGATACGGAGCTGCGGATCGTCCGGCCGACGATCGTCGCTCAGCTCGAGGTCAGCTTCTGATCTCGCCGAGGAAGGCGCCGACCGCCTCCTCGAGCTGCGTTGCGCCCGGCTGCTCGTAGGGGAAGTGGCCGGCGCCCTCGAGCTCGGCGTAGCGCTTTGGGCAGGATAGGCGGTCGAAGACCTCACGGCTCAACGCCGGCGGGGTCCACATGTCAAGCGCCGGATGGGCCAGCAACAGCGGACATCCGGAGAACTCCTCGGGCTCAACCGCAGGCTCCGCCTCGAAAAGGGAGCGCATGAAACGGAACTGCAACCGGCTGCCCGCGGCAAGCGGGTCGCGCAGGAATACCCGACTGAAGTCCGGATCATTCGTGATACGGCCCATTTTGCTCACCAGCAGCATGGGCAGAGAGATCGGGTCCAGCAGGCCGCGAAATGCACGGCCGAGAGGAATGCCGAGGCGACTGAAAAAGCGATTGCGGGCAACCGCGTCTCGCGCCTCGGGTCGACGCAAATCGAGGAGTGTCGTGGCAATAACGCCGGCGACCCGGGTGTTGCGCGCGGCGGTCATGTAGGCCAGAAACCCGCCGACACTCAACCCGAACACCACGATTGGGCGCCCGTCAGCGTCGATCTCCGCATCTACGAGGTCGGACGCCAGACGGCTCCACTCACCGTAGTCCGGGCGGGAGTTCCGTCCATAACGGGTCAGGCCATAGCCCGGTAAGTCGGGAGCAAGGTACTCGTAGCCGAGGCGATGCACCATCTGCCCGAGCGGCATGAGAACCCGCCCGTTTCCCCCTCCGCCATGGAGTAGAAGGACTTTGAGCGGTGCATCGGCAAAAGGCAGCCGGTCGATATGGACGTCCGCGTCACGCCATTCCCACCACTCCTCGATCGGAAGCGTAGCCGCCGTGTAGCGCATGCTCAGAGGCAGAAACCTCTGGTACGCATGCCATTCGGGGCGATCGCTGTAGTGTTGATGGCGGGGTCTATGTGCCATGAGTGCTCCACCGTCAGGTATAGCAACAGCCGGGCGGTACTGCAACACCGAGCTCCCGGGAAAGACACTCGCTTGACTGCAAGCGGCTACCGCATTATCATGTGATATACCCTACCGGGGTATAGTAACCAGGAGGCCGCTATGCAACGAACATACATACGAATCATACTGACTGCTCTGCTTATAAGCGCGTTCATCTCCGCTCCGCTTCTCGCGGACGAAGTCAGCCATCACGATCTCTCGGTCGAGGACGCCGTCGGCCGGATCCGGGACGAGCTCGGCCTGTCGGCGGAAGAACCGATAGACCCCGACCGTGTGCCGCCCGAGTTGCTCGAGCTCCTCGGCGACGCCGTTATGGCGGAGATGGCGGTGACAGAGGCCCAGCACCAGTGGATGGACACCATGATGGGCGGGGAAGGCTCGGAGAGCCTGGCCTCGACGCACCGGTGGATGGGCTATCGCTACCTCACCGGCGGCTACGGCGGCGGCTTCGGTCCGGGAGGCGGCCCCGGCTCACGCGGCGGCATGCACGGCGGAATGATGGGTCCGGGCATGATGAGCCGCTGGGGAATGATGGGGAACCCGGAGTGGGGATCCTCACCCGAGGCCTACGATTCCCCCGAAGAGATTGCCCGCCGACGCTACGCACGGGGTGAGATCACCCGGGACGAGTACCGCGAATTAATGGATGAACTCGAGAGATGATGGACGAGACGCAGAAAGAGAAAGTGGCCGCGCGGCTGCGGCGTATCGAGGGACAGATCGGCGGCATCCGCAAGATGATCGAGGATGACCGCTACTGCATCGACATCCTCACCCAGACGAGCGCAGTGGTATCGGCCCTGCGCGGGGTCGAGGATCTGGTCATGCAGAACCACCTCAACACCTGCGTCGTCGACGCCATAAAGAGTGACGACGAGACCGAGAAGCAGCAGAAGCTCGACGAGGTAATGGACGTTATCGGCAAGTTTCGCCGACACGGGTAGAGCCGACACGGGCAGAGGAGCACATACATGGATCAGGACACGAAACAGGTTGCCACCAAGCAACTGGAGATAGAGGGCATGCACTGCGCAAGTTGCGTGCAGGCCGTGGAAAAATCACTGAAGAACCTCGACGGGGTCGGGAACGCCTCGGTGAACCTTGCCACCGAGAGCGCGACGGTGGAGTTCGACCCGTCACAGGTTGATGTGGAACGCCTGCGCAAAGCGGTATCGGACGCCGGATACGAGGCAAGCGAGCGGGGCCGAAGCACCACGCTGCGCATAGACGGCATGCACTGCGCGAGCTGCGTGGCGGCAGTGGAGAAGTCGCTGAAGACGGTGCCGGGCGTCAAAACCGCCTCCGTCAATCTTGCAACCGAGAGCGCCACTGTCAGCTACGACGACGGCAGCGTGGCCGTGGATGACCTCTCCGCCGCGGTCGACCGCGCGGGGTACCAGGTCGTCTCCGAGAGCGAGGCCGCGGCCCGCGACATGGATGCCGAGCTCGAGAAGGACGAGGCCAAGATCTCCGACGCCCGCAGACGGATGTGGACCGCGTGGGGCGTCACCATTCCCATCATCCTCTGGATGCTCCCGGAGATGATCGCCGGCTACATGTTCCTCGGCGAAATCGGCCACAGCCTCGGCATGCTTCTCCTCGGAGCAGCCGCCGTCTTTATCCCCGGCTTCCCCACCATCAGGAGCGCCTGGAAGAGCGCGCGGCATCTGGCGCCCAACATGGATGTCCTTATCGCGATGGGGACGCTTGCCTCACTGGCTACCGGCGTCGTCGCGGTGCTTCACAGCTTCGGCCTCGCCCCGTCGTTTGCAAGCTTCGCCGGCGTCGCCGGTATGATCATGGCCTTCCACCTCACCGGCCGCTACATAGAAACCAAGGCCAAGGGCCGCGCATCACAGGCCATCAAACAGCTTCTGACCCTCGAGGCCAAGGAAGCGACGGTGATCCGCGACGGCGAGGAAGTGACCGTCCCCGTCTCTTCGCTCCAGATAGATGACGTGATGGTCGTCCGCCCGGGTGAGAAGGTGCCGACCGACGGCGTCGTCGTCTCAGGGGAGAGCAGCCTCGACGAATCCCTCGCCACCGGCGAGTCCATGCCCGTCGACAAGAAGGAAGGTGATGAGGTCATCGGGGCCACGATGAACCAGCAGGGGATGATCCGGGTACGGGCAACCCGCGTGGGGAGCGACACCTTCCTCAGCCAGGTGATCCGCATGGTCGAGGAGGCCCAGGGCTCGAAGATCCCCATCCAGGCTCTCGCAGACCGCATCACCGGTATCTTCGTGCCCATCATCATTGTGCTCGCCGCCGCAACCCTCGGCGCCTGGCTCCTCTTCCCCGGATTCTTCGGTGGTATCGCCGCCGCGGCCGGGCAGTTCCTGCCGTGGGTGAATCCCGGCATGGGCGCGGGCGCCCTCGCCCTCTACGCAACCATCGCGGTGCTCGTCATCGCCTGCCCCTGTGCCCTCGGGCTTGCGACCCCAACCGCCCTCATGGTGGGCTCAGGGATGGGCGCGCAGAACGGCGTGCTCATCCGAAAGGGCGCGGCCATCCAGACCCTGAAGGATGTGACTACCATCGTCCTCGACAAGACCGGCACCATCACCGAAGGAAAGCCGCGAGTAACCGAGGTGATTGCCGCGGCCGACGCCGCTGGCGACGGCTCGACGACCGCAGAGCGCGAGGTTCTCGCTGCCGCGGCGGCCGCAGAGCTCGGCTCCGAGCACCCCCTCGGCCGCGCGGTCGTCGCGCATGCCCGCGAAGAGGGCGTCGAGGTGGCAGAGGCAACCGGCTTCGAGGCCGTCACCGGCCACGGCATCCGCGCGAACGTGGCGGGAAGTGATGTCATGGTGGGCAGCGTGGAGCTCCTCGCCGACAGCGACATCGGGCTGCCCGAGGCACTCGCCGGGCGCAAGCAGACCCTCGAGGCGGAGGCAAAGACGGTGATGGTCGTCACCCGTGACGGCGCCGTACTCGGGCTCGTGGCAGTCGCGGACACCGTCAAGTCCGACAGTCTGCAGGCGGTCGCCGCGCTCCGCAAGCTCGGCTTCGAAACGGCGATGATTACCGGCGACAACGAGCGCACCGCCCGCGCCATAGCCGACCAGGTCGGCATCGACCGCGTGCTCGCCGAGGTCCTCCCCGACCGAAAGGCCGCCGAGGTACGCCGGCTTCAGGACGAGGGCCGGATGGTGGCCATGGTGGGCGACGGCATAAACGACGCCCCTGCGCTCACCCAGGCCGACGTCGGTATCGCAATCGGCACCGGGACCGACGTTGCCATCGAGTCGGGAGACATCGTGCTGGTGAAGGGAGACCTCTCGGCGGTCGTGAGGGCGGTCAAGCTTTCGCGCGCCACCTTCACCAAGATCCGGCAGAACCTCTTCTGGGCCTTCTTCTACAACGTGGTGATGATTCCGCTCGCGGTCATCGGCGTGATGCACCCGGTGCTCGCAGAGATCGCCATGGCCTTCAGCTCGATCAACGTGGTGACCAACTCCCGGCGGCTGCAGAAAGCCGACATCAGCCCTGCGGCGTAAGCCGCCGGGGCCGGGGGCCGACTGTCGCCGGGTGCCGGGGGCGGCGGCCCCAGCCCGCTTGCCGCGGGCCGTCACCCGGCAGGCGGCGTTATATGGGTACCCATATTCTACTTTGCATACACCCGTATTTGCTGTAATATGAAACCATGAAAACGACGGTGGAACTGAGTGATGCGCTCATGTCGGAGCTCAAAAAGCGGGCGCGTGAGCAGGAGACCACCATGAAAGAGCTCATGGAGACGGCCATACGACGCTACCTCGAGGGCACGCACTCCGCCGGCCGCGGCTATCACTTCGAGAATCACTCGTTCAGGGGAAACGGCGTCTGCGAGGGAGTCGAGGAAGGCTCCTGGGAACAGATACGAGGGATGATCTACGAGGGGCGCGGCGGGTGATAGCGGTCGATACCAATATTCTGGTCTATTCCCACCGTGAAGACTCCTCGTTCCACGAGGCTGCGCTGGAAGCGGTTCGGGGCCTTGCCGAGTCAACCTCGCTGTGGGCGATTCCCTGGCCCGTCATACACGAGTTCCTGGCGGTGGTGACCCACCCTCGCATCTACTCCCCGCCGACTCCCCGCGATGACGCGCTGCTGCAGGTGCGTCGCTGGATGGAAAGCCCGTCATTTTCCGCGATCGCGGAAGCCGGCCCGATCTACTTCGATTACCTCGAGCACGTTCTCGGCGCCGCCCGCGCCGTGGGTCCACGGGTTCACGATGCACGAATTGTCGGCATCTGTCTGGCACACGGTGTGGAAGAGCTCTGGTCGGCCGACAGGGATTTCTCCCGCTTCCCCGGACTGAAGGTCCGAAACCCGCTGGTTGCCTGAAGGTCCCCCGACGGTTACACGTTGAACCGGATGTTGAGAATATCGCCGTCTTTCACGCGGTATTCCTTTCCCTCGAGGCGGAAGAGGCCCTTCTGCTTGACCGCGGCCTCCGAGCCGGCGCTCATGAGGTCTTCGTAGTTGAAGCACTCCGCGCGGATGAAGCCCTTGGCCAGATCCGAATGTATGGTGCCGGCAGCGGCCTGCGCGTTCTCGCCGTCGCGGATCGTCCAGGCGCGCACCTCGTCCTCGCCCACCGTGAAGAAGCTGATGTAGCCGAGCATGCGATACGCAAAACGCGTGAGGCGGTTTCGGGCGGACTCGGTAATGCCGATGTCCTCCATGAACGCCGCCGCATCCTCAGGATCCATTCGAGAGAGCTCCATCTCGAAATTCCCGGCAAACTCGATGGCGGGGTAGCGCGCGCCGAGCCGCTCGAGCAGCTCGGCATTCTCACCGTAGTTCTCCTCGCTCGAGTTGAGCACGAGGAGCACCTGCTTGGCAGTGAGAAAACGAAACCCGCTTATGATCTGGCGGTCCTCCGCGGTGAGCTCGAGCTCCCGCACCGCACCGCCGCCGTCGAGCTGATCCACCACGCGCTGCATCACCTTCTCTTCCGCCTGCGA
>CAYOFA010000059.1:15899-17494 GCA_964402885.1 uncultured Spirochaetaceae bacterium
GCAGCCCCGCCACCGACGAAATCGATGAACTCCGTCACGGCATAGATCGTCTTCTTCGGCTGATACATGCGCGAGAGCTCGTCCACGCGCGGATCGCCCACATCGACTACGGCAACATTGGGCTCGACTCTGCTCGAGGTGTATTCAGCCACCTCGGCTTGCTGCCCGGTGAGGGCGTTGAAGATGGTGGTCTTGCCCGCCTTCGGCAGGCCGATAATTCCTATATTCATGTGCTGCCAGTATGCCGAAATCGCGGGGCACAGCGCAACGGCCCCACGACGCGCATCGGTCCTGCGACGTAGGCTCCGGCGAGGCTTGCATCAGGCGGCATCGATGCATATGTTAGAGGAGCAAGGGGGGAACCATGTCTCCGCAGACCCGCCACAGAACGAAGCTCACCTACGAGGACTACGTGCATTTCCCCGACGACGGTAATCGCCACGAGATCATCGATGGAGAGCACTACATGTCCCCGTCCCCGACCACCGCGCATCAGGACGCCTCCCGACACATTCAGTTCCAGCTCTACCGCGACATAGAGGAGAACGGGCTCGGGCGCGTCTATAACGCCCCGATGGACCTCCAGCTCTCGGACACCGACGTGGTGCAACCGGACCTCATGGTGATACTTGCCGAGCACCGCCACTACGTCTCCCCGTCCCGACTGCTCGGCCCGCCCGACCTCGTCGTTGAGATTCTCTCGCCCTCGACCGCCGAGCGCGACCGCTCGCTCAAGCTCAAGCTCTACGAGCAGCGCGCGGTGCCCGAGTACTGGCTCGTCGATCTCGATGCCCATACGGTCTCGCGCTACCGCATCGGGGCCGCCGGCTACGAGCTCACCGAGACCTGCGAGACGGAGATCGTCTACACCGCCCCGGCTGCGGAGTCCCGCACCGAGGACGTCACCGCGCGCGTCGACCTGCGGAAAGTCTGGTAGGCGATACATGGCCCGATACTCGGTTCTCCTTCTCGATGCCGACGGCACCCTCTTCGACTACGACCGCGCCGAAGGCTACGCCCTCGAGACGACATGCGGTGAGCTCGGACTCGATTACGAGCCCGAACGCGACCTCCCGGTCTACCGGCGCATCAACGCAGAGATGTGGCGCGCCTTCGAGCGTGGCGAGATCGATCCCGGCACCCTCTCGATCGAGCGCTTCAGACGATTTCTCGAGTCAGCCGGCGCCCGCGCCGACCCGGCCGAAATGGCGGATCGCTACCTCGGTCACCTCGCCGAGGGCAGCTTCCTCATTCCCGGCGCCCTCGACGTCGTGCGCGAGCTCGCATCCCTCGCCCGACTCGCGGTCATCACGAACGGGCTCTCCCGTGTGCAGCGCTCGCGGTTCTCCGGATCCGGTCTCTCGGAGTACGTCGAGCACCTGGTGATATCCGACGAGGTCGGCTCGCAGAAACCCGAGCCCCGTATCTTCGACGTCGCCCTCGCGCCCTTCAACGGAGTATCGCGCGATGAGGTTCTCATCGTCGGCGACAGCCTGACCTCCGACATCGCGGGCGGCGGTCGCTACGGCATCGCAACCTGCTGGTACAACCCCGAGGGGCGAGAGAACCCCGACGGCCCGGTCCCGACGCACGAG
>CAYOFA010000060.1:0-974 GCA_964402885.1 uncultured Spirochaetaceae bacterium
ACCATCTTCGCGAAGCTCTGCATGAACCGCGCGGCGTAGGCGCCGTCCACGACGCGGTGGTCGGCGGTGATGGTTGCCTGGATGACCGAGCGGAACGCAATGCCGCTCGCCGTCTCCACCGGCTTCCGCTCCACGCCGCCGAGGGCGAGAATGGCGGCCTGCGGCGGGTTGACGATCGCCCGAAACCATCCGACGCCGAACATACCCAGATTCGACAGGGTAACCGTCGCGCCGGTGAGCTCGGCCGGGCCCGCTTTGCCGGCCTTTACGGTCTCGGCGGTGGCCTGCCAGTCCTGCGCCAGGGCCGCGAAGCCGCGGGTGGTGCAGTCCTTGAGGACGGGGACCATGAGGCCGCCGGCGGTATCCATCGCGATTCCCACGTTCACCGAGGGATGCTGGCGGATCTTACCGTTGCCGATCCACTCGGCGTTCAGACGCGGATGCGCGGCGATGGCGTGCGCGAAGATTTTCGCGAGCACGATGTTGAGGGATATCCTCGTCTCACTGGTCTCACGGAAGTGAGCCTGGAGGCGGAGTAGTGCTTCGGCGTCGATCTCGCGCTGCAGGGTGAACTGCGGCACGTTCTGCCAGCTCTCCACCATGCGCTCCGCTCCGACCGCCTGAATGCGGGTGAGGGCGACCTCTTCGGACTTGCCGCTCGCGGTGGCATAGACGGGTGCGCCCGGGGCCGCGGTGGCTGCTGCTGCAGCGGGTGCCGCTGCGCCCGACTCGATCGCGGTAAGCACGTCCTTTTCGAGGACGCTACCCTCCGGACCCGAGCCGGCGATCTGCGCGAGCTCGACTCCCTTCTCGGCGGCAAGCGCGCGCGCCCGCGGTGATGCGAGCACGAACCCGTCGGCCGCCGTTCCGGCTTTCGCCGCACCGCTCTGCGGTGCCGCTCCGGCTCCGGCGGCCGGTCTTGTGCCCGCGGGCGTCTCGGTTGCTTCCTCCGTCCCCGCGGTGGTGCCGGCATC
>CAYOFA010000060.1:984-17469 GCA_964402885.1 uncultured Spirochaetaceae bacterium
CCTGGCCGTCGCCTTGCTCCTCCTCCGTCCCCGCGGCCGCCGTCCCCGCGGCCGTGGGCTCGGGAGCGGTTTCTGCTTCCTCCGTCCCCGCGGTGGTGCCGGCATCGGCCGGGACCTCTTCGCCCTCGGCGACGATCCACGCGATAGGGGCACCGACCGGAACGGTCTCACCCTCTGCGACGAGGATCTTTCCGAGGATGCCTTCGTACTGGGACTCTACGTCCACCGTCGATTTGTCGTTTTCCACGACGAGGAGAACTTCGCCCTTTTTGACAGGGTCATTCTCCTTCTTGCTCCACTCGAACACCGTGCCTTCGTCCATGGTGAGCCCGAGCTGAGGCATCGTTACTTGTTCTGCCATGGTGCCACTCCCTTGCTCATGCCATGTGGAGCGCGGCTTTTACTGCCTGCTTCACCTTGTCCGGATTCGGTGCGACGAATTCCTGCAGCACGGGGCTGAACGGAATGGGTACGTCGCGAGCGCCGACACGCTCGATGGGGGCATCGAGATAGTAGAACGCTTCCTTCTGTATGCGAGACGCGATTTCGGCTCCCACACCGCCGGTCACCGGCGCCTCGTGGGCGATAACCGCATGATGAGTCTTCTTGATGGACGCCGTGACGGTCTCCATGTCGAGGGGCTTGAGCGTGAGAAGATCGACGACCTCAACGGAAATGCCCTCTTCCTTCTCGAGCTGCTCAGCCGCCTGGAGGGATTTGCCGACCATCACCGAGTAGGTGCAGATGGTACAGTCGGTACCCTCGCGCACCACCCGCGCCTTGCCGATGGGCGTGAAGTACTCTTCTTCCGGCACGGGACCCTTCTCCCGATAGAGCACCTTGTTCTCGAAGAAGATGACCGGATCATCGAGGCGGATGGCCGACTTCAGCAGGCCCTTTGCGGTCTCGGCATCCGACGGGGTCACGACGATCAGTCCCGGAACGTTGTAGAACCACGCCTCCACCGACTGGCTGTGCTGTGCTGCGGCGGAGTTGATGATGCCGTCCGGAGCACGGACGACGAGGGGGATGTTGGCCTGGCCGCCGAACATATAGCGGTTCTTCGCTATCTGGTTGACGAGCTCGTCTCCGGAGATACCGATGAAGTCGGCAAAGTGCATATCGGCGACGGGTCGCGTTCCGGTCAGCGCCGCGCCGAGGCCGGTGCCGACAATAGAGGTCTCACTGATGGGCGTGTCCAGCACTCGCTCTGCTCCGAACTCTTCGGGAAGTCCGGCGAACTGGCCGAAAATGCCGCCCTGTCGGGCAATGTCCTCGCCGTAGACGAACACGGTGTCGTCCCGGCGCATTTCCTCCTGCATGGCCTCGAGGGTGGCCTGCGAAAATGTAATCTCTCTCATTACTTCACCTCCGGGGGAAACTCATTGGGGGAGAACGTGAACAGATCTTCGAGGGCTTCCTCGGGGTCGGGCCATTCGCTCTTCTCCGCGAAGTCCACGGCGGCCTGCACCTCTTCCTCGGCTTCCTTCTCGATCTTCTCTATGTCCTTGTCCCACTTCTTTCCCTGCTCTGCGAGGTATTCGTGGAAGCGCTTGATCGGATCGTTCTCACTCTGCCATTTCTGCACCTCGTCCTTGGTGCGGTAGCGCTCGGGGTCACCAACGAAGTGGCCCTTGATGCGGTAGGTTTTGCACTCGAGGAGTCCAGGGCCCTCGCCGTTGCGCGCGCGCTCAACCATGAACTTGGCGGCGTCGTAGACCTCCGCCACGTCGTTGCCATCGACGGCCATGCCGGGGATGCCGTAACCTTCGGCGCGGTCCGCGATCTCGTCGGTGGACACGCAGCCTTCTACCGGAGTGGTCGAGGCGTAGCAGTTGTTCTCGTTCACGAAGATGACAGGCAGCTGATAGACGGCGGCCCAGTTCATCGCTTCGTGGAACGTGCCGCGGCTGCTTGCTCCGTCCCCGAAGAAGCAGATTGCGACCTGGTCGGTGCCCTTTACGTTGATGGACATCCCGGCGCCGGCGGCGATGTTATACCCACCGCCCACTATTCCGTTGGCTCCGAGCATCCCAACAGAGAAGTCGGCGATGTGCATCGACCCGCCCTTGCCCCGGCAGTAACCGGTCTTCTTCCCGAAGAGCTCTGCCATCATGCGGTTCATCTCCGCGCCCTTCGCAATTGCGTGACCATGACCACGGTGCGTGCTGGTGATGTAATCGTCTTTGCGAAGGTTCGCCATCATGCCGGTGGCGACGGCCTCTTCCCCGACGTACAGATGCACGAATCCGGGGATCTTCTTGTTCAGAAACAGTTGCTCGACGTTCAGCTCGAACGTGCGAATGCGGAACATCGTGCGGTAGAGAGCCAGCAACTCGTCCTTGTTTAGTTTTGACGAGGCATTGGGGATCTTGTACCGTTCGGCAACCGTCGGAACGATCATTCTATCTGTCATGCGGTACCTCCTGTCAGATGTCATGCAAGAATCATGCCACGAGATCGTGAAATCGAATGACGCAAGTATAGGCATTCCCGTGGGTTACACGGCCGGTTATTGTGACTGACTCACAACATTTCGTTGACTGTTCAGAATTCTAACGCTACAATGTGACAAATCAGAGCAGTATGGACCACCTACTATGATTCAATGGACAAAGGCGTGGACCCGTGTCCGGACGAGCGGGCAAGCAGCGGACGGATATCTGGAAGCGCTTCCGGACCTCGATACCGATTCGCTTCTCAGAACCTTCGTGGACTCCCTGCCCGAAGGCGTGTTGATTATCGACCGCGAGGGGCGGGTGCTCTACATGAACGAGGCGGGGGCCAGGATGCTCGACCTCGACGCACCCTCCTGCATCGGTCAGAGCGTGGAGGACATCGTCGATTTCCGGCCGGTGGTTCTCCAGGCGCTCGAAACGGGCCGCGGCTATCTCGAAAAGGAGTTCCGCATCGAGAGTCCGACCCGCGGGCCGCTTCACTTCATCAAGTCCGCCATTCTCCTGCGCAACGACGAGGGAGAGGTGATCGGCGTCATCGACTGCTTCCGCAAGGCGCGCGCCGGTGCGCTGAAGGGCTGTCGCGATGCCGAACCGAAGGCCCAGTACTGCTTCTCCGATATTATAGGAAACGATGCCCAGTTTCTGAACGGTATCCGGCTTGCGCAGCTCGCATCGACCACCGATGCCACGGTACTCCTCGACGGTGAGAGTGGCACGGGCAAGGAATTGTTCGCCCACGCGATTCATAACGAGGGCGAGCACCGTGACGGGCCTTTCGTCGTGGTCAACTGCGCCGGCCTGCCGCAGTCTCTCATCGAGAGCGAGCTCTTCGGGCACGTTCCGGGTGCTTTCACGGGCGCAACCCGCGAAGGTTACGCCGGAAAGTTCGAGCAGGCGCACAACGGAACCATTTTTCTCGATGAGATATCGGAGCTTCCCATCGAAATGCAGGCGAAACTGCTGCGCGTGCTGCAGGACAAGACCTTCACGCGCCTCGGCGGATCGCGGGCAGTGACCACGAATGCGCGCATCATCGCGGCCACGAACCGTGACCTCAGCGAGGAGGTGCGCAATCAGCGGTTCCGTGCCGACCTCTTCTACCGCCTCAATGTACTGCGCATCACGATCCCGCCGCTCCGCGCGCGGACCGGTGACATTTTCTACCTCGCCGAGCACATCATCGAAAAACTCGCGGCACGCCACGGTGTGCCGACGCCCCGTATCGACTGGCGGGTGCATCAGGCACTTGCCGCCTACGACTGGCCCGGCAATATTCGCGAGCTCGAGAATACGCTTGAGCGGGCAATCATCCTCGCCAACGGGGAGTCTGAGATCACGATGTCGCACATTCCCGCCAACATGACCCCGACACTCGATGCGCAGGCGGGTCCTGTGGAGGCGGGACGTCAGGGCGGAGATGAGAACCTGGACACGATCGAGCGCTCGGCGATCATGGCGGCGCTGCGCGCAAATCACGGCAATGTCAGCCGGACCGCGCATCGCCTGGGCGTGAGTAGAAACACCCTGTACCGGAAAATCGACAAGTACAATCTCAGATGAGCCGACCGGCCGCGGCGCCTCGCTTGTGGACGGCCGCGCGCCGGGCGTGCGCGGGTGCGTGCAGGAGTGCCCGGCGACGCTGTGAAAGAATCATGATGGAGTGCGCCGTTTCGTGACAGTTTCCTGCCAACTTTTCGCACACTGCGGCAGGGTCGTGGTCGTGCGTGCTGCGGGGCGGCGGCGGGCGGTTCCGTAAGTGACCATACAGTGGGCCTTTATCACGTGCCTTGAAAAGGTCCGGGTTGGCATGAATCGTGCTATGTTCTTTGGGACCCGTACCTCCTGCAGTCCGGTGGGCTGGAGGAGGATAATGGAGAATATACCTGCAAAGGGAGGTTCGTGAGTATGAAGAGATCAGCCGTTATGTTGATCGTCGCTGTGTTGGTGGTCGGCCTGTTCGCCGCGTGCGGTGGGGGCGGCGGAGAAGCCGGAGCTGAAGAGGGCGAGCAGGCTCAGATGGAGACCTATAGCTGGATCGTCCAGAGCTGCTTTCCCAACAATATGCCGCTGACCGAGCGCACCATCGCGCTGTGGGCCGAAAAGGTCGGCGAGATGAGCGGTGGCCAGCTCGATATCACCCTGCATGGCGCAGGTGAGATCGTTCCCGGTCCCGAAGTTTTTGACGCGGTTCGCGACGGCGCACTCGACGCCGGTATGAATACCCCTGCGTGGCAGAAGGGTGAGTTCCCCGCAGGCGACCTGTTCTACACCCTGCCCGGTGGTATCACCGAGTTCCACGACCTGTTTGTCTGGGAATGGGGCTATGGCGGGAAAGAGCTCGAGCAGGAGATGTATGGCGACGAAATCGTCGTATTCCCCCTCGGTCTGACGCCTCCCGAGCAGTTCTGGGCGAACCGTGACATCCAGACCATCGAGGGCTTCGAGGGACTCAAGGTCCGCTCCGCCGGACTCAGCATGGACCTGTGGCAGGCGCTGGGCGGCTCGCCGGTTCTTCTCGCCGGTGGTGAGGTTGTACCATCGCTTCAGCGCGGTGTTATCGATGCGGCCGAGTTCGCATTTCCCTCCATGGACGTGCCCCTGGGTCTTCCCGACGTGGCCGACTACGTGTATGGCCCGCCGATCCACATGGGATCCAACAAGTTCCAGCTCGTCATCAACCCCGAGAAGTGGGCTGAGCTTCCCGATCACCTGAAGTCGATCGTTGAGAACGCAGCAACTGCTGCCACCTTCGAAGGATACGCAGAGGAGTGGATTGCGACATTCAAGTCCTTCCAGGAAATGCAGGAGATGGAAGACCTCACAATCCAGAAGCTGCCGGTGGAGGTTCAGCAGGAGGCCATCGACCTCGCGTTCCAGATTCTCGAAGAGAAGTCCGCCGAGGACGAATTCTTCGCCAAGGTGTGGGAGTCTCAGAAGAGCTTCCTCCAGGACTACCAGCCGTACTTCCAGTTCTCGTCGTTCGACGTAGAGCCGGAGCAGCTGCAGTAGTAGCTACCCGCAGAAACCACACAAGAGTACGGCACGGAGGCGCCATACGGCGTCTCCGTGCACCCTCTATTTCCTTTGACCAAGGGGTTTTGTGTTTGTTATGGAAACCACAATTCGAGTTATAGACAGCGTCAACGATCGTCTTGGAAAGGTCGCGGCGTGGATCGTAGTGCCTCTTACGCTCATCGTGCTGTACGATGTGTTTCTGCGCTACTTTTTCAACGAGCCGCCGGTCTGGGTTTACGACGCGTCGTGGATGCTGTTCAGTGTCTTTTTTCTACTCGGAGGCGGCTATGCGATGGTGCACAAGCGACACGTGCGCATCGACCTTCTCTACAGCTTCCTGCCGAAGCGCGGTCAGGCAATCTACGAGTTGTTCTTTTTCATCGTGATGTTCCTGCCGACCACGGCTATTCTGGGACTTCGCGCGATCGAGTACGCCGGCAGAGCCTGGAGCTCAGGCCAGTCCCTTTCGACTACGATCTGGACGTTTCCGGCCGCGCCGATACGAACCGTGATCGTTCTCGCGTTCTTCCTGCTCTTCCTGCAGGGTATCGCTGAAGTTCTACGAAACATTCTGATCGTGATCCGCAAGGAGCAAAACGATGACTGAAGCCCTCGCCATTATCATGCTTGCACTGCTCATCGTGCTGGTCGTCGCCGGTATGCGGCTGGGCTTCGTCATGATGTTCCTGGCCGTCGTGTTCGGCCTCATGTTCCGCGGGCCCAACATGCTATCGCTCTTCATGCAAAGCATGTTCGGCACGATGAGTAACGAGATACTCATTGCGGTCCCCCTGTTCATCTTCATGGGAGCGATCCTCGAGCGAAGCGGTGCCACCGAGAAGCTCTTCGAGACGATGTTTCAGCTCATGGGGCCCGTCCGGGGTGGCCTGGCAATCGCGGCCATCATCATCAGCACCATCTTCGCAGCCTGTACCGGTGTTATTGCCGCGTCGGTGACCGCGATGGCGCTTATCGCGATGCCGGCAATGCTCAAACGCAACTATGCGAATGATCTGGCCACCGGCGTCGTCTGCGCGGGCGGCTCGCTGGGTATCCTGATTCCGCCGAGCGTCATGCTCGTCATGCTTGGCCCGATGACCCAGCTCTCAGTTGCACGGCTCTTTGCCGGGGCACTGGTACCCGGGCTCCTGCTCTCGGCGGCCTACCTGATCTACATCATCATCCGAAGCATCTTCGATCCCGCCGCAGCACCGGCCATTCACATGGATGACAGACTCCCCATCGGGCGGCTACTGCTCGATACGGTCATCTATATGATTCCGATCCTCGGTCTGCTCGTGATCGTGATCGGGTCCATCCTGGGCGGTGTTGCGTCGCCGACGGAAGCATCCGCGCTTGGCGTTTTGGGTGCGACGGTGATCGCAGTGGCTTACCGGAGTCTCAATCTCCAGAAGGTCACCGAGGCAGTGCAGGAGTCGTTGAAGATCACGGCAATGGTGTTTTTCGTCATCATCGGTGCCGGCATGTTCACCTCGGTCTTCCTCTACATGGGTGGTGGTCGAGTCATCGAGCAGGCCATTCTCTCGCTGCCCCTCGGCACCGGGGGAATCCTCGTGCTCATGATGGCGACCGTGTTCATCCTCGGTATGCTCATCGACTGGATCGGCATTCTCTTCGTGGTCGTGCCGATCTTCATGCCCATCGTGAGCACGCTGGGACTGGATCCGCTCTGGTTCATCGTGCTTATCGCCGTGAACCTGCAGATGTCCTTCATCACGCCGCCGTTTGCCTACGCCATCTTCTTCGTGAAGGGGGTCGCGCCGCCGAGCGTCAAGACCACCGACATCTACAAGGGCGTCGCGCCGTTCGTTGCGGCACAGATCCTCGTGCTTGCTCTGTGTATCATCTTCCCGCAGCTGATTCTCGCGCTGCCGAATGCCATATAGGCGGGGACGGAGGAACATGGCTGATCGACTGAAAGACAAGATAGCAATAGTGACGGGGGCCGGCTCGGTCGGCCCTGGAATGGGAAACGGTAAAGCCTCGGCTGTCCTCTACGCACGGGAAGGTGCGCGGGTCGTTCTTGTCGACCTCAACCTCGATGCGGCGAAGGAGACCGAGAAGATCATCCGCGACGAGGGCGGAATTTGCACGGCCCTTGCGGCCGACGTCACCAAGGCAGATGACTGCCGGCGTGTCGTCGAGACCTGTGTGTCTGAATACGGCGGCGTCGATATCCTTCACAACAACGTCGGTGTTACGAAAGCCGGCGGACCGGTGGAGCAGAGCGAGGAAGACTGGGATCGCATCATGGCGGTGAACGCGAAGAGTATGTTCCTGATGTGCAAGTTCGCGATTCCCGAGATGGAAAAGAGGGACGGAGGATCGATTGTCAACATCTCCTCGGTCAACTCGATCAAGAGCACCCCGGCGATCGCCGTGGCCTACGCATCATCCAAGGCGGCTGTGAACGCCCTCACGCGAGAGGTTGCGGTTCAGTACGCCGCGAAGAACATCCGCTGCAACGCGGTGTTGCCCGGCGTGATGAGGACACCGATGGTGGAGGCGCAGCTGCCGAAATCCTACGGCGGCGATCCCGAAGAAATGAATCGGCGGCGTAGTGCCCTCTGCCCGATGAACAAGCAGGGCGAGGGATGGGACACCGCCTACGCGGCACTCTACCTCGCTTCCGACGAATCGAAGTACGTCACCGGAACGACCCTCGTGGTCGACGGTGGACTCACCGGCTGGATGCCGCAGGTCGAGCCGCGCTAACCGCCGTCGGGCCCCGGCGTGAGACCCCACGCGCCGCGGCCAGGTGGGGACGGAGGACGATGTTATGAGCAAACCACGAGTACAGTCAGTAGCGGTCGAGAGCGGGCGCGTTATCGCCGGGCGCCTTCGCCCGGGAACCGATCTCATTCCGGGCCTCCTCGAGGCATGCCGAGAGCACGGTGTGACCTCGGGTACGTTCATGACGGTGATGGGCAGCCTCAAGCAGGCCCGGTTCGTCTACGTGCTGCCGAAGGCAGAATCACCGATCGGTGTCGGCTATGGCGACCCCGTGCAGCTCGATCTCCCGGTCGAGGTGCTCACCGCCCAGGGCACCATCGGAGTCTGGGAAGACGGCACGCCGTCGATCCACATGCATGCGCTCCTCATAGACACCACCGGCGCCCTTCACGGAGGCCACATGCTGGATGAAGGGAACCCCACGCTTGCGACAATCGAGTTCTCGATCCGCGAGCTGCCCGATACCGAGGTGGTACGACGCGTCGAGGAAGAGATCAAGCTCCCGGTTTTCTCGTTTTTGAGGAGGTAGGGGGCGCGGGTGACGACGGGGACGGAGGTCACACGCGCGGCTCCGCCGGGCCCGGCGGGCGACGTTTTTTTCCTCCGTCCCTGTTGAGCCCTACCGTGAAGACTGCGCTGCGCCTTCAGAGACCGCTTTTCTCGCCTCTTCGGCGATGATTTCGAGGCCGCGGCGAACCTCTTCATCCGGCATGGCATAGTTCAGCCGAATGCACTCATCCGAGTGGCTCCACGCCTCCTTCATTCCGAAGAAGAAATAGGTCCCTGGGACCACGATGACGTTCCGCTCTTTGAGGCGACGGTAGAGCTCGTATGTCGTGATGGGGAGATTCTTGAACCACATCCACAGGAAGAATGCGCCCTCGCTTTCATGAACAGAATAGTCGACGTCGTCCGCGAAGAGCTCATCGATCCATTCCAGTGTGCGCCGGGATTTCTCGAGATAGAAGGGCCTGATGATGTCGTCGCTGAGGCTCAGAAGCTCGCCCGACCTGATGAGCGGCTCTGCCATGAGTTGTCCGAAGGTGCCGGTGGCCAGTGACATGATGGCATTCGCCGATCCGAGCGCCCCGATGACCTCCTCCGATGCAACGATGATTCCGGTGCGTGCCGAGGGAAGTCCGAGCTTCGACAGGCTCAGTCCGAGGACGATGTTTTCGTTCCAGGTCGGAACGGCGTCGGTGAACACGATGTTCGGAAACGGCATCCCGTACGCCCCATCGATGAGAAGCGGCACGTCATGCGCCCTGGCGATCTCGTCGAGGCGCGCGATCTCCTCGTTGGTCAGCACGTTTCCGGTCGGGTTCGTGGGGCGCGATACGCAGATTGCCGCAATGTCGTCAGTGATCTCGAGTGCGTCAAAATCGATGCGATACTTGTGTCGGTGCGCAGCAGTCTGGTCTATGACGGGCTTCACGCCGACGAAATCGTCATGTGAGAGCGTCTGGTCGGCATAGCCGATGTACTCGGGAATAATGGGGAAGAGGACGCGCCTGCGTCCTCCCCCTATGCCCCGTCCCTCTGCTCCTCCTCCGTCCCCGGTTTGCGCGGTTCTCGGCGTGCCGCCGGCTTCGCCGGCGAGCAGGTTGAAAAGCATGTAGAAGGCGGTCTGGCTGCCGTTCGTCACA
This sequence comes from uncultured Spirochaetaceae bacterium, assembly GCA_964402885.1. GTDB lineage: Bacteria > Spirochaetota > Spirochaetia > DSM-27196 > PWMO01 > JAAAOH01. Next base: position 10,859 of record CAYOFA010000060.1, read on the forward strand.
GCGATGTTTCGGCCGGTGACTTGCCAACCGAACCGTTGTCTCAGCAGATCTGCGAGAGCGTCGACAAAGGCAGGTCGGCCAAGGTGTGAATGATAGCGAGCCAGCCCCGCCTCGAAATCGTCCATGTTTGCCGCAAGCTCGCTCATGCGGCGCTTCCAGACCTCGCTCATCTCGCGGAGTATGCCCGGATTACCACCGCCGAGCATGTACTGCTCGCCGGTGTTCACCGCGGCCTTGCCGAGATCGTCTATGAGCTCGAGGATTCCGGTCTTTGCGGTGTACTTTTCTCCGAACTTCGAGAGTTTCATGTCCTATCAGCCTACCAGTCCGAGCCTGCCCAGTGCGCCGACTGCGCCGAACAGTACAACGATCACTATGGAGACCCAGTAGTATGCGCGCGCGCGGCGTCCCGGCTGAAAGCGCCTGGGCAGGTGCCTGCGCACAATGAAGTAATTTGCGAAGTAGAAGAAGATCTGCAGAATCGACATCAGTGCCGCCGAGAAAATGAGCAGCGTGACCGGCAGCTGGCCAATGATGAGGATAGGCAGAATGCTCGCCGCACCCATCACCAGCAGGAGAATGCGCCGCACGTTCTCCGTGTTCATCGGCCGCTCGAGTACCAGAGGAAGCAGATCGGCGTCTACGCGCGATGCGCCGTCCAGCACTGTGATGACAGTGGAGTATAGTGCCGCAAATGCACCCACCGCAATGACGTAGAACGTCCATGCCCCCACCGAATCCTCGAGGATATTGCCGATTGCGATCGCGATATTTGCGTCGGTCGGGGGCTCGGGATAGAGGACCGCGGTGGACAGGAGTACCATCGTGATAATCAGCACCAGGCTGAAAAAGAAGCCGATATTGTAGTCCCGCCGGCCGGTCTTGATCCAGGCCGCGATGTAATCGCCGTAGCGCTCATCATGCGGGTCGAGATTCTGCTCCTTGAGAACGCGGGCGCCCTGCTTTTTGGCCATACTCCAGCTTCCGATAACGGCCGTGGTGCTCAGACCGGTCGGTGCGTAACCCGCGAGCGCGGCGAACATGCCGAGGAACGCGGCACTGGTAACGTCGGGGAACTGGAACAGCGTGGCTCCGAGAGTCTCCGCATTCGGTGGAGTGAAGAACAGGCCGACGATGATCAGAAGTGTGAGGAGCAGCACGAAGATCCGCAGGAATCTTTCGAGCCAGTTATACCTCGCGAAGAACACCATCGCGAGCGCGATGATGATCAGTACGACGTATGCCTGACTGAGCGTCACGCCCGGCACCAGTGCCGATGCAAAGGCCGCAGTACTCGTTCCAACCGCCGCAACGATCACCGTCCAGCCGACGAGATAGATGATCAGGGTCAGCCACTGTCCCCAATGCTTCGGGCCGGGCAGGTCACCGTAGCCTTCAATCGGGTTCCGGCCGACACCGTAGTTGTAGCGCACGCCGAGATCCCAGGCGCCGTATTTCACCGCGTAGATCAACAGAATCACCCAAATCGAGAAACCGCCGAAGAAGGCACCCATCGTCGGTGCCAGTACGATGTGGCTGCCTCCGATGCCGAGCAGAGCCCAGAGCATCGAGGGGCCGAAGTGCTTCTTGAAGAACCCGCCCCAGTCCTCACTCGGGAACTCGAGTTGCAGGTCCGGCTGTTGAGAACTACCACCATCTGCCATTACGTCCTCCTGAAACACGTCTTAGAAGTGGGCACAGGGTACCGGAGGCGCCGTCAAAGATCAATGAATATTCTTACGGTGTCGATGTCCATCCATGATGGCCGGGGACGGAGGTATGCGCCGGGCCGGGGCCCGGGGACGGAGGCGTCAGACGCGGTAGCTATTCCCGCAGCTGTTCGTCGTACTCCATGGGATAGCCGGCTGCTTTCCAGTCGTCTTTCCCGCCCTCATACTCGAACACGTTGGTGAACCCGAGTTTCTCGAGCTTCTCTGCCGCGCGTGTACTTGCCTTACAGTTCGGGTTGTGGCAGTAGACCACGATCACGTCGTCCTTCGAGAATCGCTCCCGTGCTTCCCCCGTCATCTTGGTGAATGGAATGTTCATCGCGCCGGCGATGTGCTCCTTCGCGTATTCCCTGGGCTGGAGCGTCTCGACGAGCTGTATCGGCTCGCCGGCGTCGAGTCGCGCTTTGAGTGTCTCTCTGTCGATTGGTTCCGCCATAGCTCTAGAATACCGCCGCTGACGCGCACTCGTCACGTCGTAGCGCCGAATCCGCTCGCCTCTGATTCACTTAAACGGCGGGCCTATGAAGCTATGCCCACGAGTAAAGAGGTAAGGGTCGTCACCGAAAACACGACGAACGCGCGGGAAATCGCCTGCATCGAAATACCCTTTGTCTCGTGAGAGTAGCCCCGGCGGTGCATACGTATGAACTCGACGATACAGAAGCTGCAGGAGAGGAGCGCGGCAGCAGCGGTGGCCGTCGGAAAACCTCCGTCCCCAATCGCCGAGGCGAAAAGGACTACATGGGCGGACGTTGCAAGGACGTAAACCAGCGTTTCCGATGCCCGCCGCCCGAAGATTACGGCAAACGTATGCCGATTCGCTCCTCCGTCCCCATCCCGGTCGCAGGTATTGTTGACGGCGAGGATCGAACTGACCAATAGAAATGATGGAATGCCGGCGTGCAGCGCTTGAGCCGTGAGTGTCTCAGTCTGCACATAGTAGGAGAGAACGAACAGCACACCGCCAAGAAATCCACCGGCGAACAGTTCTCCCAGCGGGGTCGAAGAAATCGGCACGGGACCGGCGTTGTAGAGAAAGCCGACCGCCATTGAGACAAGGCCGACCAGGAGGACCTCCGTCCCCACGAGGATGACGATGACGAGCCCGAACGCAGCGGCGGCGGCGAAGCAGGCGAGCGCAACCAACAGCGCGAAGCCGGCGCTGAGTCCCGAGTGAACCAGCACTTTATCGCGCTCACGGTTGAACCGCCGGCTGTCCACGCCGCGTTTGACGTCGAAGTAGCTGTTAAAGGCTGTGGTTCCCATGTCCACGCCGAGCACCGCGACCAGCATGAGAAAGGTCATGAGGAGTGAAAACTCCCCCGCCTCATATGCTGCGAATGCAGTGCCGAGCGCGAACGAAGAAACACTGATGACTTTTGTCCGCAGCTCTACGACGTTCAGGACATCGGAAAAACGTGCGGAGACGAGCTCCATGCGTTGATTATGCCTTCAACGCGGGGCGGGTGCGAGGGGTTGGCGGGTTCCCGACGACCGCACCGCGGCTCGCTGACCCGACCAGCCCGGCGTACTTTGCAAATACGCCACGGGGGTACTTCTGCTGTGGCGGTTCCCAGCCCTCCGCACGGCGTTCGAGCTCCTGCCGGTCGACCTGCAGATCGATCGTGCGTCCGTCTATATCGATGTTGATCGTATCACCATCCTCGACAAACGCCAGTGGTCCACCATCGGCCGCCTCGGGCGTCGCATGGCCGATCATGAGCCCTCTCGTCGCGCCGCTGAACCGCCCATCAGTAATGAGAGCAACAGAGCTCCCGAGCCCCTTGCCCACGATGGCCGCGGTCACGCCGAGCATTTCCCGCATGCCGGGGCCGCCCCGAGGGCCTTCGTTTCGGATGACCACGACGTCGCCGGCCGTTACGCGATCGTTCATCACCGCATCCATCGCATCCTCTTCCCCGTCGAACACACGGGCGGGGCCGGTGTGCTGCATGTACTCAGCGCCGGAAACCTTTACAACCGCTCCGTCCGGAGCGAGGCTGCCGCGCAGGATCACGAGGCCACCGCGGGGCTTGAGCGGTTTGTCCAGGGCCATGACGACCTGCTGTCCTTCCCGTTCTACGGCCTCAGCGGTTTCTTCTGCAATGTTCCGGCCCGTAACCGTCATGCAGTCAGCGTTCAGTTTCCCGGCATCGAGCAGCCGCTTCGCCACAAGGCGCGTGCCACCGGCGTGGAAGAGCTCGAACGCCGAATACTTGCCGCTCGGCATCATGTCGGCGTAGAGAGGAGTCGCCTCGGAGACGCGGTCGAAGTCCTCGAGCTCGAGATGCACTCCCGCCTCGTCGGCGAGGGCAAGGAGGTGAAGCACCGCGTTCGTCGACCCTCCGGTCGCGGCGACGCTTGCGATGGCGTTCTCGAAAGACTCACGTGTCAGTACGTCCCGGGGCCGTCGGCCCTCGTAGAGGGCTTTCATGACGAGCTCACCGACGTGCCGTCCGACCTCACGTTTAGCCTCGTCTACCGCGGGGACGGAGGCGGTGCCCATGGCCGAGAGGCCGATAAACTCGAGCGCGGTCGCCATCGTGTTGGCCGTGAACTGACCGCCGCAGGCGCCGGGGCCGGGGCAGGCGCAGTCTTCGATTTCCTTGAGCTCCACATCATCGATCTGCCCGGCGGAATGCCGCCCGATTGCCTCGAAGACCTGCTGTATCGTGATGTTGCGGCCCTTGTGCTTGCCGGGCATGATGGTGCCGCCGTAGAGCACTACGCCCGGAATGTTCAATCTCGTAAGACCGATTGCACCTCCAGGGATCGTCTTGTCGCACCCGACCAGCACGACCATGGCATCGAACTGATACCCGTGGCCCATGAGCTCGATGGAATCCGCGATCACCTCCCGACTTACCAGAGAGGCACGCATCGCCGGTGTGCCCATCGCCACGCCGTCCGAGACCGAAATCGTATTGAACTCCATCGGCGTGCCACCGGCGGCGCGGACTCCCTGTTTCACGTACCCGGCAAGATCGCGAAGACCGTAGTTGCACGGCATCGTTTCCGTCCATGTGTTCGCGATGCCGACAATGGGTTTCTTCAGGTCTTCATCGGTAAAGCCGATCGCCTTGAGCATGGCGCGGGCGGCCGCGCGGTTGGTTCCTTCGGTGATGAGGGCGCTGCGCCCTTTCGCGTCGTAGGTAGCCATACTATCTACTCCTTACGTGCGTGCTTTTCGAGGTTTTCTACGATGTGAGTTCCGAATTCGGACGTGCTGATTGCCTCACCCTGTGCGGCAAGGTCCCGGGTGCGATAGCCGGCCGCGAGCGTGGCGTCCACCGCGGCTTCCACCGCCTGCGCCTCCGTCCCCAATCCGAGCGACGTGCGGAGCATCATGGCCGCACTCAACACGGTCGCAACGGGATTCGCGAGGCCTTTCCCGGTTATGTCCGGTGCAGACCCATGAACGGGCTCGTAGAGGCCGAACTTGCCTTCGGCCAGAGACGCGCTCGGAAGCATACCGAGAGAGCCGGCGAGAATGGAGGCCTCGTCGCTGAGGATGTCGCCGAACATGTTTCCGGTGACGATTACGTCGTAGGAAGTCGGCGAGCTCACGAGCTTCATCGCCACGGAATCAACGAGGCCGTTGTCGAACTCGATGTCCGGATTCGCTGCGGCAACCTCACCTGCGACTTCCCGCCAGAGACGCGAGCTGTCGAGCACGTTCGCCTTGTCGACCGAGGTCACGTGCTTCCTCCGTCCCCGTGCAAGCTCGAACGCGAGGCGCACGACCCGTTCGATCTCCGGCGCCGTATAGACCAACGTATCCGCAGCGCGGCGGTCCGCACCTGCACCCTCGCGGTAGCGGGGCTCGCCGAAGTATATGCCGCCGGTGAGCTCGCGAACGACAAGCAGGTCGGCGCCCGTCACGACAGCTTCCTTGAGCGGCGAGGCCGATGCGAGGCTTGCCGTCATGCGAACGGGCCTGAGGTTGACGAACAGGCCGAGTTCCTTGCGGATGCGCAGGAGCCCCTGTTCGGGGCGCACCGGACTGGAAGGGTCATCCCATTTCGGCCCGCCGACGGCGCCGAGAAGCACCGCGTCCGCCTTGCGGCAGTCGGCCAGAGCTTCCTCACCGAGTGGCTCGCCGGTGGCATCGATGGATGCGCCACCGATGAGGTGCTCCTCGAATTCGAACTGATGGCCGAATATCTCGGCAACCATCTTGAGGACCTTCACTCCCTCGGCGACGACCTCGGGACCAATGCCGTCTCCCGGCAGTAGTACGATATGTGCACTGCTCATGAGCTTAGCCTATTCGATCGGACTGCCGTAGACAACGTGGCTACGCTCGAACTCCTCGATCTTCTCGCGAAAAGAGAGCAGGTATCCGAGCTGGTCCACGCCCTGGAGAATGCACTTTCGCGCGAATCCGTCGATGGGGAACTCCTCGGCCGTGCCGTCGGGCAGTCGGAGCTGGTTCGACTCGAGGTCGATCGTAACCTCCGTCCCCGGGTCTTCGCTTACCATCTCGAAGAGGCGATGATGCGTCGCCGGCGAAACGATGATCGGCAGAAGGCCGTTCTTCAGCGAGTTGCTGCGAAAGATGTCGGCGAACGATGTCGAGATGACCGCACGGACGCCGGCGCCCATGAGAGCCCACGGCGCGTGCTCGCGCGAGGATCCACAGCCGAAATTATCTCCGGCCAGTATCACCGTCGCGCCCTGGTAGCGCTCGTCGTTCATGACGAAATCCTTGTTGACGGTGGCCGTATCGGCATCATCGAGTTTGGCTACTGTGTCAGTGTAGCGCCAGTCGCAGAAGGCGACCTTTCCCAGGCCCTCTTTGTCGGTCACCTTGAGGAATCGCGCCGGGATGATCTGGTCGGTATCTATGTTCTCCGTCGGTATGGGTATGAGCCTGGATGT
>CAYOFA010000061.1:0-4280 GCA_964402885.1 uncultured Spirochaetaceae bacterium
AGCTCGAACACCGTGGCGCCGGAAGGTACGTACACCTCCGGGCTGCCTGTGACGGTGACCGTCTGTGGCATCTGCCAGTCGCAGGACGCAAGCAGGAAGCCGCCGACGGCCAGAAGAGTAACGATGCGCTTTGTCATGTGTTCCCCCGGGGACGACCAACGAGGAGCCGTACCAATCGTGTTTTAACTAAGTTCAATACCAATTGTACCCCCGCCCGGGCGAAGTTTCACCACGTTTTTGAGCTCATTTTGGCTCGACGAACTACGGCCGGGTCGATATGGTGTTCGGCAGACGACGAGACTACACTCCCGGAGGATACCACCATCGAATGGTTTGAACCGCTCATTTTGCTCGGCGCCGGCGTCATCGCCGGTTTCGTGAATACCCTGGCAGGCGGGGGCTCACTTCTTACGCTTCCCGCGCTCATATTTCTCGGCCTGCCCTCTCCCGTTGCCAACGGCACGAACCGCATCTCGGTGGTCATGCAGACGGCGGTCGCAACCGATCGCTTCCGGCGCAAGGGCAAACTCGAAGTTCGCACGTCGGGGCTGGCGGTGGTCTCCGCCATCGTCGGAGCGATACTGGGGGCGTTCATCGCCGCGGAGCTTCCCGAGGAGGTCTTCGACATCGCGCTTGCGGTGGTCCTGGTGCTGGTGGTGCTCACCCTCTTCGTCCGCACGCCTGCCGGCGGCGAAGCGACATCGGCCATCGGTCCTCGCTGGCTGCAGGTACCGGCCTTCTTCGCCATCGGCGTCTACGGCGGCTTCGTACAGGCCGGCGTGGGGTTCCTGCTTATTACCGGCGGCACGTGGCTGCTGGGGCTCGACCTCATCCGCACCAATGCTACGAAAGTCCTCGTGGTGATGGTTTACTCGTTGTTCGCGCTCGCCATCTTCACCCTCTACGGGCAGGTCGTCTGGGTGCTCGGGCTGGTCCTGGGCGTCGGGAGCATGATCGGCGCATGGATCGGCGTCCATTTTGCGGTGAAGCGGGGGGCGAAAGCGGTGCGATGGGTCATCGTTGCAGCAGTGGCCGCAAGCGTTCTGGACCTGATCGGCGTCTTCTGACGAGAACCGAACGGCCTCGCGGCGCGAATGCCGTCGCCGACGCTCGCGCTGCTGCCGGCGCGCCCTTTATGACGATGCGTCCTCGTCGAGACGCTGTTCCTCCTGCTCACTCTCGCGGCGCTCTATCTCCTCGGCGATCCGTTCGAGCTGGCTGTTAATGGCCTGCTTTCGGCTCTTCTTCTCATCAGCGCTCTTCGATTGACTCGCCTCTGCGGAGCGATCAGCGAGCGCGGCGAGCTCGTGATTGAGCTTCTCCTGCTCGGCGTAGAGCTGCTCGATGGATTCCGCCTGCTCGGCCCGGTCGAAGGCGATCTTCTCGATCTCGCCCTCGTGCGCGGCCTGCTCCTCAGCGGCCCACCCCGCGCCCGCCTGCGCGCCCACCTCCCCCTCCGGGGCTTCCGGGGCAGGCATGAAACGGTGCTCAGGACCGTACTCCCGCCGGTCGACGATCCCGGGCGACATGATCTCGATGTCGTGTTCATGGAGAGAGTCGAGAATAGAGCGCTTGAGCTGTGAGCGGCGGGTCAGGAGCTCGCTCGAGTCCTCGAGCAATCCGTATACCCGGTAGCGAACCGCATGATCGAGGAGCTCCTCTACGAATACGAAGGGCTCTGCGAGCTCACTTCGCTCGGCGGCCTCGGTGAGCGCGGCCTCGACGCTGCCGTGAGACGTCGAGTATCCGATCGACACTGCCGCATCAATGAAGGTACCGGCCCGTCTTGTCACGCGGACCATTCGCTGGATGAGGAGCGCGTTCGGCACGGTGAGGATGTCACGGGTGACGAGCTGAACCTCGGTGTGGAAGAGTCCGATGTCTGCGACGCGCCCTGTTCGATCATCAACTTCCACGAAATCTCCGGCACGAAAGCCCTTCATGAGCCGAAGCATGATGCCCGCCATGGCGTTTCCGACGAAGGTCGTCGAGGAGAAGGCGATGACGGCACTCAACAGGATGCCGAGCACACTGAGAATCTGAGACCGGATCTCCGCCGGAAGCGGGAGCAGCGCAATCGCGATGAACAATCCGAGCAGCGCGAAGAGAAACGTGAAGAACTGGCGCTTGTAGGGAAGTGTGCGAGCGTCCCCCGCCGTTTTGTTGAAGATGAGGCGCCCGACGAAAATTACGGCGACCGTAGCGGCGGTGGCGATCAACGTTCCGGAGAGATCCCTGAGCAGCCCGATTAGATTCATTTCACACCCGGAATCAAGTATCACATCGGATAGCCGATGCTGCAACAGGATGCCGAGGGCTGCTTGCCCGCCGCGCGGCGGGAGAGCTATATTCGCCTGTGGAGAGCATCAGGTGAGCATGACGGAAGACGAAGAGCAACAGGTAGATGCCGCAACCCGCGGCCGCCGCCTCGGGCGATTTCTCGGCATTTTCATAGCGCTCGCGGTACTCGCCGCCGCGGCCTACGCGGGCTGGTATGCCTACGAAGGCCTCTTCGTGCCCAGAGATCTCGGCGAACAGGGCCACATATTCACCATCGAGCCGGGACAGCATCTCGACGAGATAGCCCGTGGCCTTCAGGAAGGCGGCTACGTTCGCAGCGACTTCGTACTCTCCCTCTACGCCCGCAGCCGCGGACTGGAGTCGTCGCTTCAGGCGGGCGATTATCTTCTCTCCGGCACCATGAGCGGGCAGGAGGTGCTCGAGAAGATCGTTTCAGGCGATGCCGTATTCGACGAGATTCAGGTAACGATCCCCGAGGGCTTCACGATCGCGCAGATGGCCGACCGTTTCGAAGAAGTCGGGCTCTTCGATCGCGAGGCCTTTCTCGAAGCCGCCCGGATGAAGCCCGCGTACGAGGAGGTGGCGGTCCTCTCGCACCTCCCCGAAGACAAGCTTCTCGAGGGGTATCTCTTCCCCGACACCTACCTCATCTTCGCCGACTCAACGCCGGAGACGGTCATTCTGCGCATGGCGCAGCGTCTCGAAGAGCGAGTCCGCGGGAGCGTGCTGCGCGACATGCGGGCGGACGAGCACACCATCCACGAAATCCTGACGCTCGCCTCCATCGTGCAGAAGGAGTCTCCCGCCAACGACATGGCGATAATCGCCGGGGTGTTCTGGAATCGCATCGAATCGGGATGGCTGCTGGAGTCCGACGCCACGGTGAACTACGCCCTCGGCACGAGCAAACTGCAGCCGACCTTTGCCGATACCGAGGTGGACCATCCCTACAATACCTACCGCTACCGTGGCCTGCCCCCCGGACCGGTGGGAAGCCCCGGCATAGACGCGATCGAGGCGACGGTGCATCCCGCCGATCACGACTACTATTTCTTCCTCCACAAGCCCACGGAAGAGACCGTGCTCTCGCGCACGTTTACGGAGCATCTCGCGGCGAAGCGGCGCTACCTCGACTGACGCATCGGGCCCCAGCTTCGTATCTTGACGATATGAGAGCACTCAATTTCAGCTTTTCACTACCCGGCGGACTCGTGCCCCCGGCACTCGTGATCGTTGCGGCGATGTTTCTCACCGCCGCCGCACAGATATCCTTCGCCCAGAGCGGATCCGGCGAACACCGCGACGCGGCGAACTCCGGTGAAGTCATCGGGCATTCGGTGGAGGAGCGGCCCATCACCGTGGAGCGCGTCGGCTCCGGTCCCATCGACGTTCTCATCGTCGGCGGCATACACGGCGCCTATGAGGCCAACTCGATTATGCTCGCGCGCCGCTTTCTCGAGCACTATCGCGCGAGCCCGCAGGCGCTGCCGGAGGAGTTCACCCTCCACGTCATAGAGAACATGAATCCCGACGGGGTGCACCGCGTGACAGGCGGCACGCCGATCGAGGAGTTCGAATTTCGCTCCGCGGACACCGCGCCGGGGCGCTTCAACGCGCGCTGGGTCGACCTCAACCGCAACTGGGACGGTGACTGGCAGCCCACGAGCTACTGGGGCAACCGCGAGGTCGATGCCGGAAGCGCCCCCTTCAGCGAACCCGAAACCCGCGCGGTGCGTGACTATGTGGAGCGAGTCGATCCGGCGGTGAGCGTGTTTTACCAGAGCGCGGCTGCCGGCCTGTGGTACAGCGGCGCCGAAGACGGATGGGAACCGGCACGTCGCCTGGCAGAGGCATACCACGAGGCAAGCGGCTACCGGTTGCCCCAAGCGGACCAGGACACGGGCGAGACCGACGGGCCGATCGACTACGAGATCACCGGTTCAGCCGACGACTACTTCCACGAGATCGGCCACCCGAAC
>CAYOFA010000061.1:4380-17137 GCA_964402885.1 uncultured Spirochaetaceae bacterium
GAAAAAGCCCTTCCGGCATGTAACCGAAAGGGCTTTCGTACGATCAGTAACTACGTCAATCAGACGCGGCCGTAGCGGCGATCAGCGTCGACACGCAGCCAGGTTATTCCCAGTGCGAGAGCCAGTCCACCAATGGTAAGAACGGCAAGCATCATAGCTGTCCTCCTTATCAAAGTAGTGGGCCGGAAACTTTCCCTTTTCCGTTTTCAAATAGCGACTTACCTTCAGACGCCGCTATTTCCCTTTTCGACCGTCCGGATTCGAACCGGAGCCGCCGGATGATTATCCGGCGCAGCCCGCGCGCTGCACAGCCGGAGCGCCCTGGGAACAAGCAAAAGATATAAAATTACCGATTCAGTGTCAACAGGAAAGTTGCTCGAAACAGAAAGATTTTCTACCTTCTACCACTATGGACACACAGACCTTCGAACAGGGATATGACACCGAGACCTACGTAGCCAACCTCAGAAATTACCGCACCTTCGTGAAGCGACTCATGGGCGAAGCTTCGGCAAACGACGATCATGTAAAAGCTCTCAAAGACGCCACCGAGAGCCTCGAGGCCCCGGTGCGTGCGACGATGATGACCGAGGACTGGTGCGGCGACTCCGCCTGCAACACACCCGTGCTCGCCGACCTCTTCTCGCGTGCGGGGATCGAGTTCCGCGTCTTCCGGGGATCGGAACAGGCCGATCTGAAAGAGAAGTACAACAGCGAAGGCGCGACGCACATCCCGGTGGTGTCGCTCTGGGACGGCTCCGGACACGAGCACGTGCGCTGGATCGAGGCGCCCGACGCCGTCAGCCGGAAGAAAACCGAGTGGAAAGCGCAGCATCCGGAGTTCAACGAGCTCTACGAGAAACAGAAGACCGATAAAGAAGCTGCCAAGAAGTTCGGCTCCCTCTACCGGCAGTTCATCGAAGAGATGGCCGAGTGGTACAAGGCCGGCGACTGGGACGAGACGACCCGCGAGATCGTTGAGCAGCTTCAGGAATCGACAAGCAGCACCTGAATGTCGCAGACATTCGTGTTGGTCGGGCCGGTACGAATCAACGCTCCGAGACCGTCGAGATAGGGATAGGCGTCGTTTCGCGCGAGCGCGCTCTCGAGGGCCGCGGGATCGTGGCCTGCGCGCTCCAGGATATCGGCGTCGAGATAGGCTCCCGCTGCATCGGTGGGGCCGTCGTTTCCGTCGGTAGCAACGCTTGCAAAGATGATGTCTGACGCGGCGGTCCGCGAACCCGCCAGTGAAACCACCATCTCCCGCAGCGCCGACAGCAGAAGCTCCTGATTCCGCCCGCCGCGGCCCGTGCCACCGCGGCCGTCGGCGTTACGGAGGGTGACTGTCGTCTCCCCGCCTGCGAGCACACAGACAGGCGGCGCGGCGAGCATCCCTTTATCCCGCACATCGCGGGCAATTGCCGGAAACACCTTGGCCACCTCCCGCGCCTCCCCTACCAGCCGCGAGGTAAGCACTACGGTTGTGTATCCGGCCTCCCGGGCCGCCTCGGCCGCCGCAAGCAGCGCCTGGGTGTTTGAGCCGATCACCACATTGTGCACGCGCTCGAAGGCGGCGTCGCCGGGGCCGGGGGTTTCCGGGGGCGCCGTGGGAGCATCGCCCGCGCCCGCCTCGATGAGCTCCCGCACCGAAGGCGGCAACGACTCGAGAATGCCGTAGCGCGTTGCGATCTCCAGAGCCTGCCCGTAGGTGCTGGGATCGGGGGCGGTGATCCCGGAGGCGATGCTCGCCGGATCATCACCGACGACATCGGAGAGGATGAGGTTCAGCGAGGTCGCCGGCATCATCATCCTTGCGAGCCGTCCGCCCTTCACGCTCGAGAGATGCTTGCGCAGGCAGTTCATCTCCTGGATGGTCGCGCCGCAGGAGAGAAGCAGTCTCGTCACCTCCTGCAGATCCGCGAGGGTCAACTCGTGACGCTCGTCATGGTAGGGATCGACCAGCAGGGCCGATCCTCCGCCCGAGACAAGCGAGATCACGAGCGTACGCTCGTCCGTGTCGGCAAGGAGCTCTTCTATCCGCCTCGCCGCTCTCACCCCGGCCTCATCCGGTAGAGGATGCCCCGCCTCGTAGAGCTCGATGCGGGAGAGGGGCTCACCGTGACCGTACTTGGTAACCACCACCCCCGCGGTAATGCGATCTCCCAGCACGGCCTCGAGCGAGCGCGCCATCCGACCGGCCGCCTTCCCGATTCCTATCACGAGAAGACGCTCGAATCCTTCGAGCTCAAGGCGGAGCGCCGCGTCTTCGGTCGTCACGGCAAGCGCGGAAGCCCCGCCTGTCCCTTCGAGATGCAGACAGCGGGTGATGATCCCGGCGGAATCCGCGCGCTCGAGGGCGGCACCGACGATGGAGTTGAGCGCCCTGTTCGGGGTGGCAGCGGTTCGGCTCATTCGCCGGCCTCCGCCGGGGGCGCGAGAACCACCTCGACCACGGCCCCGTCGTCGTTTCGAAAAGTCGCCTGGCCCTGGTGTTGAGCGGCAAGCGCCTCAATGATCGTGAGGCCGAGGCCCCGTTTTTCGCCGGAGAGAACCGAATCGGGGAACCCTGATCCCGTATCCCTGAAAGAGAGTACGACGCTGCCGTCCTCACGCCGCCCGATGCGCCCCCGCACACGCAGTTGGTCCCCGGCCCCGTCGGCGTGCTTCATCGCATTGGTAAGAAGCTCGTTGAGCATGAAGCCGACGCTCACCGACACGCGTGCGGGGACTGAGAAGGCCTCTGCCTCTACGGAGACGTCCATGCCCGGAAAGGCGGACGCCTGCCGCAGTTCCTCGAACAGGGAGTCGATGAACTGCGCCATAGAGACGGTCTGCACCTCCGCATGGCGGAACAGCTGATCATGCACCGAGGCCATCACCGTAACCCGACTTTCTGCTTCTTGGAGGACGGCGCGACACTCCGGATCCGCCGTCTGCGATGCCTGCATCGACAGGAGGGATCGCACGAGGGCGAGATCGTTCTTGACGCGGTGCTGAGCCTCGCGGAAGAGCAGGGTGCGCTCCTCGAGAAGGCGCTCGACACGCTCACGTTCCGCCTCGCGTCCGCGCTCGGCTTCGACCCGTTCGGTCACGTCCTTATAAATCGCGGCAATACCTTCGAGCTTGTCGTCGATTATGATGGGCGCGCTCGAGAACAGCACGTCCACCGGGCTCCCGTCTTTCCGGTAACGGACCGCGGCGGTCGGTGGCACGACTTCTTCTTTCGAAACTCGGGCGGTGAACTCCCGTGCTTCCTCCATGGCCTCTCCCGCCGGACCGGATACGATGTCGTCGATGTCGCGCCCCTTCACCTCGTCGAGGGTGTAGCCGAACACGGCCTCCGCACCCGGGCTCCACTCCATCACGTGATGATCAGAGTCGAGGGTAATGACGGCATCGGGCACCGCGGTGAAGACAGCTTCGAGGTACCGGCTGCGCGCAGAGCTCCGACGGCTGAGCTCCATGAGCTCGCGCTGGTACTCAGCGCGCTCCGTCGCATCGCGCACGAACTCCACCACGCCGGTCACCTCACCCGAGGCGGGGTCTTTCATCGGATAGGCAAAGAGCTCCACCCACCTCACCGGAGATCCGGGCAGACCCGGCACCACCGAAGACTTGGTCGTTCCCGTATCCAGCGCTCTGAGGGTCGGACAGTCGCGACACGGCTCGCTGCGCCCGTGGTAGACCTCGTAGCACTTCCTGCCCACCAGCGGCGCGGTCTCCGCGTACCATCGGTTCATGACCTCGTTGACGTGCTGTACGACGAGGTTCGGATCCAGCACGCTGATGCCCTCCTGTATCGCCTCGAGCGTACTGGCGAGAAAGTGACGGCTCTCGTCGAGAGACGAGCGGGTCGCGCGATGCTCCGCGTTTTCGTTTCTCAGCTCGCGTGTTGTTTGGAAGAGCCTGAACGCCATCTCTATCGACTGGACGAGGACGAACTCTCCCGAGTTCTTCACAACATAGCCGTAACTCGTGATATCCCGCACCTGATCGACAAGAGCCTTCTCGGTGTGGCTGGTGAGGAAAACGATAGGGAGATCGCGGACGCGGAGGATCTCTCGTGCGGCTTCGGTCCCGTCCATTCCGGCGCCGAGGTCGATATCCATGAGAACCACCTCGATGCCCTCATCGCCGTCGACGGCGGCGATCGCCGCCTCCCCGGAATGCACGATATCCACATCGTAGTCATGAGACTCGAGTATACGCTGTTCATCCATGGCGATTATGGCCTCATCCTCGACGAGGAGTATTCGCCTGTGTGCTGTATCTACGGGCATGTTTACTCTCGCGCCGATTGTATCATGACCCGTCGGCTTTGCGGCACATTGCTAACGCGCACATTGACACGCTCACATTGGCTCTTGACCGCAGCGCGAACTTGATGCACACTCTCTCCCAGACGTGGGGTGGGCATCCTTCGCGGTCGCACATCGTGTGTGGCGGTGGAGGATGTCTACCTACATCCTTTCCCGTTGTAGTCGCTGCCGGCTGCGTCCGTCGGACCGGCCGTGCAACCGATCGGCAACCGGCCGTGTATCGTGCCGGTGGTCGCGGGGCGGCATGCGGAGATGATCCGAAACGAAAAGGAGGTCTGAATGAGTTACGAAAACACGACGCGAGGTTCCCGGGGGACCGT
The DNA here is from genome assembly GCA_964402885.1 of uncultured Spirochaetaceae bacterium. Taxonomy (GTDB): domain Bacteria; phylum Spirochaetota; class Spirochaetia; order DSM-27196; family PWMO01; genus JAAAOH01. Next base: position 9,020 of record CAYOFA010000061.1, read on the forward strand.
CGCCTAGGAACTGAACGTTGTCCTTCGAAATAGAAGGAACATAAGGGGCCCTGACACGGGCCCCTTTCTTTTTGCCCGAAAACTCTGCTTGTGCGGGGGGCGGGCTCAGGCTATGCTATGGTTGAGAGACGACGAACCGTCGTTTCAAAGGAGGCCTCTATGAACATCAGCGAAATGCTGAAAGGAAGCTTCGCGGTTTCGAAGCAGAACCCCCTGATTTTTGTTCCGATGCTGGTCGCGAGCGTTTTCTCCGCGCTCGTATCGCTCATCTTCGTCGGGTCGGCTATGCCGATGGCCGGCCGATTCGCGGGCGAACAAATGGCTGAGAACCCCGAACAGGCGATGGTGGGATTCGGCGCCGCCCTGGGCGGTGTCTTCCTCGTCTCGATCATCAGCGGGATCGTCGGCCTCCTCGCGCACGGCATGACCGTCGCCATGGCCGACCTTGCGCTGAAGGGCGAGAAGACGACCCTCGGCACCGGCTGGTCGCGCCTTGTGACCCGCATCGTGCCCATCATCATCGCCTCCGTGGTCGTCGGCATTCTCGTTTCACTGGGTATGGTGCTGCTCTTCCTGCCGGGGATCATCATCGCATTCCTGCTGATGTTCACACTGGTCGCGGTCATGGTCGATGATGCCGGCGCCTTCGACGCGCTCGGCAGGAGCTTCCGCACAGTGACCCGGAACTTCAAGGCGACGTTCGTCGTCTTTCTCGTGCTCATCGCACTCGGTGTGCTTGCGGCAATAGCCGGCATGATTCTCGGGCTGATTCCCATCCTCGGCGTCGTCCTGACGTTGATCGTCTCCGCCATCTATGCGGGCTACATCTCGATCTTCATCGTCGCTGCCTACCGCAATCTCGAGGAGCAGCCCGGCCAGGCGCCGGAGGCCGAAGTCTAGGAAGCCGGATCGATCAGACTGAGCCCGATGCGCTTTCGCTCGGTATCGACTTCGACGACCGTGACGGTAAGCGCCTGATTCACCCGGACGATCTCGCGCGGATCGGCAACGAACCGGTCCGCGAGCTTGCTGACGTGGATCAGGCCGTCGCGATGCACACCGATATCGACGAAGGCGCCGAAGTTCGTGACATTGGTGACCACGCCCGGCAGTCGCATGCCGGTGCGCAGGTCACCGATCTCGTGAACGTCCTCGCGAAAGGAAAACTCCTCATACTCCGGGCGCGGATCGCGCCCCGGTTGCAGTAGCTCCTCCCGGATGTCGCGCAGCGTAGGAAGCCCCACGTCGTCGCTCACGTAGTGTTCGAGGGGGATCCGATCGACGAGCTCGCGGTTCTCCAGAAGCTCGTGCATCTCGACGCCGAGATCGGCGGCCATTCGCCCCACGAGCTCATAGCGCTCCGGGTGCACCGCCGAGCTGTCGAGAGGATGCTTGCCGTGGCGCACCCGCAGGAAACCCGCCGCCTGCTCGAAAGTCTTTTCGCCGACACCCGCGACCTTTTTGAGAGCGGCGCGGGAGGTGAACGGGCCGTTCGCCTCCCGGTGGGCGGCGATGGCGCCGGCAACACGCTGAGAGATACCGGCGACATAGCCGAGCACGTGCGGACTGGCGGTGTTGAGCTCCACGCCTACCGCGTTGACACAGGAGACAACCGTGTCGGTAAGGCGGGCATCAAGCAGCTTCGGATCCACGTCGTGCTGATACTGCCCAACCCCGATGGAGCGGGGCTCTATCTTTACGAGCTCGGAGAGCGGATCCATGAGCCGACGGCCGATGGATACCGCGCCGCGGACCGTGACGTCCTGCTCGGGGAACTCTTCCCGTGCGACCGTCGAAGCGGAGTAGACCGACGCGCCGGCTTCATTCACCGTGACCACGGGGATCCGCCCGGCGCCACCGTCCGCCGGGCGGACGACCTCCTGCAGGAATGCCGATGCCTCGCGCCCGCCGGTTCCGTTTCCGACCGCAATGACCTCGAGGCCGTACTCGGCGAGAAGATGCCGTACCCGGCGCGCCGCCTCCTCGCGGCGATTCTGCGGCTCCAGCGGATAGATGGCCTCGTTGTGGAGAAGGCGCCCCTGCGCATCGAGACAGACCACCTTGCAGCCGGTGCGAAAGCCGGGATCAACGGCGAGCACCGGGCGCTCGCCGAGAGGGGGCGCGAGGAGGAGCTCGCGGAGGTTGGAAGCAAAGACCGAGGCAGCCGTCTCGTCGGCGGCGGCCTTCAGCCGCCCCTTCGCCTCGGTCTCCAGCGATGGTGCGAGGAGGCGACGGTAGGCGTCGACTGTTGCCTCCTCGAGCTGGGCGGCTCTCTCTCCCCGGCCGCGCACATAGCGGGCGCGAACCGGGGACAGCGCGCGTTCTTCCTCGGGAAGAACATGCACGGTGAGAATTCCCTCGTGCTCGCCGCGGAACATTGCAAGCACGCGGTGCGACGGCGCCCGTCCGGCGTGCTCGTCCCAGTCGAAGTAGTCCTTGTAGACGTCCTCGCGCGCCGTGCCGGTGGAGGTGCCGGCCGCGGCACTGCCCTTGCGCCCGCGCCGTGGTGCCCGCCTCGCGGTAATGTGAGCCCGGGCGGCGAACAGCTCACGAAGCTCGGCGCGCAGCTCCGCGTCCTCACTGATCCACTCCGCGATGATGTCCCGCGCGCCGGCAAGCGCCGCGTCGGCATCGGCCACCCCCGCCTCGACATACACGAAATCCGCGGCCTCGCGCGACGGTGCGACATCTTCAGCGGCCAGAATACGGCGGGCAAGCGGCTCGAGCCCCCGCTCACGCGCTGCAGTCGCGCGGGTCTTTCGCTTCGGTCGGTACGGGAGGTAGAGGTCCTCCAGGACGGCGCGGCTCTCGGCAGCCTCGAGTGCGGCGGAGAGCTCAGGCGTCAGGAGCTCTCGCTCGCGGAGGGAATCGAGTATCGCCGCCCGCCGGGTGTCGAGCTCTTCGAGTTGGGTGAGGCGATCGCGAACGAGCACGAGGGTGTCCTCGGCCATCTCTCCGGTACGCTCCTTGCGGTAGCGGGCGATGAAGGGGACACCGCCGCCCTCCGCGAAGAGGGCGGCGGCTCCGGCAACGTGCACGGGGGCGAGGTCGAGCTCTGAGGCAATGGTTGCTATGTGTTTCTGATTCATCGTGCGGGTTTGTCCTCGGGCGCGGCGGTGCCGGCCGCCGGGTTCTGTCTGAAGTGGAGATCGAACCAGGCGAGTCCGGTTGTCTCCTGCCGGTACCACATCTCATCGGAGAGGTTGAGAAAGGCGTGATCCCCCTCCGGATAGACGATGAGGTCGACGGGGCGTCCGGCCTCCTTTAGCGCCGCGGCGTAGCGCTCCGACTGGCGCACATGGACGGTCTGATCCCGGCCGCCGTGGAAGAGCAGCACCGGCGGCAATGCGTCGTTGATATGGTGAATCGGACTGAGCTCGCGCAGGCGCCGCTCTGAGAAGAAACGAAAGGTAAACGAGTGCTCGAAGGCCTCACCGTCTCTCATCGCGACGAGGTCCGTCGGGGCGCATTCTGCAAACACGAACGCCGGCGAGAAGCCGTCCTGCTCCATGGTGGAGACGGCGAGGAGCGCGAGGTGCCCGCCGGCGGATACCCCGTAGAGGCCCATGTTGTGCGCATCGTAGCCGTAGTGCAACGCCTGCTCTGCCAGCCATCGTATCGCCACGCGCGTGTTCTCGAGCGGCCCGTCGAACCCGCGGACGGGATTGGTGGTGTAGTTCACCGCCGCCACGAAGTACCCGGCCTCCCGCATTCGCCTCAGGAATCGATCCACCACGCGGATCGTGATCTTATCACCATGGATCCACGATCCTCCGTGGAAGAACACCACGATCGGCGGCGTGCCGCCGGAGAACTCCGCGAGCGGCTCATAGATATCGACATGCTGATCCCGGAACGTACCGTCTCTGTACACGAGGTCGCGGTGAACGACGCCGGCTGCGGGTGGTTTTGCTTCCGACTCTCTGACGAGGGTGCGTATGGTTCCCGGCATGGGCACGACCAACCCCTGCACTGCAGGAATGAAAATGAACGCCGCGGCAACGGCGACGATGATTACGACGAGGATTGATAATACTCTCACTGGGGTGAATATGGCAGCAGGGGGGACAAGGGTCAACGCCGACCCTCGACACCGCCGCGACCTGCCTGTAGGATCGGCGTATGAAACGACACATCCTATGCGGGGCCGCCATTCTTTTTCTGGCAGCCTCCGCCCTTTCCGCCCAGTCGGTATCCGTGGTGGATACCAACCTCGGACAACGTATGTTGCAGCTCTTTCCCGAGCTCTCCGAGGGCTATATCGATCTGAACTCCAACGGGCAGCTCGACCGCTTCCAGGACATGGACGAGAAGGTGCCCGAGTCACTCATACAGGATAACACCCTGCAGGTGCAGGAGGTGCTCGACTTCGTAATCGATCACTTCCGCTTCTTCACCGTCGAACGCCTCGAAGAGATCCGTGCCGCCGTCGAGAACGCCGAGGGCGATATCCCCGAGATTATCGCCATCTCCTACGGCAACCGCCTCGCCGAAGCCATAGAGGACAAGCGCGAGTTCGGCGCCGACGACCTCTACCTGCCACCCTCCGTCCTTGCACGGGCACAGGAGGAAATGCAGGGCTACATCGCCACCATGCTCCACTCCTTTCGGAAGGAAGAGGGCGAGTACGCGCGCCGCTTCTCCGAAGCGAGAGAGCAGCTGTTCTCCATGATGGAGGCCGGCTACCCCCTTCCGCGCATCGGTGACGCCGACCAGTCACTCCTTGCAAGTGCGATGATTCATACCATCATCACCACCGGCGATGACGATCCGCAGCGGGTGAAGGCTGCGATCCGCACGCTCGGCCGAATGCAGGCCGAGGAGGCGATTCCCCGGCTCGAATCACTTCTCGACTCGCAGGAGTTCCGCATCGCCGCAGCCGAAGCGCTCGGCGACATCGGCAACAACACCGCGCGCGCCATCCTCACCTCCGCGCTCGAGGAGAGCACACCCGGGCCCTACCAGAATGCGGTTATCCGTGCGGTGGGGCGCGTGGGCGGGGCGGAGAGCGCCGAGCTCATCACCGATCTTGCCGAGTCGACGCGGAGCGCCGGGGCCGACGGTGAGGACGCCGAGGGCGCGGGACCGGATTCGGAGAAGATGCTCACCGTTCTCAGGGCCATGGCCGACCTTACCGATCAGGGAACCCGCAACCGCGACATCTACCAGACGCTCTCCGAGTATCTCGAGCATCCGCAGCCGGATTTTCGCCGGGTCGCTGCCGAGGGCATCGCGAACTACGGCGGACGAAACGCGCTCGGACTGCTGCAGCCGCGCCTCAGCGACGAGCAGGACGAGGAGGTCATCATCACCCTCGTGCAGGAGCTCAAGGATTATGATGAGGTAAGCGTGCTGACATCGTTTACCAGCCTGCTCGATGCACGCGGAACCTCGACGCGGGTGCAGGAGGAGATCATCACTGCAATCGGCGCTCACGCCAACGGCCCGCGTGTGGTCACCACAGTCATGGACTACCTCGAGCACGAAAGCGAATCGGTCCGGGAGACCACCGCGGGGGCCATCGCCGAGCTCTATGAGAAGGACGCTCGAACCGTGGTCGGGGCCCTGAGCCGTGGTGTCACCACCTCGGACAATCAGCTCTTCCTCGAGGAGGCGACCGCAATCCTCGGCGAGCTCGCCGATCCGGCGTCGCTCACCGCGCTGACCAACATGCTCGGCTCACCCCATGAGAATGTGCGCAGGAACGCCACATGGGGCCTCTACCGCATTCGTCCGACCGACAACGCCCGCGTGGCCGGCGAGCTTCAGAGCCTCGTCAACAGCGAGGCCGAGCCGATCGCGGTCCGCATCAACGCCGTGCGCGCGCTCGGGGCGATGGGTCAGGATTCCGCCCGGCTCGAGGTCGAGAAGACACTCACCACCACGCTGAAGCTCCGCTCCCCCGAATACGCAATGCTGCGCTACTTTGCCGTGCGGGCGCTCGCCGAGCTCCCCTCACTCGGTGATGAGAGCATCGAGGCACTCCTCGACACCGCCGGGTCCGGTGAGCCGGCACTCATCCGCACCGCAGCCCTCGAGACGCTCACCGATAACGGCATCCATCTCGGCGAGCGGGCGGGAACCGTGGCCGGCATCGCGCAGCGAACCGACGATGCGGAGGTGCAGCGGGCGGCCCTGCGGCTGCTCGGAGACCTCGGAGCCGAGGAAACGATCGGCCTCGCCAACACGCTTCTCGATACCACCGACTCGGCCGCGACACGCATGCAGATCGCCTACGCGCTCTCGAAGGTTCACACCGAGGACGCGGTGTCGCTTCTCATTGATGTCGCCGCCGATGAGGAGGTCGGTGAGCTCGCCATGGGACTCCTGCGTGATGCGGAGGCTCAGACCGTGAAGCGGGTCGTCGAGCGTCGACTGCAGACCGAGGACGACCCTGACGTCCGCGCGGTGCTCGAGCAACTGGGTTCCACGGTGGCGGCCGGGAGATGAGCATAGATGGCTGAAGTTCTCGTTGCCGGGCATCGCAATCCAGATGTCGACTGTACCTGCGCGTCCACTGCATACGCGCATCTCAAGCAGGCACTCCACCCCGAGACGACCTACACCGCGATACGCTCGGGCGCACTCAGCCGGCAGGTCCGCGACGTCTACGAGCAGGCGGGCGTTCCGGTGCCGGTCCACGTAGACACAATCGAGCCGACGGTTGCCGACGTCGTCACGCCCTACGACTTCTGCCTCGACCCGGCCGATCCCGTGCTGCGGGCCTTTCAGCTCGTGCGCGAGCGAACCATCAGCGCGATCCCCGTCTGCGAGCGCGACGGCTCTTTCGCCGGTGTGGTGGGCATCAACGAGATTGCAGATTATGCATCCGCCTTCCACGCCGGAGAGCGCCCCGAGTATCACTTCTCCACCGGCAACTTCGAGCGCGTCCTCCCCGGCCGGTTCCTGAAACAGGGCACGACCGAGGAGTTCATGGCGCCCATCGCCACCGGGGCCATGCCCATACAACGCTCCTTCGAGCGTATGGAGCGGATCTCACGCGCCCCGCTTCTCATCGTGGGAAACCGCCCCGAGATCATCGAGTACGCGGTCGCCCATGCGTTTCCCGCAATCGTCATTACCGGGCTCGAAGCGGCGGAAGAGCTCGAGGTCGATTTTTCCGGCTACGAAGGCTCGGTCTACCTCTCGGAGACGGATACCGCGGAATCCATCCGCCTGCTCAGGCTGAGCTCGGAAATCGACATGATCACCGACCGCGACGTCCCGCGCCTCGAGCACACCACACCCTTCGACGAGGCAAAGGCACAGCTGCTCGGCTCCGAGTACCGCGGCTTTCCCGTCTTCCGGGACGGAGCATTCATCGGCATGGTCACCCGGCGCTCATTCATCGAACGCCCCCGGCCGAAGCTCATCCTTGTCGATCACAACGAGCTCGACCAGGCCGTGGCGGGCGCGGAGTACGCGCAGATCCTCGAAATCGTGGATCATCATCGACTCGACGCGCCCAAGACACCTGAGCCCATCTCCGTGCATACACGGCCGGTGGGAAGCACCTGCACCATCGTGTGGCAGGAGTTTGGCGCGAACGGCGTCGAGGTTCCCGCCGACATCGCCGTCATTCTGCTCTCGGGCATCCTCTCGGATACGGTGAACCTGCAGTCACCCACCGCGACCGAAATCGATCGACGCGCCATCGAATCCCTCGAGGCCATCACCGGACTCGCTCGCGACGAGCAGACCAAACGTCTGTTTTCCAGACTCAAGGCCCTGCAGGAGCGGGATCCCCACGAGGTCGTCGGCGCCGACTTCAAGATCTACGAGGAGGCGGGACTGCGCATCGGCATCGGGCAGGCTGAGGTCACGACCCTGGTCGATGCGAACTCTTACGCCGATCGACTGATCCGCGCCCTCGAGGACATCGCCGAGGAACGGTCGCTCTCCTGGGCCATGCTCATGATCACCGACGTGGTGAAGGGAGACAGCCTGCTCTTGACGAACGGGTTCCGCGACGGTGACCGGAAGCTCGTTTACCACCGGGTCGAGGAGAGCATGTTCCGACTCGCCGGCGTGCTCTCGCGAAAGAAGCAGCTTCTGCCCGAAGTGGTACGCGTCGCGCACGAGCTCGAAGGGTAGCGGGGCCGCCGCCGTTTGCCATTG
>CAYOFA010000062.1:0-17101 GCA_964402885.1 uncultured Spirochaetaceae bacterium
CTAGTAGTGATGCCCGAACCCGATGAAGATCTCCCGCTGATCCAGGGCCCGGTCGAGCAGCACCCGCTTGAGGTCGAAGCCCACGGAGATCCGCATGTAGAGGCTCCGGGCGAAGAGCGGAAAGCCTATGGCTTCGATACCGGCGGAGGCATGCACGTCTTCGCTGAGATCGAAATCGGTTTCGAAATCGTGGATGGCGCCGACGTCTACGAAGCCTGAACCCTGCCCCTCGACGAAGTTCCCGATGGTCCAGACCTTCAGGGTGACGTCGGTATTCAAGTAGGCGCCGACCTTGCCCTCGAAACGGTCGTCGAGAATGCCGCGGAGGGGCGCGCCGTCGGCGTAGTCGGTATCGTCGATACCGGCCTTGATGAGCCCGCGGCCTGAGAAGGCGAAGGGATCGAGCTCGAGATAGCCGGCAAGGGATGCATCGAGGGTGCGGTCGGGCTCGCCGGTGTACATGTTGATGCTGTTGGAGTTCGAGATGGAGCCTTTGAGGCCCTCCCGGAAATTGCCGATCCAGTCCACGCGCCCGGCGCTCATCCCCTGTCGGAAGCCGAACTCGATGCCGCGGCGCGCCTCGCTGATCTCTTCGCCCAGCTTGTAGTCCACGTTTGTGAACAGGCTCGGGCTGTAGCTGAGCTCTCCCAGAACAGGCAGCTTCCAGCCGGTAGGAATGCCAGTGCCGAGGCTCAGCCCGCTTGTGAGGTAGTAGCCGTCCCCTTCATCGTCGTCGGTGAGGTAGTTGTAGGACTGCGAGTAGCTTGCCGTGTAGGTGCGGCGGCCCATGAGGAACTCGTAGTCGAGGCTGTTGTTGAGCTCGTACTCCATGTCGGAGAATGAGTCGAGCGTGTAATCCTGGCTGAAGCTCCACTTCCAGTCGTAGCCCTGCCACTGAAAGGGCCAGTCGAACTGGGTATAGACGGACCAGACTTCGTCACCGCTGAGCTGATCGTTCTCTCCGATCTTGTTCCGGTAGTTGAAGTTGACCTTGAGCTCCTCCATCGTGCCGAAGAAGTTGTAGTCCCGGGCGCGGATGCTGAGAAGCAATCCTTCGTTTGAATCGTATTCGGGATAGGGAAGCGCAATGAGGTTCCAGGTGTCGATTGCATCGACGTCGATGATGACTGCATCGGGCTCGCCATCGCGACGCCGGATGGTGTAGCTCAGCGTCGACTCCTCGGAGAGGACGCGCTGGTTCGTCAACACCTGCTGCTTGTCGGCAATGTAGGCCTCGAGCTCTTCGCGGGAGGTGAATTGCGTGCTCTCCTCGATGTCCAGACGACCGGTCAGCGCGAACAGCCGCGTGCGACCGTCGATCTCGTAGTTCACCTCTGTGATCTCGAACCGGGGAGGCGCGACTGCTATCGGGCGGCCGTCCTCGTCGAGTGCTTCCTCGGGCGGACCGAACAGCGTCCGCCAGGTGTCGTCCTCGGAAATCTCCAACGAGTAGCGACCCCCGAGAAACAGCGAGCCAGTGAGGTAATCTTCACCCACGGGCCTGAAGATTTCCGGCTCGGGGCCGCCTGAGGGCGGGTCCTCGACCTCGCGGAGACGGAGCTCGTTCCACAGGTAGCCGATGCTGCCGGCGGCGGTGAGGTCCCAGTTGTTTATACTGCGGGTGATGTCCGCGCTGAGTCGGACGCGGTGTTCCAGCTCGGGATCGTCGAGGATCAGCGACTCGCCCGGGTGATCATCGTCCTCGTGCCACGGGTTGGCGGGGGACTTACTGCCGGATACCGTGTATTCCAGGGAGCTTCCCAGGTCGAAGGCCGGGAAGCTCCTGTCGTATGTGAGCATGAGGGCAAGATTGTTCTCGCCGTATTTGTAGCCGATATAGTTGTCGTAGTACCAGAAGGTGCTCGGCTCGCCGTCACGCTCGAAGCGGACCGTCGGATAATACGTGTATCCGTAGCGGTGTACATCGTCGCCGTAGGGCACGGGTTGGAAGGTGAACTTCGTCGCTCCGGCGTGGTAGAGACCGAGAGTGCCGAAGTCGAAATCATGCCGTCCGCCGAGCGACCAGGCGAGCTTATTCGGCTGTGTCAGCTCGACGCCGGGCGCGAGTGAGTTGAGGTTTATGTCGTCGATCAGGAACTGCAGATAGGCGTAGCTCTCGGGCGGCGTCCAGTCGAGGAAGAACCCGATAATGCTGTTGTCATTGAAGCGTTGAGTCCAGGGTTTGCCCTCGGTGGAATTGACGAGCTGAGTGAAGTACATCGGAAGCGGACTGAAGAAGTACTCCGGGTAGAACTCCTGGTCGAAGTAGACGACCGACTCCTGTACGCCGAAGCGGACGTCGCCGAGCTGGAACCCGTAGCTCTTGTAGTTCGCTCCCCTGTCGGTCGGGATATTTGCGTCGGCCGGGGGCTCGACGAAGTCATTACTGTTGGGGTCGGGGAGGTACAGCGGGGTATCGTCGGCGTAGACGTCCCAGTTCCGGGTCAGCGAGATCCAGCGGCTCTTGTAGAAGAAGAACCCGTCGTCGTAGCCTATCTCCGCTACCACAGCAGGCACGTCCGCCGAGGAAATGAACAGCGAGTACGGCGTGTCGACATCGTCCTGATGATCGACGCGTCCGGCGCGGGCAAAGAGCGGTTGCGGGGTGATCTCTACGAGCCCTTCGTTCATCCGGAAGCGGTGGCCGAACATATAGGGCTCCGAGGGCGTATACTTGTCGTCACGGATGAGCATCATGTCGAAGGCAACACCGAAGATGCTGCGTCCGTAGCCGGCGGCAATGCCGACCTGATCCCGGGCTCGTTCCTCGTTGACGTCGAAGCCGAGGTAGGGGCTGAAGGTCAAAACGCCGTCCTCCTCGAAGAGGCCGGAGACGTCGGTCAGTCCGCCACCCATTTCCTGATCGGCGGCGAGGGCCGGGAAACCGGGCACACTCATCAACAGTACGACGAGGGCAATGAAAACTACGTGATTTCGCATCGATTCCTCTTTCGAAAGCAGAACGGCATTACCCCCGTACATTATCGGGAGACCCCCGAATTGTCGAGTGTCTCCTGCCCATACATGGTGTCGGCACAAAGGACGGACTCATGAAAGTGCTACTTACCGGTATGGCCGGCTTCATTGGCTTCCACCTTGCGCGGCGCCTCGCCGCCCGCGGCGATGAAGTGCTCGGGGTCGACAATCTCAACGAGTACTACGACGTCTCGTTGAAGCATGCCCGACTCCGGGAACTGGGCTTGTCGCACGCCGGTGGAGACGGCGCGCCCGATGGGTCGTGGCAGGGTAGCCGGAGCTACCCGAATCTGTGGTTCCGCCGGCTGGATCTGGCTGACGCAGATGCGTTAGCCGAGGTCGTTGCGGCCGAGCAGCCGGAGATCATCTGCCATCTCGCTGCTCAGGCCGGGGTGCGCTACAGCCTCGAGGCGCCCTTCGAATACGTTACCGCGAATCTGCAGGGCTTCCTTTCGGTGCTCGAAGCGGCGAGGAGGACGCCGCCCCGGCATCTCGTCTACGCATCCACCTCCTCGGTGTTCGGCCTCAACGGCCGCCTGCCGTTCTCCCCGCACCATCCCGCCGAGCACCCGGTCTCGCTCTACGCGGCCACCAAGAAAGCGAACGAAATGATGGCCCACTCCTACGGCCACGTGTTCGACCTTCCGACCACGGGCCTTCGGTTTTTCACGGTCTACGGGCCCTGGGGACGCCCCGATATGGCGCCCATCAAGTTCGCCCGGAAGATCGCCGCCGGGGAGCCGATCGATGTGTACAATTACGGCGATATGCGCCGTGACTTCACCTACGTCGATGACATCGTAGAGGGCATCCTGCTCGTGCTCGGAAACCCGCCGAACCGGAACACCCGCTGGGACCGCACGGGGGCCGACCCTGCAAGCTCCTCCGCCCCCTATCGCATCTACAACATCGGAAACGGTTCTCCGGTCGGGCTCATGGACTTCATCTCCGCCCTGGAGCGGGAGCTCGGGCGGGAGGCCGAGAAGAACTTTGTGCCGATGTACGCCGGCGACATGGCGGAGACCTGGGCGGACACGAGCGACCTCGAAGCACTCGGATACCAGGCCAGGACCCCGGTGGACCAGGGCGTGGCACGGTTCGTCGAGTGGTTCAGAAGATACTACGGGACCTGATGCGAATCGCCTTTCCGACCACTGAGTACGTCACCGAGTCAAGCTACGCCGGCGGGCTTGCGAACTATCTGCACCGAATTACAGGGGCTTTGCGCGATCTGGGTCACGAGGTTCACGTTCTCGTCGTCTCAGACGGAGAGCCCGGCTCGTTCGAGCACGACGGCATCCGGGTGCATCGCATGCGCTGGCAGCACGCCGCCCGGCCCGTTCGTCTCCTGAAAGCCGGCTCGAGTCACAAGGACGCCTGGATGAGTCACCTGGTCGCCGCCGAGCTCGACCGACTCCACCGGACCTATCGGTTTGACGTCATCCAGTACCCGAGCTATCGGGCTCTGGCGCTCAGGAGGCTTCGAGGCGTGCCGTCGGTGGTGCGTATTTCGAGCCATCGCAGGCTCTGGAATCAGGCAGGGGCCGGTAGCCTCGACCGTGTCGCCGAGCGGCTCGAGCTCAGGGCCCTCCGGCGGGCCGACGCCGTGTATGCCCCGAGCCGGCTTCTGGCCGAGGCCGTCTCAGCCGATGCCCGCATTGACGTTTCGGTGATAGAGCCACCGTTCCACGCCGAGACGCCCGGGCAGGACGAGACGACTGCCGAGCATCTCGCGGACCGTCCGTATCTGCTTTTCTACGGGACCCTGAGCGAGCTCAAAGGAGTCGGTACGATCGCGCGGGCTATCGGTGACATCCTCGAGCTCGATTCGTCGCTTCGCTTCGTGTTCATCGGAAAGGACGGCGGCCTTTCCGGCGGCCCGGCTGTCGAGGTGCTGCGTGCGGCTGCCGGCGGTGAGGCGGACCGAATCGTGCACATGCCGCCGATTCCCCACGAGCAGCTCTATCCGGTCATCCGAAACGCACGGGCGGTGGTCCTTCCCTCCCTGGTGGACAACCTCCCCAACACCTGTCTCGAGTCGATGGGGCTCGGCCAGATCGTAATCGGAACCCGGGGCGCGAGCTTCGATCAGCTCATAACCGACGGGGAAAGCGGATTCCTTTGCGAGCCCGGCGATGCCTCCTCACTCTACCAGGCGGTATCGCGCGCCCTCTCTCTTTCCCGGTCCGAGCGGCAGCGTATTACAGCCGCGGCCCGGGCCCGCATCGCCGAGCTCGAGCCGTCGAAGGCGGCGGGCCGGCTGGTAGACTTCTTTCGCGGCCTTGGAGTCGAGCGATGAGCGCGGACATTCGACTACTCTACTACCCAGACGACATCACGCTTCTTCACTCGCTGTTTCCGCTCTTGCGATCTCCCGCCCGGCGCAGGCTGGTTTTCACACCCCATGTTGAGGACGCCCTGCGCCCCGACGGGATCGACACCCTCATCGTGTTTCGGCTTCAGAAGCTGATCCGGTCGCAGACGGAAGAGACCCTCCTCGACCGTCTGCGTGATCGGTACAGGCGTTTGATTGTCTTCGACGATACCGCCGACCCGCGGGAGGTGCGGCCGGCGGCGGTGCGCGTAGCAGACCAATACTTCAAAAAGCAGCTTTGCGCCGACCGAGACGAGTATCGGCGGACGGTCTACGGCAAGCGTCTTTTCAGTGACTACTACCACCGTACCCATGGCATCGAGGACAGAAATCCCACGATACTCGACCCGCTCTCAGAAGAAGACATCGGCAAGCTGCGACTGTCCTGGAATCTGGGCATTGGGAGCTTTCCCCGCTCGAGCCGCAGGCAGGGAGTGCTGCGCCGACTTCCGTATCCCGGCGTGGCGCGGATGCTGCTTCCCGATCCCCTGCGGCACCTCGAGCGGCCCGTTCTCGAGGCCGAGCATCGAGACCCGAAAATCAGCGCGCGATTTGCCCCGCGCTACGACAAAGCAACCGTCGCGTATCAGCGGGAGCAATTCTCCGTCCGCGCCGGCGAGGATGAACGCTTTCTCACCGGCACGCTCTCCAGCCGCGCGTTTGCCCGCGAGCTCTCGCGGGTCGCCATTGTGCTCAGTCCCTTCGGCTGGGGGGAGATCTGCTTTCGGGACTTCGAGGCGGTCACAGCAGGCGCCGTCCTCATGAAACCCTCGATGAGTCATATCGAAACATGGCCCGACATATATCGTGACGGAGTCACCTATGCGTCGGTCGACTGGGACGGGGCGAGGCTCGAAGAGGTCGCAGCGCGTCTGCTCGCAGATCCGGCCTACCGGAATCGGCTGGCGCAGTCGGCGAGAGAAATCTATGCCGATGCGTTCCGGGAGCTTTCCGGGCGGGTAGAGCGCTTCTTCGAGGAGGTCCGCGGGTGACCGCACCGGCTGTTACCGTACTGCTTCCCTTCTACAACGCCGAATCGGCCCTGGCCGAAAGCGTCGAGAGTGTCCTGTCGCAAACCTTCACGGACTTCGAGCTCCTGCTGGTAGACGACGGGTCAACCGACGACAGTCCCGCCACAGCAGAGCGCTTCGCCCGGGCGGACTCTCGGGTGCGCATTCACTCCCGCGGGGAGAACCGCGGTCTTGCCGCCACGCTGAACGAGGGCATCGCAGAGGCCCGGGGACGCTTTGTCGCCCGGATGGACGCAGACGACCGGTGCCTCCCCGGGCGGCTTGCCCGTCAGCTCGAGTACCTCGAGGACAACGAGGAGGTCGACATGGTGGGCGCATTTGTCGAGGTGTTCGGAAAACGACGAGCCATCTGGCGGTTTCCGACGAGCGACCGCTCCATCAAGGACATGCTACCGGTGAAGCCCTCCATGTGGCATCCCCTCTACTTCTTCCGCCGCGACCGATGGCTCGAGGCGGGTATTGCCTATGACGAGTCATTGAGTGTCGCCCAGGACTATGACGTGCTCACCCGGGCGGCACGTCACCTGAGGATGGCGAACATCCCGGAGGTGCTCCTTGAGTACCGGCAGCACGGCGGTCAGGTGAGCGAGACGCGACGGGCAGTGCGGATGGCAAACTCGGCGAAGACCGCCGTCGCCTACCTCGCACGGCGATTTCCCGAAACCACACCGCGGGAGCAGGAGCTCCACTACCGTATCGTATCGGAAGCCGGGGCCCGCACGAGCGCCGAGCTCGAAGAGAGCCTGGACTGGCTGAACCGTCTTCTCGGGCGCATGGACTCGAGCGAGCCCGATGTGGCGATGGTGCATCGGGCCCTGTCGCGCAAGGCCTATTATCTCTGTCGCCGCAGCACCCACCTCGGGCCGAGTGCCCTCTCGCGCTACCTCCGCAGCCGATTCCTCCGCTATCATCGCCCACCACTGAGCTCTCTGGCCAGGTTCGCGGCACTTGCAGCGCTACACCACGGATCTGTCTCGGAGGCCGCACAATGAAGCTCCTCTACGACCTTGCGGGCATCTATCAGGCCCGAAGCCCCGTTCATGGGGGCGGGGTGTACGCGAAGAGCCTGCTTTCAGAGATCCTGAACCTGGACGACGCCGGCAGTCGCGGAGCGGAGATCACCGCGCTCGTACCTCCGGACCTCGATGCCCGTGACCCGCAGCTCGCCCGGCTCCTCGACTCCGCGGACGTGCCCCGGCAGGAGCTCAGAGACGCCGGAGAGCTCTCCACAGTCCTGGCGGCCGAGAGGGGGTGGGACGCCTACTACACGGCCCTGCCCTACGACCTGCCGGATCGACTCCGGCCGAAGAATGCCGGCCGTATCCCCGTCATCGGCACCGTTCACGGGCTCCGTGATTTTGATCTGGTTTTCGACCGTCACTACCGGTCTTATCTCAGAAACCCCGCGGTCCGTGCCCGGATGTTCTTTCGGAACTACGCCCGTGGCAGCTACCTCCGCGGTGTGAGGCAGCAATTCGCAGAGCTCTTTCAGTTGCTGGGCGGAAACCTCATTACGGTGTCCAATCACACGAAGTACCAACTCCTCGTCGAGTTTCCACAGTTGTCGCCGGAGCGGATCGAAGTGATCCCGCCGCTCTCGGAGCGGAGCGAGGGTGATGGGGCGGCGAATGATTCTACGAGTGTTAGCGCCCACGGGCTCGAGCCTGGTAGCTACCTTCTTCTGCTCTCTTGTGACCGGCCCGTAAAGAACGCCTTTCGCGTTTTCGAAGCACTGGAGACAAAGCGCGTTCCCGGCGCAGGGGATCTCCAGCTTGCCTGTGTCGGATTCCGGCCCTACCAGATAGCCGCGGTGCGCAGGTGGTACCCGTGCACGAGCTCGCACGCCGTATTCATACCCTACGTCGGCCGGGAAGAGCTCGACACCCTCTTTGCCGGTGCGTTCGCCTTCCTGTACCCGTCAATCAGCGAAGGATTCGGCTATCCGCCGCTGGAGGCAATGCGAGCGGGAACTCCTGTCATAGCGTCTCCTCATACGGCGATCTCAGAGGTCTGCGCAGATGCCGTCCTCTACGCCAACCCCTACAGCACGTCGGAGATCGCCGCGCGACTGGCCCGGCTTCTCGCCGAACCGGAGCTCCGGGAGGAGCTTGTTCGTCGCGGTCGCCTGCGGAGCGCGGAGTATGAGACAGCCCGTGCCGAACGAGCAGGGCGATTCCTCGACTTCGTGCGCCGCATAGCTGGCTACGCCGTAGGCTCGGGTACAGGATGACTCTCTGCGGCGTCTTTCTCAACCCGGAGATTCGCACCGGTGGCCATCGCCGATATCTCGAGCTGCTCGGAGGGCTCGCCTCCCGTGATCACGTTGTCCATCTGCTGAGAGACCCTGCAAGCGGGGCGGCTCCCGCCGGAGTCCGATGCGTCGACATCGCGCGCTTCGATCCTCCCGGAGGAGTTTTCCCGCGCCGACACTCAGCGCGCTGGAAGCGCGCCGTGGAGGCACAGGCCGACATGATTCGGCGCCTGCGCCCGCGCCCCGGCGTGATCCTTGCATTCGACGAGACTACCTTTCCCGCTGCCTGGTCGGTGGCCCGGATGCTCGACATCCCCTTGATCATCGCGGTGCGAAGCAACATGCTCGACGAGCTCGCCGCCTTCGGCGCCCATGTGGGCCCGAGCCTCCTGGCCGGGCTGCTCGCACCGCTGGAGAGAGCGGTCATACTCAGGCGGCAACGGCGGATCGCCCGGTTGGCCGCCGCGGTGGTGTTTCAGACCGAGTACGACCGCGGGAGCTTCCTCCAGCACCATCCGCAGTGCACCGCCGCCACGCACGTCATACCCAATAACATCGGCGCATCCTGGTTCGATCCGACCTACGAAGACGCAAACGAATCCACCGCGTGCCGGAACCTCCTCTTCGTCGGAGCGCTCAGCAGCCGGAAGGGAGTCTTCGATCTCATCGAAGCCGTGTCGCAGCTTCGCGGCGGGGGTCGGCAGGTGCGGCTGCGGATCGTCGGGTTCGGCGCCCTCGAGGAGGAGGTGGCCGTTTCAGTCGAGCGCCTGGGGCTCTCGAAGGCGGTCGAGCTTACCGGGCGCGTGGCTTCGGCCCTGCCATACATCGCCAAGGCGGATCTGCTCGTTCTTCCCTCTCTCGTGGAGAGCTTTCCCAACGTGCTTCTCGAGGCCCTCTTCGTCGGCACGCCGGCGGTCGGGAGCAGCGTCGGTGGGATAAAGGAGATCCTCTCGGCCGACGAGCTTCTCTTTGCTCCGGGCTCGCCATCCGAGATTGCAGGGTGCATCGGCCGGCTCCACGACGATGTCAACGCGTATCGCCGTGCGAAGACGCTCTGTGCGCGGCGCAAGGACGCCTTCCGCTTCGACTGGATCGGCCGCTTCGAAGACGTCATTGCCGAGGGGAGACGACAGTGAGGAACGTCAGTAACCCCGGCACGCTCCGGTTCACCGTCATCACCGCAACCTACAATCGCGCGCACCTTCTGCCCGACCTCTACGACAGCCTGGCTCGGCAATCCTACGGCCCGCCGGAATGGCTGATCGTAGACGATGGAAGCACGGATGGAACCGAGCGAGTCGTCGATGAGATTTCCCGGCGCGGGGACGTCCCGGTGCGCTACATCCGACAGTCCAACGCGGGCATGGTCGCGGCGCTCAATACCGCGATAGAGGCCCTGCCGGCACGTGACTTCACGCTGAAAGTCGACGATGACGACTACCTGAACCCGGACGCTCTCGAGCACGTGGCCCGGATTTGGGAAGGTCTCTCGCCTTCACAGCGGCTCGATATCTGCTGCGTAGCCGGACTCTACACAAACGAGGACGGGCGCGTGGTCGGCGACCGCTTCCCGAGCGACTACCACGTCTCGGACTACCTCCGGTGCCGGCTCGAAGGCGGCGTGTCTGGGGACAAATGCGAGGTGTACCGCACTACTCTTCTCAGGCAGTTTCGCTACCCCCTGCTCAACGGCGAGCGACGGATGCCGACGTCCTACATCGACCTCAAAATGGGACAGCTGTATCGTACACTCTACGTGAACATTCCGTTCGGCGTCCAGCGTAACCAGGACGAAGGCCTCACGCGGCAATCGGTACGGATCCGGAAGCGAAGCCCCCACACGAGCTCGTTCTACTACAATGAGCTCCTCGCGCAGCCGATCCGCAGTCCCCGGCTGCTTCTGCGCG
This sequence comes from uncultured Spirochaetaceae bacterium, assembly GCA_964402885.1. Taxonomy (GTDB): domain Bacteria; phylum Spirochaetota; class Spirochaetia; order DSM-27196; family PWMO01; genus JAAAOH01. Next base: position 10,540 of record CAYOFA010000062.1, read on the forward strand.
CCGCGCTGAACTACCTTCGGTTCTCCCTGCACACCGGGGCTCGGCTTCGCCGTATTCTCGGTGGTGCGAACCGGAAGGGGCTCTCCGTTCTGCTGCCGATCGCCTACCTGCTCGTTTTGCTCGACGGAGTGCGTGATGGTTCATGAGGCGCAGGCACGGAGCCCTCGCGTGCTCCTCCTCCTCACCGCCTCCTACGGCGGCGGGGCGGAGCGGCTCGTCCTCGACCAGTTGAAGTACTCCGGGGATCCGGCGCAGTACGCGGTGGCAACGCTCCGGCAGGGGAACATCGAGGAGGAGTTTCGCTCGGCGGCCCGGCGGCACGATCTCTCCTACTTCTCTCTCCGTGCTCCCCGGGGGCGCCCCCTCGGCGCGGCCTTCCGCCTCGCGCGTTACGTCGGCAACACCGGTATCGAGGTGATACACGCACACCTCCCGGAGGCGATGATCGTCGCGGCGGCGGTGAAGGTCCTGCGGCCGCGGGTGCGGGTCATCATCACCAAGCACAACGCAGAGCCCTACATGAAGAAGCTGCTGTGGCGGGTCATCAACTACGTAAGTGGTCTGCTTGCTTCCCGCATCGTCTGTGTCTCAGAGGGTGTGCGCGAGTTCGATGAACGCTACGCCTACCCGCGAAAACTCGAGGTCATCTACAACGGGATCGACACGCGGCGCTTTGCACCGGGGCCCGGCAGCGTCCGCGAGGAGCTCGGCATCGGGGCCGATCGCTCGGTAATCGGCGTCGTCGGCCGGCTTGCCCCGCAGAAGGGCCACCGCTATCTCCTCGAAGCCCTCCGCCGGATCCTCGACCGCGGTATCGAGGCGACGCTTCTCATCGTGGGACACGGCGAGGAGGAGGCGAGTATCCGGGGAAACATCGCGGAGCTCGAGCTCGAGCATTACGTCCGCATGGTCTCCTATCGCGATGACATCGAGGTCCTCTACAACTCCCTCGATTTGTTCTGTCTGCCCTCACTGTGGGAGGGCTTCGGGCTTGTGCTTGCCGAGGCGATGGCCTGCGGGGTGCCGGTGGTGGCCACCCGTATCACCGGGGTTACCGAGGTCGTCGCCGAAGACGAAGGCTTCCTCGTCGAGCCGGGGGACTCACAGGCACTGGCCGACGCGATCGAGCGGGCCCTCACCGACGCCGAAGAGCGGGCGGCGCGGGCCCGTCGGGGCTACGAGAAGGCGCAGCGCTTCGATATTCGCCGAAGTGTTTCCGAGCTCGAAGCGCTGTATCAGCGGGTGGCGGAGACCAGCTCGCCCTCGCGAAGCGGTTCGAGGTAGTTCTCCGAGTACCATTCGAAGAGGCCGGTGGTGCGGCTCGTGAAGCTGTTCTCGATGACGCCGGAGAGAAGCCCGAGGAAATTGAAGACTTTGGCGCCCCCGACGGCATAGACGAGGAGATAGTCCGCCTCCCGGATCATAAGGAAGTGGGTGACCATCTCCTCCGGGCCCACCACGGGAAAGCCCTTGTATTTGATCCGGCTGAGATTGTGGCTTGAGAAGAGGATGGCCCCGGCCCGGTGGCGGTAGTCGTAGCGCGAGACGTTCTCCCCGAAGGGCGGGAGGCCCTGCCTGACGAGAAAGCTGTCCTCGCCGGGGATGCGGCTCGCGATAGGGTCCGGCATCGGCGTCGTGCTCTCCTCATCCGTCACGCGGTATGAGCCGTCGAAGAGGGGATACCAGACGTCTGCTTCCGGGTTATAGTACTCGATGTCGTCGAGATCGCGCACATGACGCAGGGAATTGTAGAGGGCGAGGAACTCCTCGTCGGAGATTGCCCGGTCGACGAGGATGAGCTGTTCCGAAAGCACGTTGAGCCGCGCGTCCTTTACGTCGTCGCGGATCTGCCGCCGGAACGGGTGGTCGGGAATGAGTGAGACGTCGCGCCAGGAGTCCAGATCGCGGCGAACCAGGTTGTCGCTGAGAAGCTCACCGCGGCCATCGCGGTCCACGGTGGAGAGTCTGGAGGCCAGCGCCTCGCCCGCCGCCGACGTCGCGACGAAGAGCAACAGCGCTATCGTAATGGGAGTGAGGATCTTATGCATCGAGGCAGAACATACCACCCCGGTGACGGGGATTCAACTGTGGCGCCGTTTAAGTCCGCGGTGACAAGAACGGCGCCGACGGAAATGACGCCCGCGGGAAGAACGCCGACCCCGGCCGCCGGCCGCCGCGTGCTTATCATCGGCGCGGCGGTACTTGCCCTGACGCTTCTCGCATCCTGCGCCACCGTCGCCGATATGCGCCCCTACCCGGAGCGCACCGAGCGCTTTGCGGTGCACGTGGGCGGGGGCAGCCCGGGGGCCGGGCACGCCGGCGCCGCGGAGCCTGGCCCGGTAGACCCCGGTGCCGCCACCGAGGCCGAGATCACCGTGCAGTGTCTCCTGCCGGTTGCCGTCGCAAACGCTGAGACCATCCACGCACCGACAGAGGAGCTCGCCGCCTTCATGCAGTCGGTGGCCACCATTGCCACGCCGTCGGAGATGCGCCCGGACCTGGTCTCCGAGGTGGATGCCGGCAGGCGGACGGTCGCGAACGCTGCCTGGTGGGGCTTCGATCCGGAAGACGCAACCGATGCGCTTCAGGCCGCCCTCGACTCACCGGCCCAGGCAGTGGTCGTGCCCGACATGGGATCGCCCTGGATCATCCAGCCGGTCTTCCTCCGCAGCAACCTGGTCCTCGTCCTCGAGGACGGGGCGGAGATCCTGGCCAAATCGATGGCCTTTACCGGCCGAAACGATCGCCTCCTCGAGGTCGAGAATGCCGAGAACATCATCGTCTGGGGGTATGGCGCGACGCTTCGCATGCGCAAGGAGGAGTACTCGTCGGCACCCTACGCCGAGGCCGAGTGGCGCCACGCGCTGAGCTTCGAGAGCGTGTCCAACATCGGTGTCTACGGCATCCACACCGACAACTCCGGCGGTGACGGCATCTACCTCGGCCGTGACAACCGCGAGAAGCCCTACTGCGAGAACGTGGTCATCCGTGACGTGCTGTCGACCGACAACAACCGCCAGGGCATGAGCATCGTTTCGGCAAAGGACGTCATCGTCGAATCTTCGGTGTTCGCCAACACCCAGGGCACCCTGCCGCAGGCGGGGATCGACTTCGAGCCCGACCAGCCCTGGGAGCGGCTTGAAAACATCGTCGTTCGTGACAGCGTGTTCTTCCGAAACCGCGGCGCGGGCGTTCAGTTCTTCCTCTGGAACATGACCGAGGAATCCGTGCCCGTGTCGGTTCGCATCGAGAACTCCACCTTCCGGGGAAACACGATCGGACTTCTCATCGCCCGTGCCGGTGGCAACCCGACCGGCCGTGTAGTGTTCGAGAACTCCGACGTCGGATGGCCCCGATGGGTGAGCACCCCGCCCGGGTTCGAGGTGGTGTACGAGTAGCGGTGCCGCCGGCCGCGGGCGGCGACGGCGTTGACCGCGGGCGGCGGCATCAACCGTGGCAGTGCCGGCCGCCGCGCCGGTCCTATCAGCCCCAGCGCGCGAGCCAGGCTTCGAACATGAGCACCGTCCACAGCCGGGTGGCGTGGTTGCCGCGCCCGGCAAGATGCTCCGCCCACAGCCGGCCGACGGCCTCGGCGTCGAGATAGCCTTCCGTGCGCAGGCGGGCCGGCTCGAGGAGGCTCTCCGCCCAGTCGCGCAGCGGGCCGCGGAGCCACTGCCCGACGGGCATGTTGAAGCCCTGTTTGGGCCGCTCGAAGAGCTCCATCGGCACGTGCCGCTCCAGTACCCGGCGCAGGAGCCACTTTCCCTCGCCGCCGCGGATCTTGTACTCCAGCGGCAGCGACCACACGTAATCCCAGATCCGCCTGTCCAGAAGGGGCGCCCGGGCCTCGAGGCTTACTGCCATCGTCGCCCGGTCGACCTTTACCAGGATATCGTTCGGGAGGTAGGCGAGGGCGTCCCAGTACATCATCCGCTCGGCAAAACCGAGATCCTCCACCTCCCAGCCCGCGCGGTCGAGCATCAGTGGCGGAAGGCTGCCCCCGAGGACGAGGTCCTCCGGCGCCGTCCAGTGCCCGGAGAGGCGGTCGTAGACCGCGCGCTCGCTGCGCGCTGCTATGAGGTCCGCCGCCTTGTGCGCCCGGTCTCCGAGTTGCGGATATCGGGGGGCAAGGCGGTCCCAGCGCTCCACCGGGATGGTGCGTATCGCGGCTGCCGCGGCGCGCCTGAGCGGACCGGGCACCAGGCGGGTGAGGCCGCGGATCCGCGGCCCGGCAAAGTGACGGGCGTAGCCGCCGAGCATCTCGTCACCGCCATCGCCGGAGAGCGCCACGGTAACGCCGGTGCGCGTGAACTGCGAGAGCAGAAAGGTCGGGATCTGGGAGATGTCGGCAAAGGGCTCGTCGTAGATCTCCGGCAGCTTCGGGACGGTATCGAGCGCCTGCTGCGGTGTGACGTAGAGCTCGTGATGCTCGGTCCCGAGATGCGCCGCCACCTTCTTCGCGTAGGGGGCCTCGTCGAAGCCCGCCTCCTGGAAGCCGATGCTGTAGGTGCGTACTGGGCCGGTGGCGGCCTTCGCCATCATCGCGACGACCGCAGAGCTGTCGATGCCGCCGGAGAGAAAAGCGCCGAGGGGTACGTCGGAGACGAGCCGCTCTCTGACCGAAGCCTCGAGGCGCGTCTCGAACCCCTCGATGGCCTCCGCTTCCGTGGCCGGTGGGAGCTGCCGACGCGCTGCAGCCAGGGTCTCGGCGTGATGCCAGTACGGCTCCATGAGATCCGCAGGATCCGGACGGCCTGCGAGCTCATCGAGCCCGACGGTCAGCTTGAAACCTGCGGGGAGCTGGCGCACTCCCTCGTAGATGCTGTAGGGGGCCGGAACGCAGGCGTACTGCATGTAGCGTGTAAGCGCGCCCCGGTCGACGCGCCCGTCAAAGCCCGGGTGGCGGGAAAGTGCCTTGAGCTCAGAGGCAAAGACGAGGTCGCCGCCCGCCCAGCCGACATACAGCGGCTTCTTGCCGAAGCGGTCCCGGGCGAAATGCATGTGCCGTGACTGCCGGTCCCAGACGCCGAAGGCGAACAGACCGTTGATTTCGCCCAGGGTCGCCTCGAACCCCCATTCGTCGATGGCCTCGGTGAGTACCTCGGTGTCCGAATGGCCCCGGAAGCGTCGTCCGGCACTTTCCAGGCGGCGCCGGATATCGGCGAAGTTGTATATCTCGCCGTTGTAGACCATGACGTATCGCCCGGAACTCGATACCATGGGCTGATGGCCTTCCGGAGAGAGATCCAGGATGGAGAGACGACGATGGCCCAGGGCGACACCGAGTCGGTCTTCCACCCACTCGGCGCCCAGGTCCGGCCCCCGGTGCTCGACGGCACACGCCATGGCCCGGGCGATCTCGCGTCGTCGGTGAGCGCTCAGATTATGATCTTGCGAGAGAAAGCCGGTGATTCCGCACACGAGGTGAGAGTGCCCCGCGCCGCGGCCCGAGGTCAAGCGACCTGTACTCACCGGCGTCGCCACGGTGCACCGGCGCCGCGGCGCGCCAACGTTCCCGCCCCGGCCTGGAGATGGCATCGGTGAAGCTCCTCTACCTCATCACCAGAACAGATGAAATCGGCGGCGCCCAGGTTCACGTCCGGGATCTCGCCCGGCGGCTGGTGGCCGACGGTCATGAGGTGGCCGTCGCCTCCGGTCCGGGGATGGCTGATGCCTACCGCGCGGACCTCGAGGATGCAGGCGTCGTCATCGACGAGGTTCCCCATCTCGGGCGACCAATCCGCCCGCGGGCCGATCTGGCGGCGCTTCGTGAGATCACCGCACTGCTGCGGCATAGCGCGCCGGACCTCGTTTCCCTTCACTCCTCCAAAGCAGGCTGGCTCGGCCGCATAGCCGCCCGGCGCACGAGTGTTCCCTGCGTCTTCACCGCCCACGGCTGGAGCTTCACCGCCGGGGTGCCCCGCTTCCGCGCGTGGCTATACCGGCTTGCCGAGCGCGCGACGGCCCGTTTCTGCGACCGCATCATCACCGTAAGCGAGGCGGACCGCCGGCTTGCCCTCGGCGCCGGCGTCGGGCGGGCGGAGCAGGTGGTGACCGTGCACAACGGCATGCCGGATGTGGCGCCGGAGCTTCGGCGGGTGGGCGGCGGCGCGGTCGGGGGGCTCGCCGGGGCCGCCTCGAACGCTGCGGCGGCGCGCGCCGAGCACCCCGCCCTCGAAGGCGAGGGGCTTCGCCTGCTCATGGTAGCCCGCTTCAGCTCCCAGAAGGACCACCCGACGCTCCTCGAAGCCGTGGCGCGGCTTGCGAGGGAATCCGCGGCCGCGGAGACCGGCGTCCGCGCGGCCGGGGGCGGGCCGTCGGGGGCGGGCGGTGACACCACCGGCGCTCCGGTGGAGCTGCTGCTTGTCGGCGACGGGCCGACCGAGTATGCGGTGCGGCGCCGCGCCTACGACCTCGGTATCGAGGACCGCGTGCGCTTTCTCGGAAGCCGCGACGATGTCGCGGAGCTCATGGCGGCGAGTGACATCTACGTGCTCGCCACGAACTGGGAAGGCCTCCCGCGCTCCATCATCGAGGCCCTGCGAGCCGGGCTTCCTGTCGT
>CAYOFA010000063.1:0-1056 GCA_964402885.1 uncultured Spirochaetaceae bacterium
CTCTTTCTGCTCGCGGTCCACAATCTCTTTGTCGATCTGCAGCGCACCATGTCAATCGCCGTCGGTCGGCCGGTCGCCCACGGGCGTGCCCGTCTGTTCGCCCTCGCAGGCAACGCTCTGTTCCTCCTCTTCGTCTACGCGGCGACGCTCGTCTCCGCCGCCGGCCGCTGGGTCGTGCGACTTTCGGAGATCGATCCCACCCTCATCCCCTGGGCTGCACGGGGCCTCTCGGTGTTCCTTGTAGCGGTCGTCTTCTACGCGGTGTTTCGCGCCGGCGCACGCACCGCCCTCAGGTTCCTGCCCGCCGCCGCGGTGGCAATCGGGGCGTCGGTGGTCTGGCAGCTGGTGCTTGCCGCCGGCGGCCGGATCGTGAACGTCGCCGGCGCACGGTTTCTCGCCTACGGGGTGCTTGCCTGGGCCATCGTGTTTCTGGTGTTCATGCGCGTGATGGCGGAGATACTGGTCCACGGCGCCCTTCTCGTGCGGGAGGTTGCGCTCCCGGAGCCCCAAACCGGCGACGCCACCCGGGAGACCGGCGACGCCGCCAGCGAAACCGCCTCCCGGGGGACCGCCGACTCGGACGGCCGCCCATCGTGACCATCGTCTCCGGCCCCTGCTACAATGCGTGGCAGGTGAGGAGGTTCTTTCGTGGAAGCCCAATCAATCGAGCTCAACCGGAGGGAGACGGAGGCTCTCGCGGCGTGGTCACGTGGCGTCGAAGAGGAAAGCGCGACGCCGCTCGAGGCCGCTCGTCGCATTGCAACCGCGCTCGGCGCGCACCCGGGCCATAGGTCGGCGGCGAGTAGCAGCAGCTTCGGATTCTGGACACCCGAGCTCCTCGAGACAGGGGTCGCTGAAGAGGATGTCGCACTCGAGCTCCTGCTGCCAGGCGAGGACTTTGACCTTCACGCGGCGACGCAGCGCGCGCTCTTCGGGGTGGTCCACATCCCCACGGTGCGGGCAGGCGAGTACACATGGGCCGTGGTGGACGGTCTCGAGGCCGGCACGCGCAATCGCGTCGGTCCGTTCTATCGCCTTTCCTACCCCGACCGTGCC
>CAYOFA010000063.1:1156-5583 GCA_964402885.1 uncultured Spirochaetaceae bacterium
GATCCCCTCGCCGCCTCGGTGCCCTTCGGGGCGACTGCGCCGGCCGAGCTCTATGACGTTGCGGGCATGCTGGCCGCCCGACGTGATGCCGGATACTTCGCCGACCTGGAGATGCGCCCGGACCCCGACGGCGTGCCTCGGGTGACGGCCCCCGCGAACATGCTCGAGATACACACCGCCACCGCCACCGAGGAGGGAACTCTCGAGGCTCTCGCCGAGCGCTACCGTGACATCGCCGAGCGCATCCGGCGCAATGAGGAGCTCTCCGCCGCCGACCACAGCTTCATCGGATACGATGCCGTTCAGCTGATGCCGGTGGAACCGACCATCGTATATGAGGCCGGCCCCTCCTTCTGGGAAGAGGCCTCCGACGACCCGCCCCCGCGTGAGGGAGAGCTCGGCGAGCTCGAAGTCGTTCTCCGGCGGCCGGATACGACCAACTGGGGTTACGACGTGATGACCGTCGCCTCGCCCGCCCCGAACCCGACCCTGCTTCGCAGCGGCAGACCGGATGAGCTTCTCGACCTCATCGCAACCCTCCACGCCTTCCCCGGACGCCCGATCAAGGTTGTCTTCGACGTCGTCTACGGGCACGCGGACAACCAGACTCTCGATCTTCTCAACCGCCACTTCTTCGCGGGCGCGAATATGTACGGTCAGAACCTCAACTACCGCCACCCGGTGGTGCGCGCGATACTCCTGGAGATGCAGCGGCGCAAGAGCAACTACGGCGTGGACGGCGTGCGTGTGGACGGCGCCCAGGACTTCACCCGGTGGGAAGCCTCAGAGCAGAAGCTCTACTACGACGATGAGTACCTCAGCCTCATGAACGACGTCGAGCAGGAAGCGGCCGGCGTGCGCTACCGGCCGTGGATGGTGTTCGAGGACGGGCGCCCCTGGCCCCGCGACGACTGGGAGCTCGCATCATCCTATCGGGAGGTGACGAAGAAGCTCCCCAACGTGGTGCAGTGGGGCCCGCTGACCTTTGCTCACAATACCCCCTTCCTGTTCACCTTCTGGATAAGCAAGTGGTGGCGAATCGAGGAGATACTGCAGGTGGGAAGCCACTGGATCACGGGGAACTCCAATCACGATACACTCCGGCGGGGAACCCAGGTCGACCCAGAGGAGCGCATCAACACCTACCTCGGCGGGACATTGCCGCAGATCCTGGCCAACGCCTACGACAACCCCGCATCGCGCATGTTCGACATGTTTCTGCCGGGAATCCCCATGGATTTTCTGAATGCCAACATGCGGGCGCCGTGGAGTTTCATCAGGAACACCGACGATCGCTACGGGGTAAAGGTGATCTCCGAGGAGGCCTTCTTTCTCGACTGGGCGGTGAACGAGGCTACCTTTGCACGCCCGGAGAGTTTCGGGCGACTGAAGGCCCGCGGCTTCACCGATCTCGGCGAGCTCCGCCGATTCATGCGCGCCCTCGATGCGGCGGTGCGCACGACCGGCTACGTGCTTCCCTCTGTCGCACGACTTCTCGAAACCCATGCCCCGCCCCTTCCCGGTCCACGTCCCTACACCCCCGAGGGCCTCAAGACGATTGCCCGGGCGTGGATGGACGACGTCCACGATTACTGCACCGTCGAACGCTACGCCGAAGACCTCGATTCCGTCCGCGCAGCGCGCAACCTCGAGATACGGCGCTTCGCCCGCACACGCCCCTGGCTCGTCGAGAACCTTCGAGCCGGCGACGCCTTTGACCGGCTGCGCCCGAGCGACGGAAGCGTCATCTTCTTCGGTCTGCGAAGCGCCCCCGACGCGAGCGAGAGCCTCCTCTTCGTCGCCAATATGGAAGGAGCACCGCGCGAGATAACGCCTGTCGATCTGCCCGTGGCAGGGCTGCCTCGCGACGGATGGGAGCCGGCGCTGGCCACCCGGGGGCTCGAGCATGCTGTCGCCCCCACGCCGGTCGTGTTCACGAACGGTTCCGGGGTGGTGTTTCGGCGCGGCGGGGCACCCTTGCGTTCTCGTTGATTTTGCACAAGAATCGGGCTCACACCGACAGGGTGGGGCGCCGAAGATGAGCATGGGGCACAATCCGACTGCTGAAGGGGTCAGACAGTGATAGCGCGAGAGCTACGAATTCTACCGGACCATCTCTATCCGCCCGAGGACTGGGCGATGGTGGAGCGGGACTTCTCCACCCGCTGGATGGGAAACGCAGAGACCATTTTCGCCCTCTCCAACGGATACGTCGGCATCCGCGGAACCTTCGAGGAAGGCCGCCCGGCAGTGCAGGCCGGCACCTTCATAAACGGGTTCCACGAAACCTGGCCCATCGTGCACGCGGAGGAGGCATACGGCTTCGCGCGTACCGGCCAGACGATGATAAACGTACCCGATGCCACCGTCCTCAAGCTCTACGTCGATGACGAGCCCCTGTATCTGCCCACCGCCCGGCTGATCGAGTATAACCGGGAGCTCGACTTCCGTGACGGGGTGAAGCGCCGAAACCTCATCTGGTCCTCGCCGGCCGGAAAACGGGTGAGGGTCGACTCGCGCCGCCTCGTGTCGTTCGAGCATCGCCATCTCGGCGCCATATCCTATGAGGTTACCGTCGATACCGACGCCCCGGTGGTCATTTCCTCCCAGCTTCTCAACCGTCAGGACAGCAGGCCGACGGACGAGCCGGGAAACGGCGACGAAAGCGATCCCCGCAAGGCGCGAGCATTCGGCTTTCGCGTCTTGAACGCCGTAGACCACCTCGAAGACGAGCATCGCATCATAACCGGCTACCGCACGACCAACTCGCGCATGACCCTGGGCGCGGGCGTGGATCACGTCGTCGAGACCGACAACCCCTGGTATGCAAGCCGCTCCTGGAGCGAGGACAACGGGAAGGTCGTCTTCACCATCGATGCCCGCGCAGGCGTGCCGATCCGCATCACCAAGTACTTCAGCTACCACACCTCGCGCTCGGTTCCGCCGGTGGAGCTCATCGACCGCTGCACGCGCACCCTCGATCGGGCGGTACGTGACGGCTACGAAGCTCTGGAGGCGGCCCAGCGGTCCTTTCTCGATTACTTCTGGTCCAGGTCGGATGTGCTCGTGGACACCGAGACGCGGGTACAACAGGCGATACGCTGGAACATCTTTCAGGTGTGTCAGGCGGCGGCACGGGCGGAGACGACCGGCATTCCCGCCAAGGGGCTCACCGGGCAGGCCTACGAAGGCCATTACTTCTGGGATACCGAGGTCTACGTCCTGCCCTTCATCACCTACAGCGAATCGCGTATCGCGCGGAATCTGCTGCGCTTTCGCCATTCCATGCTCGATGCGGCCCGGCGGCGCGCGAAGGAGCTCTCAGAGAACGGGTGCCTCTTCCCGTGGCGCACGATAAACGGCGAGGAGGCCTCCTCCTACTATGCCGCGGGCACGGCGCAGTACCACATAAACGCCGACATCGCCTACGCGATCAAGCGCTACGTCGATATTCGCGGAGATACGCAGCTGCTCGCCGAGGTCGGCGCGGAGATCCTGGTGGAAACCGCCCGCATGTGGATCGGACTGGGATTCTTCAGCCCCGACACCGGCGCCTTCCATATCCACGGGGTCACCGGGCCCGACGAGTACACCACGGTCGTCAACGACAACACCTTCACGAATCTTATGGCCCGTACGAATCTGCGCTACGCCGCCGAAGTCATCCCCTGGCTCGAGGAGACCAACCCCGACGCCTACCGGCGCCTCGTGCACGACACCCGGCTGGTCCACGACGAGGTACGGGAGTGGAAGCGTGCAGCCGACGAGATGTTCATCCCCTTCGATAACGAGCGGGGCATCCATCCACAGGATGCCAATTTCCTGGCCAAGGAGATCTGGGACTTCGCCAACACGCCCCTGGATCACTATCCGCTGCTTCTCAATTACCACCCGCTGGTCATCTACCGCCACCAGGTCATAAAGCAGGCGGACGTGGTGCTGGCCCTCGTACTGCTCGGCAACGAGTTCACGATGGATGAGAAGCGACGCAACTTCGACTACTACGATCCGCTGACCACCGGCGATTCATCGCTGTCGGCCTGCGTGCAGTCCATCCTGGCCGCCGAGATCGGCTATGAGCAGAAGGCGCTGGAATACTTCCAGTACGGGCTGCTGATGGACCTCGCGAATGTCGCCGGCAACGTCGTCGACGGCGCCCATATCGCATCGGCGGGCGGCGTGTGGATGTCGCTCACATACGGATTCGGTGGTATGCGGGATTTCGACGGCAAGCTCGGCTTCGACCCTCGCCTGCCCGCGGCCTGGCATCGGCTGCGCTTCCCGCTGCGCTACCATGCCCGCCAGATCCAGGTGGACATGACACACGAGCTTCTCACCTTCGAGCTCCTCGAGGGCGAGCCCATCGAGATCACCGTCAACGGCGCGGCTCACACCCTCGAGCCCGGCACACCGCTGGAGGTTCCGGC
>CAYOFA010000063.1:5683-10915 GCA_964402885.1 uncultured Spirochaetaceae bacterium
TGGACCACCAAGTATCGGGGCACGCTGCACATTCATTCCAGCGGTCGGGTCGGTTTCCGCGGAATGCCAGACTTCTCGAGATTTCCCATGCCGGTGCTGCACGAGTTCGACGAGTTTCTCACCGAGATTCAGCGGATGGACGAAGCCGGCACCTATATCGGGATTCCCGACGAGGGAGTCCGCGTCGAGCTGAAGAACGAGCAACGACAGCCGGAGAACGTGGTGAACCAGTACCGGCTTCTCGCCGACGTCTACGCGCACTATCGCAGCGACGACCAGTCTCCCTTTTTTCACGCCAATGCCATCATCGGCACGGCCGATCTCGTGGATATCGTCACTGATTCCGAGAGCGAGTGGGCCGAGCCCGACCGATATCACTGGATACTCGAGAATGCACGTATCTTCGAGAAGCCCATGACAGCTATCCGGGAAAAGGCCGGTCTGTGGACCTACACGTTGAATGAGTGAGTGGACCGGGTTTCAGCCGGAGACCGCGCGCTGGTTCGAGCAGCGCTTCGGCGCACCCACCGAGATCCAGGATGCAAGCCGCGCAGCCATCGCCGCAGGCGAGCACGTCCTCATTACCGCGCCGACCGGCAGCGGCAAAACCCTCGCCGCCTTTCTCTATGCGCTCGACCGCCTGCTCTGCGGTGCGTGGCCGACCGGATGCCTGTCGGTTCTCTACGTCTCGCCGCTGAAGGCGCTCAACAGCGACATCCGGGAGAACCTGACAGAGCCCCTCGAGGGCCTGAGGGAAGTATTCACGGACGCCCCGGATGTTCGCACGGCGACGCGAAGCGGAGACACGCCGCAGAGCGAGCGCCGGCGGATGCTGAAGCAGCCCCCAGACATTCTCACCACCACCCCCGAGAGCCTCAACCTGCTTCTGAGCTCCCGCGGGGGACGGAGCATTCTCGGGGACGTGCGCATGGTGATCCTCGACGAGGTGCATGCGGTAGCCGGAAGCAAGCGGGGCGTGCACCTGATGACAGCGGTGGAGCGGCTCACCCGGCTCAGCGGCGAGTTTCAGCGAATTGCACTGTCTGCGACCGTTCGACCTCTCGAGGTCGTGGCCAAGTTCGTGGGCGGCACGCGGGCGGTGCGGGTCATCGAGGCATCCGACACCAAGGTCCTCGATATCTCCGTGCAGACCGTCGACACGCGGGCCGGCGAGGAGCCGCAGTCGCCCTGGATCCCCATGGTGGGTGAGTTTGCGGGCATCGTCGAGCGGAACAGATCGAGCCTGTTCTTCACGACGAACCGCCGCGATGCGGAGCGGATAGCCCTGCTGCTCAATGAACACGCCGGGCGGCGAATCGCCTATGCGCACCACGGATCTCTTTCCCGCGAGGTGCGCGGGCTCGTGGAGGAGAAGATGCGAAGCGGGGAGCTCGAGGCCATCATCGCCACCTCGTCTCTCGAGCTCGGCATCGACATCGGCTCCATAGACGAGGTGATCTTCGCGAAGACGCCCTTCTCGGTTACCTCCTGCCTGCAGATGGCCGGTCGCGCGGGGCATCAGGTCGGCGCCGCGAGCCGCGCGCGCGTGTATCCCCTCTTCGGCCGCGATTGCCTTAATGCCGTCGTCACCGCCCGCGCCGCCGTGGAGCGGGATATCGAGCCCGTTGCCCCGGTGCGAAAGCCCCTCGACGTGCTCGCCCAGGTACTTCTCTCGATGATCGCCATGGAGCCTCACGATCTCGATGAGCTCTTCGATTTCATCCGGGGCGTCGACTCCTACGCCGAGCTCACCCGCGAGGAGTTCGATGCGGTCGTCGACCTCCTCGCCGGGAAGTACCGCGCCACACGCATGAGGGAGCTCGAGCCGCGGATCACGGTCGATCGCATCACCGGCATCGCGACCGCCCGCCCCGGGGTGGCGCGCCTGCTCTACCACTCGGGGGGAACCATACCCGACCGCGGGTACTACGAGCTTCGCCGTGCCGAGAACGGCACCCGCATCGGCGAGCTCGACGAGGAGTTCGTGTGGGAGCGCCGGATCGGTGAAGTCTTCGTGCTCGGAAACCAGGTCTGGCGGATCGCGCGAATCACCGACCGCGACGTGCTCGTCGAGCCCGCCGAGAGCCCGCAGCAGGCACTCCCCTTCTGGCGAGGCGACCCCGTGTGGCGTCACGTGCAGCTCTGCGAGCGCCTCCTCGGTTTTCTGGAGGAGGCTGACGCGCTGATTTCCCGGGCCTCCGGGGCGGCGGCCGGCGCGGCTGCGGCAGGTGACGCGGCGCCGGAGGCGGCGCCCGCGCGCGGCACGGCCGATGCCGAGGCGCGACTCGCCGGGTGGATCGCCGGCGTCGGGGGCGCAGGCGAGACGGGTGGCGACGCCGGGATCGCCCGACACCGCGGGCTATCGATTTCAGCCGCCGCCGCCGCTGAGCTTGCCGGATTCCTCATTTCGCAACGCACCCATACCGGTGTCGGCCTGCCGCACCGCCGGCGCATCGTCCTCGAGCACATTGTGGAGGACGAGAGCCTTCCGACCCGACGCATCGTCTGTCACACCCTCTGGGGTGGCGCGCAGAACTATCCGCTGTCCATTCTTCTGGCCGCGGCACTCGAGGAGCTCTCGGGGGCTGGGATCACCGCCACGGCGGAGAACGACGCCGTTCTCGTGGAGCTTCCGCGGCTCGTCGGGGATGAGGGCGATGCCGGCAGCGGCAGCGGCAGCAGCAGCGGCGGCGGCCCGGCGCCCGGTGGCGCCGAGGCAGTGGGGCCAGCGGCGGACCCTGCAACGGAGCTCGTGGCACAGGCCTTCGCCATGCTGTCGGAGTCTCCACGACACATGATTCGCACCCTGCGCGGCCGTCTCGAGGCCACGGGCTTCTTCGGCGGGCGCTTTCGCGAGAACGCCGGCCGCGCGCTTCTGCTTCCGAAGGCCGGTTTCGACCGGAGAATGCCGCTGTGGATGACCCGGCGCCGCTCCCGCCGACTCCTCGAGGCGGTCAGCCGATTCGAGGACTTTCCGATCACCATAGAAACCTGGCGCAGCTGCCTCGACGATTTCTTCGATCTCGAGGGCCTCTCCCATCGCATCGCCGCCGTGCATGACGGCGAGATCGAGATAGCCCGCTGCCGTACCGCCGGCGCCTCACCCTTCGCGCGGAACCTCCTGTGGGAGACCACGAACACCGGTATCTACGAAACCGACACCGGCGTGCAGTCCCCCGCGGCGACGGTATCCGAGGAGGCGATTCGCCGAAGTCTGCTGACGCCGGCGCTGCGGCCGACCCTCCCGGCCGACGTCGTCGAACAGTTCCGCAGGCGCCTGCAGCGCACCGAACGCGGCTACGCACCCACTGACTCCCGGGGGCTCATCGAGTGGGTCACAGAACGCACCGTGCTCACTCCTGCGGAGTGGGAGGAGCTCCTGCAGGCGGCTGGCCGGGACCGCCTGGACCTCGGGGACGCAATCGGCACAGCCGATGAGCTGCTCTCTGAAACCGGCGCGCGCATCATTCGCGTGAGGAGGCCTGACGTTACCGGGGCGGCCGGCGACGCGGGAGAAACAGACGGCGTCGGGGCGACCGATGGCGTCCAGGCGCTCGTAGCCGCCGCCGAAGAGGTGCCGCGGCTCTGCAGAGCCTGGGGGTGCCGGCCCGAAGATCTGGTCGTCGAGTCTATTGAGGGGGCCGAGCACTCGACCCCCGGGTCGGCGGTAGCCGCCCCCGGTGCAGCCGGCCGCGCGTCCGCGAGTGAGAACACCCCCGCCGCGCTGCTCGCGGCCGCAGTACGAACCGAGCCCGCCGAGCGTTCGGAGGAAACCCGCGAGGCGGCGATACAGGCGATAGTCGTCGGCCGCATGCGCTACGAGGTTCCTCGCTCCGTCGAGACAATAGCCGCTAACCTGCTCCTGGCGCCGGAGGATGTCGATCCGCTGGTTTCCGCGCTCGTCGCGGACGGGGTCCTCGCCGACGAGGTCGTCGTGGGAGACGATCCCCGGGGTCGGGTCTGTGACATCGAGAACCTCGAATGGTTGCTCCGCCGTCTTCGGGCATCTCAGCGACCGACCGTGGTCCCGAGGCCCGCCGCCTACGTCGTACCCTTCCTCGCCACCTGGCAGGGCATCACCGAGCCGGGCCGTGGAACCGAGGGTCTCAAGCGGGCCCTCGAGCCGCTGCTGTTCTACCCGGTGCGCGCGGAGCTCTGGGAGGAGGCGATCCTTCCGGCACGTGTCGCCGGGTATGCCACGGCTGATCTCGATCGCCTGCTTCGCGAAACCGAGCTCGTCTGGCTGTCCACGAAACCGCGGTATGTGACCTTCGGCTTCCGCTCCGAGCTCGAGCTTCTCTGCGACGCGGCGGCCGGCGAGGCGAACGCCACCTCGGACGCCGACGGTGTCGCCGCCGACGGTACTGCCACGTCGCCGACGACCGCGCTCACCGCAGGTGGCCGCATGACCCTGTCCGACCTCGCTGCGCGGCTCAGGCGGCCACGCAGGGACGTCGCCGCAGAGCTCTGGACCGAGGCCTGGTCCGCCCGCGTTTCCGCGGATTCCTTTGCGCCGGTGCGCCGGGGAATTCGCCGGCGATTCAAGGAGACCGCTCGGGCCGAGCAAGCACCGGGACCGGAGAGCCGACGCAGCGTCCGCGGCCGGCGCCACGGCCGCAGCCGCGGCGCCGACGGCGGGCGGGGATGGCGCCCGGGCGGAGAAGCCGAGGGACTGTGGTTTTCGCTCGAGGATGAGCTCCAGTGCAGGGAACGCGGTGACCTCGTCGATCGAATCGAGCTCGAGAAGGACCGCGCTCGAGTGCTCCTCGACCGTTACGGCATAGTTTTCCGGGAGCTGCTTAGCGATGAGCTCCCGGGGTTTCGCTGGCGCGATGTCTTCGGGGCGCTTCGCCTCATGGAGCTCGCCGGCGAGGTGCAGGTCGGGCAGTTCTTCGACGGGGTTCCCGGCGTGCAGTTCGCGCGCAGCGACGCAGCCGCCCGCCTCGAGGATGTCGTCGCGGCGGCGGAACCGCCTGTGTTCTTTCTCAACGCCGCCGATCCCGCTTCGCCCTGCGGCCGGGGTCTCGCGGCCCTCGACTACGACGTGCCGAGGAAGCATCCGGGAACCTACCTCGCCTTCCACGGTGAGCGGCCTGCCGTCGTCGCCCGACGCGGAGGTTCGGAGGTGGAGGTTCTGCTTCCCGTCGATCACCCGGCCCTGGCGGACGCTCTCCGGATCTTCGGGCTCCTCTCCGGCAGGGAGTTTCGCCCGCCCTCGCGTATTACCGTCCG
>CAYOFA010000063.1:11015-17002 GCA_964402885.1 uncultured Spirochaetaceae bacterium
CCCCTTACTTGCACATGGCGCCTGCAAGCAATATCCTGTCCACACTATGGATGTAACACGAGAGAAGATTCTCAATGCGTTGAAGTCGGTAAACGACTCAGAGATAGGTGCGAATATCGTTTCACTGGGCATGGTGAGGAATGTGACGGTGGATGATCGGATCTCCATCGGCATCGAGCTGACCACGCCCTCGGTTCGCGATGCCGAACGGATAGAGCGCGAGGCGAGGGAGGCCGTCGGCTCCCTTACCGACGGCGCCGAGGTGGATATCGAGATATCTCCCAAGCTCGGACCACGAAAGACCCAGCAGGACCCGAGCGGACTCGCGGGTGTGAAGAACATCATCGCGGTCGCCTCCGGCAAGGGAGGAGTCGGCAAGTCCACCGTCGCCGCCGCCATGGCGAAACTTCTTGCCCAGCGCGGGTACAAGGTGGGACTCCTCGACACCGACATCTTCGGCCCGTCGGTACCATCACTTTTCAACCGGCATCGACCCGAGCTCGAGGCTGACCCGCAGCAGATGGCGATCCCCGTCGATGTGGACGGGCTCAAGCTCATGTCCTTCGGCTTCGTTCTCGGGGAGGCTCCGGCGGTCATGCGCGGGCCGATGGTAACGAACTACGTGAATCAGTTCCTCCACGCAGTCGGCTGGGGCGAACTCGACTACCTCTTCCTCGATCTGCCGCCCGGCACCGGCGATGTGCAGTTGACCATCACCCAACAGGTCAAACTCGATGGTGCGGTAGTGGTCACCACGCCGCAGGCATTGTCCTTCGCCGACGTCGGCAAGGCGATGCTCATGTTCGACCGGGTCTCAGTGCCGGTGCTCGGCGTCGTGGAGAACATGGCCTATTTCCAGTGCCCCGATTGCGGCAGTCGTCACGCCATCTTCGGCGAGGGCGCGGCCGACCGCCTCAAGGAACGGTTCGGCACACCGATCCTCGCGCAACTTCCGCTTGCACACGACACCTACGGCGGCACCATGGATCACGACCTCGAGGACGAGGCGATGGACGCCCTCGCCACGCGCGTGCTGACCTCGGTCGGCGAGTTTGCACTCGGCCTGGAAAAACCCGAGGTCGAGTACGACGAGAAGGAGCTGCGACTGACCTGGCCGTCGGGTGAGACGCTGTCGGTGGAGAACCGCAAGCTCAGGTCGAGCTGCCAGTGTGCCGTATGTGTGGACGAGCACAGCGGCGAGCGCAAGGTGCACTACGAGGATATCGACCCGGATGTGAAGCCCGAAGAGACCCGACCCCTCGGCAATTACGCGCTCTACATCAAGTGGAGCGACGGGCACGCGACCGGCTTCTTCCCGTACACGCTGATCAAAGAGGTCGCGCAGGAGAGTTGATGCAGCCGCCGGCGCTGCCCCGGCGGCCCCGGCGCTGCCGCGGCTCCCCGGCGGCCCCGGCGGCCCCGGCGCCGCTGACACGACAATCGATACTCGACGCTTGAATCCAACCACGCTTTTGCTTTATTATTCGTTCAAGGTGGGCCGAAACGCCCTCCAATCTGCATAAACATGCGATTCGACTCACCACCGGAGGAACACATGGCCGATACGGCACAGAAATCTGTTTTATCCCGACTCTCGCTTCCCGAGGAGCTCGCCGACGTCCTGCAGTCGGTTGAGATCGTCGTGCCGGAAAGCCGCGAACATCTCCTCGAGCTCGCCTACCTCGAGGGCGACGACGACCTCGTCGAGGTTGCCTACGACGTTCCCGGCAAAGGCCGCTACGTCGAGGCCACGGTCGGCCGCTGCAAGAACGGTGCAGCCGTCAATTACACCGAGGAATACATGCGCCGCCGCGACCCGGAGGCCATGGTAATCGCCGACGACGGTCCCACCGACAAGACCCGATATGTGGACCGCTTCGGCACCAGCTTCGACAAAACCCGTTCGGAAACCTTCGAGTGGTTCAAGCAGCAGAAGCGGCTCATCGTCCTGCCCTTCATGTCGGGCGACAAGTACCGGGGATACCCCTCGCTGCTCGTGGGGCCGGACAATTCGGGGTTCTTCGTGGCGGGTCTCGCCGACCTTCAGGGCTTCATCCCCCGAGACCAGGTACCCCAGGGCTTCGAGCCGAGCAACGTCATATATCTGGCCCCGCCGTTTCGCCACACCCATTTCGAGGGGAGGCAGGTGGTCGTGCACAATCGCCTTCCGAAGATGCACGAGCTTTTCTCCTACAATCTCTATCCGGGGCCCAGCGCCAAGAAGGGCGTGTACGGTTTCCTCCTCAATCGCGGCGAAGAAGAAGGATGGACGACCCTCCACAGCTCGGCCGTGCGCCTTGTTACGCCGTATGACAACGAGTTCACCATCATGCACGAGGGTGCCTCCGGAGGCGGCAAGAGCGAGATGACCCAGGCCATCCATCGCGAGACCGACGGGCGCATCCTCCTCGGGGAGAACACCGTTACGGGCGAGCGCCACTACCTCGAGCTCATGGACACCTGTGAGCTCAATCCCGTGGCAGACGATATGGCCCTCGCAGCTCCCTACCTGCAGAACGACAACGGCAAGCTCGTAATCGAGGACGCTGAGGCGGGCTGGTTCCTGCGCGTCGATCACCTCACCGAGTACGGAACTGAGCCGCACCTGGAAAAGCTCACCATCAATCCGCCCGAGCCACTGATCTTTCTCAACATCCAGGGGCAGCCGGGCTCGACGATCCTGTTGTGGGAGCACACCATGGATGCCCCGGGCAGGCCCTGTCCCAACCCGCGGGTCATCATGCCGCGTCACTTCGTGCCCAAGACCGTTGAGGGTCCGATCGAGGTTGATGTGAGAAGCTTCGGTGTGCGCACACCTCCCAGCACACACGAGAACCCGAACTACGGCATCGTCGGCATGCTGCAGATACTGCCTGCCGCCCTCGGCTGGCTCTGGCGCCTCGTTGCGCCGCGCGGACACTCGAATCCCAGTATCGTGACCACCGAGGGGATCTCGAGTGAGGGCGTGGGCTCCTACTGGCCCTTCGCGACCGGAAAGATGGTGCGCCACGCCAATCTGCTGCTCGAGCTCATCAAGGATACGCCCCGCACCAAGTACGTGCTCATTCCGAATCAGTACATCGGCGCCTACAAGGTCGGCTTCCAGCCCGAGTGGCTCGCGCGCGAGTACATCGCTCGTCGCGGTAACCTCAGGTTCCGCCCGGGGCAGCTCATCGAATCACGCTGCCCGCTGCTCGGCTACTCCGTCGACAACCTCAAAGTCAACGGTCAACAGATTCCCAGGGGTCTCCTGCAGGTCGAGGAGCAGCTCGAGGTCGGGCACGACGGCTTCGACAGGGGCTCCGAGGTCCTTCACACGTTCTTCAAGTCCGAGCTCGAGCGCTACTACAGCGACGACCTCGTGCCGCTCGGCAAGCAGATCATCGACCTCGCCATACAGGGTGCGCCGGTGGAGGAGTACTCCAAACTGATGGATGACAGCTTCCAGCGCTGAGGCCTACTCAGCTTCGGCGCCCCGCTTCTGCGCCTCAACGACCGTTATCGCCACCATATTCACTATCTCTCGGGCGCTCGAGCCGAGCTGCAGGATCTGCACCGGTTTGTGCATCCCCATGAGCACCGGTCCCACGAGCTCCGCCCCACCGAGGGCGCCGATGAGCTTGTAGGCGATGTTCCCCGAGGACAGCGAGGGGAAGATCAGCGTATTCACCCGCTTTCCCACGAGCTCCGAGAAGGGATAGTTCGCCGCGAGCAGCTCCGGATCGAGGGCGACGTTCGCCTGCACCTCGCCGTCTATCACGAGATTCGGCAGCTCCTCTCGAGCGCGAGCCACCGCGGCGGCCGAGCGCTCGGACTCCGCGTTTCGCGCCGAGCCGAAGTTCGAGTGAGAGACCACCGCGACGACCGGCTCCATGTTGAAGAAGTACACCGTGCGCGCGGTCAGGGCGATGATGTCCACGAGGTCGTCCACCGTCGGGTCGAGGTTCACGGTGGTGTCGGCAAAGAAGTATACGCCGCGCCGGGAGTTCACGATGTACATCCCCGCCACCCGTCCGGCTCCCGGCTCGCGACCGACGATGCGAAGGGCCGGCCGGATGATCTTCGGGTATTCCCGCGTGCGCCCCGAGACCAGGCCGTCGGCGTCGCCGCGGGAGAGCATCGCGCTTCCGAAGTAGTTGGGATCGGACATGAAGGAGACCGCATCCTCGTAGGTGACGCCCTTTCGGTGCCGCTTCTCGTAGAGGATCTGCGCGTAATCACGGCGAAGCTCCCGCTCGGCAACCGGATCGATCAGCGCACAGTCCTCGAGGCCCCCGATATCGTGCTCGCTCACCAACGCTTCTATCCGCCCGGCATCACCGAGAAGCACGGGCTCTGCAATGCCCTGCGCCCGCACGATCTGGGCGGCTTTCAGCACCTCGTAGTCCTCAGCCTCGGCAAAGATGATGCGCTTGGGATGCTTCCGCGCCTGGGTGATGAGCCCCGAGACCAGCTTCTGCCCGATCCCGACGCGCTCGAGGAGTTCAGCCTCGTAGTGGGCCCAGTCGTCTATGCTGTAGCGTGCCGCGCCCGACTCGATGGCCGCCCGTGCTACCGCCGGCGCCACGCTCGTCAGAAGCCTCGGGTCGAGGGGCTTGGGGATGAGGTACCCGCGGCCGAAGCTGATGTCACCCTCGGTATAGACGCGGCTCACCGTCTCCGGCACCGGCTCGCGCGCAAGGCGGGCAAGTGCGCGCGTTGCGGCGATCTTCATCTCCTCGTTGATCTCGCGGGCACCAACGTCGAGGGCACCGCGGAAGATGTAGGGGAAGCCGAGGACGTTGTTCACCTGGTTCGGATGGTCGCTTCGGCCGGTGGCCACGAGCGCGTCGGGGCGGGCGGCGAGGGCCTCGCCGTACTCGATCTCGGGGTCAGGGTTTGCCAGGGCAAAGACGATGGGATTCTCCGCCATGAGGGCGAGGTGATCGCCCGTGATGAGGCCGCCGGCTGAGAGTCCGACCATCACGTCCGCTCCCTCGAGAGCCTCGCCGAGAGTGCTGACACGGCGCGTCGTGGCGAACTCCGCAGCCGGCTCAGCCGGATCCGCGGTATCGGCGCGGATGACGCCCCGCACGTCCACCATGATGATGTTCTCACGGCGCACACCGAGGGACGCGTAGAACCGCGCGCTCGCGATCCCCGCGGCGCCCGCCCCGATGAAGACCACGCGCGCATCCTCGATCCGCTTTCCGGCAAGCTCGAGGGCGTTCAGCAGGGCGGCGCCCGAGATGATCGCCGTCCCGTGCTGGTCGTCGTGCATGACCGGAATCTCGCATCGCGCCTTGAGCTCCCGCTCGATTTCGAAGCACGCAGGCGCCGAGATGTCCTCGAGGTTGATACCGCCGAAGCCGCCCTGCAGGCGCTCCACCGTCTCCACGAATTGCGTCGGATCCTCGCAGTCGAGCTCGAGATCGAAGACGTCGATGCCCGCAAACCGCTTGAAGAGCACCGCCTTGCCCTCCATCACCGGCTTCGACGCCCGCGGCCCGATCGCCCCGAGCCCGAGCACCGCCGTGCCGTTGGTAACGACCGCCACGAGGTTACCGCGGGCGGTGTAGCGGTACGAGTCGTCGGGATTCTCGGCTATCCGGCGGCAGGGCGCCGCCACCCCCGGCGAGTAGGCAAGCGAGAGATCGTACTGCGAGGACAGCGGTTTCGAGGCAACGACCTCGATTTTTCCGGGGCGGTCGCCCCCGTGGTAGCGGAGGGCTTCTTCGTCGGTGATCCAGGGGCGCGGTGAGTCACTCATTGGTCGCCATTATACGGATAGGACCGCAGCTTGGAAGGGGTCGGAAATGATTGACAGCGAGGTCGCGTGCTGTTTATAGTATCCGGGTTACGGGCGATTAACTCAGTGGGAGAGTGCTACCTTCACACGGTAGAAGTCGCTGGTTCAAATCCAGCATCGCCCAACTCTGTTCATAGGAATGAACCATCAGGGGTAAACTGGGCGTCGCTTCGCGACGTCCAGCATCGCCCAACTCTGT
>CAYOFA010000064.1:0-2674 GCA_964402885.1 uncultured Spirochaetaceae bacterium
CCGCCGTCGATGAAGACGCACACGGGGTCTTTCTCGACCGCACGGCGTTCTACCCCGGCGGAGGTGGTCAGCCGGCGGATACCGGGAGCCTGACGTTCGAGGGAACGACCGTGGCAATCCCGGCGGTGAAGAAGGGCAACCTGCACGTGATGGACGGGGAGCTTCCGGCGGTCGGGACCGAGGTCCACGGCGTGCTCGACTGGGAGCGGCGCTATCGGCTGATGCGAACGCATACGGCAATGCACATCCTCTGCGGCGTCGTGTGGCGCGACTACGGCGCGCAGGTCACAGGCGGGAACATGGACCCGCTTTCCAGTCGCATGGATTTCGAGTTCACGAGGCTCGACTCCGAGCTGATCGGCGAAATCGAGGTCAAGGTGAACGAGGAGGTGGCCGCGGCGCGGGAGGTGCGGGTGAAGATCCTTCCGCGTGAGGAGGCTTTCCGGATTCCCGACCTGATTCGCACAAAGATCAACCTCCTGCCGGAGGGTATCACCGAGGTGCGGACGGTGGAAGTGGTCGGTCTCGACCTGCAGGCCGACGGCGGCACACACGTGGCGAACACCAGAGAGGTCGGCACGATTCGGCTGCCACGGTTCAAGAACAAGGGGGGCGCGAACAAGCGGATCTATGTGGAACTCGAATAAGAGCATGCTGCAGGAAGAAATGGAACGGGAACCCCGAGTCCGTTCGAGTCGCGACGGCGGTGGTGGCTACCGTGGCGACTGCGGCCGCGATGGTGACCGCTCGGGCCGCCGGAGTTGCGGGCCCCGTCCGAATCACTGCGGCGCGGTGGTTCTCCTTGTATTGGCACTACTCTCCAGCGCCGCTGTCTCCGCTCCGACTCAGGAGCCGCTGCACGACGACTGGGTCCGTTTCGCCTTCGCCGGCCGATCAGGCATGCCCGGGTGGGGTGCCTCCTCGGTTCTCGAGTCAGCGCAGCCGCTACTCGCCTCGCGCTACGGCCCGGAGAAGGCCCTTGACGGAAACGCGGCGACGGCCTGGGTCGAAGGCGCAGCAGGCGAAGGACTGGGCGAGCGCTACTATCTCTCTCTGGAAAGTGCGCCCGAGGCGCTCGGCTTCATAAACGGCTACGCGCAGAACCGCAGCCTCTTCGAGAAGAATCACCGCGTCCGGCGCCTTTCGCTTCAGGTCTTCGCGGGCGTGCAGGTGAGCGGCTTTGCAACCGAGCGCGCTGAGCTCTTCGATGCGAAGGCGATTACCGACACACGAACCCTGCGCCTTTCGGACGTGATGGACGCACAGCGGGTCCGCCTCCCGTTCAGTCGCCGGAGCATACTCGCCGCGATGGAAGAGTTTCGCACCTCCGAAGCGATCAGCACCTGGGAGTTTCCACAGGCTCGCGAAATGGGACTCGACGGCAGCGAAGGACTCCCGCGGTACTTCCGTTACATTCTCCGCCTCGAGATAGCCGACGTCTATCGCGGCAGCACCTGGGAGGACACCTGCCTTGCCGAAATCTGGCCCGACTACGGAACACCTGACGACGTCGCAGTTTCCGATGACGGACGAGCACTCACCATGGAGACGGTCGCGGGAGATCGGGTGTCTACCTATGCTGATTTCGACTCCGTTCTTACCCTCGTTGAAACCGGCGGGGACGGCGAGTGGGCCATCGTACTACGCGAGCCTGCATACCAGGGTGAGGGACGCGTGGAAACCGGGTACGCCGTCGTCCACACGCCCACCGGGCGCGACGTCAGCGCTACCCTGTTCGGCGACTCAGCCATTCTCGGTCCGGAGATCCTGCCCGTCGGATTCAGCGAAGACGCGGGAAGCACCTACGTGAAGTACGAGAACCTCCGAACGGGCGAGACCGGACGGGTGCTCTGCACCCTCTACGGCGAATAGCTCGCTTGCCGCGCGAGGCCGCGTTCGGCTATGCTCTGCAATCGAGATGGGCTTTTTTCGACGCATCCTGAACGGGAACTCGCGCCGCGACTCCGGAACGCCGGAACCGGCGACAACCCCGAACCCCACTGGTGAGCCTGCCCCTCCTTCGCCCGACGCCGCGGCCCTCATCCTGCTCGTACTCCACGGAGAGCATTCGGATTCGGGAGAGCTGACCCTGCAGGGTTCCATACAGGCGGGCCTCGTGGCCGACGCCCTCGCACCGCAGGCCGCTACCGAGCCGGTCGACGCGGTATTTGCCTGCGAGCGTCCCGGCTGTCGGGGAACCGCTGGCCTCATTGCCGGGAAGCATGACGGTGTCGAGGCGAGCCCCTTCGAGCCCCCGGGCGACGCGGAGGGCCTCCTCGGGACCCTCGAAGACCTTCAACGGCAGTACGCCGGCCGAGCTGCCGTCGTAGTAGTCGATGAAACGCTGCTCCACCGCATCCTCAGCACGCTCGAGGGCCTCCCGCCGGAGGAGAGCACCCCGCCGCACATCGAGGCGGCAAGCATCACCAGGCTCAAGCTTCGCCCCGATCTCTCCTACAGCCTGAGCCTCAACGACACCGAACACCTCGACGGCGTCACAAAAAGCGATCGTTTCCGCATGCTGTAGTCACCCGCACTTCCGTGCGCATTCACACGCGCCGCTACCGCGCGCCCGCCCCTGCGATATCCTGAAGCGTTCTGCGGAGCTCCGACTCCCTCACGGGCTTGGTAACGGCCGCGTTCATGCCGGCGTCGAGGAAGCTTTGAACCTCCT
>CAYOFA010000064.1:2774-16981 GCA_964402885.1 uncultured Spirochaetaceae bacterium
ACGGGCTTGGTAACGGCCGCGTTCATGCCGGCGTCGAGGAAGCTTTGAACCTCCTCCTCGCGCGCGTAGGCTGTCAGGGCGATGATCGGGATATCCGAGTTCCGGCGAATGCGGCGGGCAGCTTCCACGCCGTCGACGCCGGGCATCTGTATGTCCATGAGGATCACATCGAACTCGGCCTGTTCGGTTGCCTGGAGAACTGCCGTGCCGTCAGCGGCGGTACTCACCTCGTGCCCCTCGCCCTCGAGGAACTTCTCGAGGTACATCCGATTGATGGCGTTGTCCTCGGCGACGAGGATCCGCAGCGGACCGGCGGCTCGGGACGCAACCACGGCGCCGTCGGCCTCGTCGGTCCCGTCGGCATCCCCGACCTTGTCGGTCTCGCCGATCTCGGCGGGCACATCGAACCAGAAGGTACTGCCCTCACCTGTGGTGCTCTCCACGTGGATTTCGCCGCCCATGAGCTCCACGAGCTGTCGGGAGATCGCGAGCCCGAGGCCTGTTCCTTCGAACTCTTTGCGGAAAGAGCTGTCCACCTGATAGAAACTCTCGAACACCCGCGGCAGCGCCTCCTGCGGAATCCCGATTCCACTGTCGGCAACGGAGAAGCGAAGGACCGCTGAGCCGGGCTGCCCGCCGGCGGACGCCTCGGGGAGCCCCCCAGCGGACACCCCGGAGCGTCCCTCGGCAAGCTCGGCGCGTACGCGAATCTCCCCTTCGGGAGTGAACTTCACCGCGTTGGCGAGCAGATTATGCAGAACCTGCTGCAACCGCAGGCGGTCGCCTCGTACGCGCTGCGGCAGCTCCTCACCATACTCTATACGGATGGGCACTCCGGAGCCCCGATCGGTGTGGCTCACGAGTTTCACCGTGCTCGAAAGAAGCTCACGAGGATCGATCTCGTCGTTGCTCAGTACGATCCGCCCGTCCTCGAGTTTCGAGAAATCGAGCAGGTCGTCCACGATGCCGAGCAGTGACCGCCCCGAATCCTCGATCGCGCGCGCATAATCGCGTTGCTCCTCGTCGAGCCTGCCGCGCGAGAGCACCCTGGAAAGTCCGATGACCCCGGTGATCGGTGTGCGCACCTCATGGCTCATGTTGGCCAGAAAGCGTGTCTTGGCTTCATTTGCCTCCGTGAGTTGAGCTCTCGTTTGCTCGAGGTCACGAACCTTCTGCCTGAGCTCCCGTGTCTTCTCTTCCACTTCCTGTTCTGCGCGCTGATGTGCCTCGAGAAGCTGCGTGTACCGGGTGTTGAGCGAATCGCGGAGCGCATTTATGGCGGCCGCGACCTCGTCGAGCTCATCGTACGATCCGGTATCGGCCGGAGCCGAATGAAAGGAAAGCGAGCGACGCTCGAACTCGGTGTCGAAGCTGCGAAGATAGGCGGTGATGTCGAGAACGCGGGTGACCACCAGGCGATGGAACGCTGCGTAGAGGACGAACGCTGCGGCAAGCATCCCCAGAATCGGATAGAGGGAGCCGAAGAGCCCCAGCGAGAATGCGGTGCGCAACACCTGGCGCCGGTCAGCGTATATACGGAGGCTGCCAAGGTCACGCGCCGCACCTTCGTACTCCCGGCTCAGGCGAAAGGTGCGGGTAGGCTCGCGATCCGCCGGGGCCTGCCCCGAGGCGGCGACCACGCCGTCGTGATCCCTGACTTCCAGATAGGCCAGCGCGGGCTCGCGGGCGAGACCGGACAGCTGAGCCTCGAGCATGGAAAGGTCGTAGACCCACAGAGAATTGGCGAGCGGCTCGAGCTCACGTTGGCCGATGTTGTCCATGAGCGCCTCGAGGCGTTGTTCCTGCTCGACATAGGCGACCCCCAGGCTGGCAATCGCACTCACCAGCACAATTACGAGCCCGACCGCCACGAGCCGCCGGAGGATCTTTCGCACGATCGCGTTGCTGCGCGCCCGGCGCCGCCGCTTCTCAGCGTTCATCGGCACGGTCCATGGCCTCGGCGTAGATGCGAACGAACGTTCCGTCCGCCTTCATTTCCTCGAGTGCCGCCGTAAGCGCCAGGATGTAACGGGCATTCCGCCTGTGCACATAGGGGTAAAGACTCAGCGAGGCAAGCGGTGGCTCGTGGATCCGGATGTCATCGATACCGAGCTCGGCGGCCATCAGCGTTCCGTCGAGTCGTGCGTTTAGAACTACGTCGGTGCGGTTGCGTGCAAGCAACTCGAAGGCCCGGCGGGTCGAATCCACCGCCACGGCAGATTTCGCTGCGGTGGCGTTGTTCTCGAAAATCTTCCAGCCACGCACATAGGTGATGTTGTACGCTGCGAGGTCGTTCCAGGACAAAATGGGTGGCACTCCGCCCCGCGAGAAGGCGACGAAATCGCGGGACTCGATACTTGCGGAGCGAATGCGCACGAGGTGATAGTACATGCGCTCCATGTTCTCAACACGGGCGACCACCCCGTCGACGAAACCGGCGTTTGCGTCGGCCAGCGCGCGCTCAGCGGGAAGATTGCGGAAGGCGACCTCCACACCGATGCGCTCGCAGGCCTCGGTGAGGATGCGCTCGAGGATACCGGGATAGTCTTCGCTGGAGTACGGCGGCGAGTAGCTCGATGCGAACACGAGCGGCTCTGCCGGCAGTGAGGCGACTGAGGCAGCGAACAGGATGGCTGAGAGAGCGGCAAAACGGATCATGAGGCCGGTACCAATGCCCCACAATAACCCAATATGTCAATTAAGGCAAGAACAACTCGCGCCCCTCATGAGGTATCAACAAGCGTGTTGGTGGAGTTCGAGTAAATCGTTGAAGCGCAGGGAGCTTTGCGTAATCTGCGCTGCCCGACGACATCGTGCAGCGCAGTTTGGCGGTAAGGCCCCGCGCCGGAGGGTCTTGCGTCTGCCGCCACCAACACGCTGCTATATACTTCGCGGCGCTTACACCAGGCCCTGGTCGAGCATGGAATCGGCCACCCTCACGAATCCGGCTATGTTGGCGCCTGCCATGTAGTTCTCCGGTTCGCCGTGCTTCTCGGCGGCCTCGCGGCTCGCCACATAGATCCTGTGCATGATCCGCTGCAGGCGCGCGTCGACCTCCTCGAAGGTCCAATTCATGCGGAACGCGTTCTGGCTCATCTCCAGCCCGCTCGTTGCCACACCGCCCGCGTTGGCGGCCTTGCCGGGGCCGTAGAGCACCTTGTTCGCGAGGAATACCTCAACGCCCTCCGGCATCGTCGGCATGTTCGCGCCCTCGCTGACGACCGTGCAGCCGTTCTTCACGAGCGCTTCGGCGTCCTTCTTCTCGAGCTCGTTCTGCGTTGCGCTGGGAAATGCCGCAAAGCATGGCACGTTCCACGGCCGCTCGCCCTCGAAGTACTCGACTTTGTACTCCTCGGCGTACTCCCGGATGCGTCCGCGTCGCAGATTCTTGAGCTCCATGATGAACTCGAGCTTCTCCAGGTCGATGCCGTCCGGATCGTAGATGTAGCCGTTCGAATCGCTGATAGCCACGGTCTTCGCGCCGATCTCCGCAAGCTTTTTCACCGTATACTGTGCGACGTTGCCGGAGCCGCTGACGACGCAGGTTTTTCCTTCAAGGGTTTCGCCGCGCCCGGCCAGCATCTCCTGGGCGAAATAGACGCTCCCGTACCCGGTCGCCTCGGGGCGCACCAGAGATCCGCCCCAGTTCAGCGCCTTGCCGGTGAGAACACCGCTGAAGTTGTTGCGTATGCGCTTGTACTGGCCGAAGAGGTAGCCGATCTCCCGGGCGCCGACACCGATGTCACCGGCGGGTACGTCGGTGTCGCTTCCGATATGGCGATAGAGCTCGGTCATGAAGGACTGACAGAACTGCATGACCTCGTTGTCGCTCTTGCCCTTCGGACTGAAATCACTTCCGCCCTTGCCGCCGCCGAGGGGCAGGGTGGTAAGACTGTTTTTGAAGATCTGCTCGAAGGCGAGGAACTTGAGGATACCGAGATTGACCGTGGGGTGAAATCGAAGTCCACCTTTGTAGGGACCGAGGGCGCTGTTGAACTGGACGCGGTATCCGCGATTTATCTGAAACTCACCCTGGTCGTCCACCCACGGCACACGAAAGATCAGCACCCGCTCCGGCTCGACCATACGCTCGAGGATCTTTGCTTCCTCGTACTCGGGGTGTTGCTCGACAACAGGAGAGAGTGTGGACAACACCTCTCCCACCGCCTGGACGAACTCGGGCTCGGTGCGGTAACGCCGTTGTACGTCCTCGAGGATGCGGTCGGTATATGACATGCTTGCTGCCTCCGTCTGCGGTGAATCTCCCGGATCGTATCACCGGGCTCATGAATCCGCAAGCATCCCGTTGATGGAAGCGGCCGCTCTGCGGCCCTCCCCCATCGCGAGGATGACGGTGGCTGCTCCGAGGACGATGTCGCCGCCGGCGTACACCCGGTCCATGGATGTCTTGCCGTTGTCGTCGGTGACGATGTTGCCCCACTTGTTGGTCTCGAGTTCGCCGGCGGTCTGCTTGAGCAGCGGATTCGATTCGTTTCCGATCGAAACCACGACCGTGTCGACCTCCATCTCGTGCTCGCTCCCCTCGATGGCGATGGGGCGACGTCGGCCCGAGTCGTCCGGCTCGCCGAGCTCGTACTCGAGAAGCTCTATCCCGCGCACCCGACCCTGATCATCGCCGAGAATGCGCTTGGGATTTCGAAGCGTACGCAGAACGACACCCTCTTCCTTGGCGTGCTCGACCTCTTCGACTCGCGCGGGCATCTCGCGCTCGGTACGGCGGTAGATGATTGACACCTCCTCCGCACCCAGGCGCACCGCGGTTCGCGCGGCGTCCATGGCCACGTTCCCGCCACCGAGCACCGCCACCTTCTTCGACTGGAAGATCGGCGTGTCGGAGCGGTTCCGGTCGTAGGCCTTCATGAGATTGGAACGGGTCAGATACTCATTGGCTGAGAACACACCGACGAGGTTCTCGCCCGGGATGTACATGAACTTCGGCAGACCCGCGCCGCTTCCGATGAATATAGCGTCGAAGCCGTCCTTCGCGATCAGGTCCTGCAGCTTCCGGGTGCGCCCGACGAGGAAATTGGTGCGGATCTCGACTCCCATCTCCTGGAGAACGTTGATCTCTTCCTCGACGATCTTCTTCGGCAGCCTGAACTCCGGGATCCCGTAGACCATCACCCCACCGGGTTTGTGGAAGGCCTCGAAAATGGTGACCGCGTGCCCCTCTTTTCGCAGGTCCGCCGCGGCGGTAATTCCCGACGGCCCGCTTCCGATGACGGCAACCTTCTTTCCCGTGTCGGGCTTCACCGGCGGAATGTTGCGCTGGCCGCTCTCGCGCTCCCAGTCCGCGACATAGCGCTCGATACGACCGATGGAGACCGACTTCATGGGATCTTTCAGGGACTTTCCCACCGTACAGTACGCCTGGCACTGCACTTCCTGCGGACACACCCGTCCGCAGATGGAAGGCAGGAGACTGCTCTCACGGATGACACCGAGCGCGCCGCCGAAATCACCTTCTTCCGCCTTCCCGATGAACCGCGGTATGTCGATGGCCACCGGGCAGCCCTTGATGCAGGGCTTCGACTTGCACTGCAGGCAGCGTTTGGCCTCGAGCCTGACCTGATCCTCGGTGTAGCCGAGCGCAACTTCGCTCATGTTCTTCCGCCGCTCATGCGGATCCTGCGCTGGCATTTCCTGCAGCGGAATGGCCATTCGATCTTTCGCTTTCAGTTCCTTATCTTCCAGCTCCCGCAGCATCTCCGCGGCGCTCTTCTGTGTCATCTCCGGTGTGCTCATTTCGGAGCCTCCTGCTGTTCTCGCTCTGCAATTTCGAGCTCGAGGTGGCAGGCCTCGTGGGCCTCTTCTTCGTCGGGCTTGTATGAGCCGAGACGTTTCATCATATTGTCGAAGTCCACCGCATGACCGTCGAACTCGGGTCCGTCCACGCACACGAACTTCGTCTCCCCGCCGACCGTCACGCGGCAACCGCCGCACATGCCGGTTCCGTCGACCATGATGGTGTTCAGCGAGACCATCGTGGGCACCTCGTAGGGGCGGGTCGTGGCGGCCGCAAACTTCATCATGATCGGGGGGCCGATGGCCACCGCCATGTCGGGCGCGGGCTCCGCCTCGCAGTACTCCTTGAGGGGCTCGGTAACCAGGGCCTTTCGGCCGTAGGACCCGTCGTCGGTGCACACCACCACCTCATCGGCAAGTGCCCGCATCTCCTCTTCGAGGATGACGAGCTCCTTCGTCCGTGCTCCCATGATGACGATGACTTCGTTCCCGGCCTCTTTCATTCCCTTCACGATCGGATGCAACGGCGCAACACCGATACCTCCACCCACACACACAACGCGCCCGAAGTTCTCGATGTGGGTGGGGCGCCCGAGCGGCCCGAGCACGTTCTCGATGGTGTCGCCCGGGTTGCGCTCGGCGAGCAGATGCGTCGTCCGCCCGACAGACTGAAAGATGATGGTAATCGAGCCCTCACTGGTATCCGCGTCGGCTATCGTCAGCGGGACTCGCTCGCCGAAGTCGGTGTCGAGCTGAAGAATGATGAACTGCCCCGGCAGGCGCTCCTCGGCAATGAGCGGCGCGTGAATTCGCATCTTGAAAACTTCGCCGGCGAGTTGGGTTTTCTCGAGAATTCGGTTCATATCTGACCCCTGTTAGCACAAATCGATATATTTATATCGTTTGCTGGAAATGTACCCGATTTGCGCGGTTTCGACAAGTATACACCGGCTCACGGCGCAACATGTCCGCAGCTGTGGTGCTCGTGATGTGGCATTACCGCCACACTATAACATAGCTGTATCAGATTTTCACTATATTTTCTAAAAGAACGTAGGATCTATAGCACGTACGGGACCAGATGGTTGAAGCTCTTGAACACAACGAAGGTCTCGGCTGTCTGGACGTCGGTCATCTTTATGAACTCTTCCTCGTAGAACTCCAGCAGGCCGAACCCGTCTTTGAGCAGCACTTCGATGATGATGTCGTACTTCCCGGTCACCAGAAGCACTTTCGTGACCCCGCGCAACCCGCTGAACTCCTCGCCCTTCTGAAAGAGCTTCGGCGTGGTCAGCTTCACCCCGATCACCACGGTACGGTGACCGGGGAGTTTCTCCGGATTCACGAGACCGACGATTTCGAGAATTCCCTCCCTGGTCATCTTCGAGACCCTCGAGCGCACGGTGTTTTCGGTGATCTGCAGGTCCTGGGCGATCGTGTTGAAAGACTTCCGCCCGTCGCGCAGGTGTCGAATGATGGCCAGATTCGTCTTGTCAAACTTCATTGTTCGTCACCGTCGTCTGTGGATTGATCGATTGCGTTAATCCTACATTATCCGGTGTGAGAATACAAGAAATCAAAATATGTACGGCCTGTTTTTTGATATTTTCCTTTTCCTGTGTCGAAGTTCGTGCCACAATAAGGCATGCTCGCACAGCAACTTCTCCAACCACGCAGCATCGCCGTCATCGGCGGATCGAATAACATCCACAAGCCCGGCGGCAAGGTGCTGAAGAACATTCTCGACGGAGAGTTCGGCGGTGACCTCTACGTCGTGAATCCCAGGGAACGCGAGGTGCAGGGAGTCGCGGCCTATCCGAGCGTCTCGGAGCTGCCGCAGGTCGACCTGGCCATCCTTGCGATTGCCGCCCAACACTGCCCCCCGACGGTGGAAACCCTCGCAAACGAGAAAGGGACCCGCGGCTTCATCGTGCTCTCGGCCGGTTTCAGTGAGGAGAGCGAGGCAGGCGCGGAGCTCGAGCGGCAGATGGTTGCCGCAGTGGAAGCGGTCGGGGGCTCGCTCATAGGCCCCAACTGCGTCGGCCTTCTCAATCGCCACTACAACGGCGTGTTCACTACGCCCATCCCCCGGCTCGATCCCGCGGGTTGCGATTTCATCTCCGGATCCGGTGCGACCGCCGTGTTCATTATGGAGACCAGCATACCCAAGGGGCTGACGTTTTCCAGCGTGTACTCGGTCGGGAACAGCGCCCAGGTCGGCGTGGAGGAAGTACTCGCCCACCTCGACGAGGCCTTCGACCCGAAAACGAGCTCGAAGGTGAAGCTGCTCTACATCGAGAGCGTCGAAAAGCCGGATATGCTGCTCGAGCACGCCGCCTCACTCATCCGAAAGGGCTGCCGAATCGCCGCGATAAAGGCCGGCACCTCGGAGGCCGGCAGCCGCGCCGCCTCCTCCCACACCGGCGCCCTCGCCGGTTCCGACGCCGCCGTCGATGCGCTGCTGCGCAAAGCGGGTATCGTGCGCTGCTACGGGCGCGAGGAGCTCGCCACCGTAGCCTCCATCTTCATGCACCCGCCGCTTTCGGGAAGAAACATCGCAGTCATCACCCACGCAGGTGGCCCCGCGGTGATGCTCACGGATGCCCTGAGCGAGGCCGGCATGAGCGTCCCTCCGATCGAGGGTCCAGAGGCGGAGGCCCTCAAGGCCCAGCTCTTCCCCGGATCGGCAGTAGGGAATCCCATCGATTTCCTCGCCACCGGCACCGCCGAGCAACTCGGATCAATAATAGATGCCTGCGAGCGGGACTTCAGCCATATCGATGCGATGGTCGTCATATTCGGAAGCCCCGGCCTCTTCGACGTTACCGAGGTCTACGACGTGCTCGACAAAAAGATGCGCGAGAGCGCCAAGCCCATCTACCCGGTGCTGCCCTCGGTGATCAACGCAGCCTCGGAAATCGATCACTTTCTCGCCCGGAAGCGCATCGCCTTCTTCGATGAGGTGAGCTTCGCACGGGCACTCGGTCGCGTGGCGGCGACCCCCGAACCGGCGAATCCGAAGCCGGTCCTGCCGTCGATCGACACCGCACGCATCCGCGCCGTCGTGGACGGCGCCGGCGACGGCTACCTCGCGCCGGAGCAGGTGCAGGAGCTCCTCGACGCCGCCGGAGTTCCGCGCGTCGCCGAGCGCGTTGCAACCGAGGCCGACGGCGCCGTAGCCGCCGCGCGCGAGCTCGGGTTTCCCCTCGTAATGAAGGTGGTCGGGCCGGTGCACAAGTCGGATGTCGGCGGGGTGACCGTCGACATCTCCGACGAGGAGACCGTGCGGGCGGAGACCGCGCGCATGCTCGGCATTGAGGAGGCGAGCGGCGTGCTGCTTCAGCCCATGAAGTCCGGCATCGAGCTCTTTGCCGGGGCGATCGCCGAGCCGGGCTACGGACACCTCGTCTTCTGCGGTCTCGGCGGGGTGTTCGTGGAGGTCTTCAAGGACAGCGCACACGCGCTCGCACCCTTCGACACGGCCGAGGCGGAGCGCATGATCGCCGGCCTCAAGGGGTATCCGCTCCTCGAGGGCACCCGCGGCGGCGCGGGCATCGACATTGCAGCCTACGCCGAGGTGCTCGTTCGCCTCTCGGCACTCACCACCGCGGCACCCGAGATCGCCGAAATGGACCTGAACCCCCTTATGGGCACACCGCAGGAGGTCACGGTCGTGGACGCCCGCATCCGCATCGCGAAGTAGCCCGCGCATGACGCTCTACACCGATTACCAGCGCAGTTATAGCGGCTTCCACAATCTCATGCGCTACCGCGTGCGTGAGATTCTGCTCGTCTCCAGCCTCTACGATGCCTTCGTACTCGAGGAGGACCGCGGCCTCTCCGAGGTGATCTTCAACCAGTACATCGACCTGAACCTGCGCTTCGTACCGCGTATCACCCGTGTCTCGAGCGCCGAGGAGGCGCTTCAGGAGATGCAGTCCCGCACCTTCGACGTCGTCCTCACCATGGCACGGCTCTCCGATATGGACCCCGAGGAGTTCGGCCGCCGCGTGAAGGAGATGGACCCCGACAAGCCGGTGATTCTTCTCACTACAGAGGTGCTCAGTCCCGACCTTCTCTCGCGCTTCCGCCGCGCGCGTTCCATCGACAAGATTTTCTACTGGCTCGGTGACAGCAAAATTCTCCTGGCCATCATCAAGTACGTGGAGGACTACGGCAATGTTGCCTCCGATGTGGCCGGGGGCGTGCAGGTCATCCTCCTCGTGGAGGACAACCCCAAGTTCTACTCGATGTTTCTCCCGATGATGTACACCGAGGTCATGACCCAGACCCAGACCCTGATCTCGGAGAGCATCAACGACTACCAGCGGTTACTGCGCATGCGCGCTCGCCCGAAGATCCTGCTTGCCGAAACCTACGAAGAAGCCATGGAGATCTTCGAGGCGTACCGGCAGAACGTCCTCGGTATCATCTCCGATATCGCCTTTCCGCGAGAGGGACAGATGGACGAGGAAGCCGGCTATCGGCTGCTCGGCGTGACCAAGACGGAGGTGCCCGACCTGCCGGTACTGCTGCAGTCCGATCACCTTACCGATCGCGACAGCGTGCTCAGTCAGAACGCCCACTTTCTCGACAAGAACTCTCCGAACCTGATGCAGGATCTGCGGGATTTCATCATGATGAACCTCGGCTTCGGTGACTTCGTCTTCAGGTGGCCGGACGACACCGAGATAGCCCGCGCACACAACCTGCAGGAGTTCGAACGCCTCCTCAAGGAGGTCCCGCTCGAGAGCGTGGAGTATCACGCTCGCCGCAACCATATTTCGATCTGGCTCCGTGCACGCACCGAGTTCGATCTCGCCGACGAGCTTCGGCCGAAGAAAGTTTCGGACTTCTCCGACATGGAGGTGATGCGGGCGTATCTCGCGGACACGGTGGGGAATCTGCTCGACCGAAACCGCGCGGGCAACATCACCGATCTCAGCTCCTACACCGAGGGCGCCGACACCGCCTTCATCCGCATCGGCAGTGGCTCGCTCGGCGGGAAGGCACGGGGTATCGCCTTCGTGAACGCCCTGCTGAGCCGCTCCGGCATCCCCCAGCGATATGAGGGGATCAGCATCCGCACCCCCATGACCTTCGTGGTCTGCACCGACGCCTACGAGGAGTTTCTCGCTCTCAATGACCTGCAGCGCTTTGCCATCGAGACCGAGAAGGATACCGAGATCGGCAGCGCGTTCGCGGCCGCCGCGCTGCCCGAAGACATAGAGCGCCACCTTCGCAAGATCGTCGAGCGCGTCGACGTGCCGCTCGCCGTGCGCTCCTCGAGCGTGCTCGAGGACTCGCAGAACCTGCCGTTCGCCGGCCTCTACGCGACCTATATGCTGCCGAACAACCATCCCGACGCGGAGGTCCGTCTGCGGCAGCTCGCCGATGCGGTAAAACTGGTGTACGCGTCGGTCTTCTACCAGGCGCCGAAGGAGTATGTGAGAAACACCTACTACCGGATCGAAGAAGAGAAGATGGCCGTCATCGTGCAGGAGCTCGCCGGCGAGCAGCACGGCGATACCTTCTATCCCGTGGTCTCCGGGGTCGGTCAGTCACACAACTTCTATCCCACCGAGCCCATCAAGCCGTCGGACGGACTTGCCCACCTCGCACTCGGCCTCGGAAAGACGATCGTCGACGGCGAGAACATCTACCGCTTCAGCCCGCGTTTCCCGAAGCGCCCGCCCCCCTACTCGTCCACCGGCGAGTTCCTGAAGATGTCGCAGAGCCACTTCTACGCCCTCGACCTCTCGGACTCCGAGGTAACGGTGGAACCCGATGAGGGTTTCAGCCTCAGGCGACTCGATCTCAGGCAGGCCGAGGAGGACGGCACGCTGTTCTACGTGGCCAGCACCTTCTCACGGCACGACGGGCGCATCCGGAACACGCTCGCCGTGGACGGTCCGCGAGTGGTTACCTTTGCGAACATCCTCAAGAACCGCATCGTACCGCTGCCGGAAATCCTCAGTGATCTCATGGAGCTCGGGAAGGCAAGCTTCGGGACCGACGTGGAGATCGAGTTCGCCCTCAACGTTCGGGGGACCCGGGAGGAGAGCACCGCCCAGTTCTACTTCCTCCAGATCCGTCCCATGGTCGTGGGGCGGGAAACCGTGGAGGTATCCACTGCCGATGTCGACACCGACCATATCGTCGCCGCATCGAATCAGGCGATGGGAAACGGTCTCTTCGAGGAGATCTACGACCTCGTCTATGTCGATCCGGACCGATTCGACGTGGGTCGCAGCGTTGAAGTCGCCCGCGAGGTAGGACAGATCAACAAGAAGCTCGCCGCCGAGGGACGCCGGTGCATCCTCATCGGATTCGGTCGATGGGGAACGTCGGATCGCTGGCTCGGTATTCCGGTAGACTGGGGCCAGATCTCCGCAGCGCAGGTTATCGTCGAGTCCGACCTCGGAGACTTCCGCGTCGACCCCTCACAGGGCAGCCACTTCTTCCATAACCTGATATCGCTTCGGCTCGGCTACTTCCACATCCGCGGCGGAAGAAGCGAGGAGTACATCCTCTGGGACTGGATACGGCAACTGCCCGTAGAGGAGGAGACCCACTTCGTCCGCCACGTGCGCCTCGAGAGCCCGCTCTCCGCCAAGATAGACGGCCGATCCTCCCGCGGCGTCATCCTCAAGCCCGACGGGGCGTGACCGCCCGACTGCGGCGACGATCGCCGCAGTCGAGACGGTTGTTAGTAGTCAAAGTCGTAATCTTCACCACCACCGTCGCTGTGCCCCTTCTCGGGCGCGTCGGTAATGGCACACTCGGTGGTCAGAAGCAGCCCCGCAATCGAGCTCGCGTGCTGCAGGGCGGACCGCGTCACCTTGGCCGGGTCGAGAATGCCCCGCTTCACAAGGTCGGTCCACTCGAGGCTGGCAACGTCGAAGCCGGTGTTCCCCTTCTCGTGTTTCGCCCGCTCGGCAACCACCGCCGCATCGAGGCCGGCGTTGCCCACGAGATTTCGAAGCGGCTCCTCGAGGGCGCGCTCGATGATCGTGAAGCCGACGTTCTCGTCGTGGGTAAACGCGGCGCGATCATGGCCGGCGAGCACCGGAACCGCCCGAATCAGCGTCATCCCGCCGCCGGGCACGATGCCCTCCTCGATCGCCGCCCGGGTCGCAGAAAGTGCATCCTCCACGCGATGCTTTTTCTCCTTCAGCTCGACCTCGGTGGCCGCGCCGATGTTTATCACCGCAACGCCGCCTGCAAGCTTCGCAAGCCGCTCCTGCAGCTTCTCCCGGTCGTAGTCGGAGGTCGTATCCTCGATCTGCGCCTTGATCTGCGAGATCCGCGCGTCGATGTCGGCCCGCTTTCCCGCGCCTTCGACGATCGTCGTGTCGTCCTTGGTCACCTTCACACGCTTTGCCGTACCGAGGTCTCCAAGCTCTGTGCTTTCGAGCTTGTGACCGAGCTCGGCGGAGATCACCTGCGCGCCGGTCAGGGCCGCGATATCGGCAAGCATGGCCTTCCGCCTGTCACCGAAGCCGGGCGCCTTCACCGCGCATGCCTTCAGCGATCCTCGGAGATTGTTGAGCACCAGCGTCGCCAGCGCCTCACCCTCCAGGTCCTCCGCGATGATCAGGATCGGCTTGCCGCTCTGCGCCACCTTCTCGAGCACCGGCAGAATATCCTTCATGCTCGAAATCTTCTTGTCGTGGACCAGGATATAGGCGTCCTCGAGCTCGGCAGTCATCCGCTCGCGGTTCGTCGCGAAGTAGGGCGAGACGTAGCCGCGGTCGAATTGCATGCCCTCGACGAACTCAAGCTCCGTCTCCAGGCTCTTCGACTCCTCGACCGTGATCACGCCGTCCTTGCCCACCCGGTCCATCGCGTCGGCGATGAGCGCCCCGATCGTCTCATCCGCGTTGGCCGAAAGCGCCGCCACCTGGGCGATCTCTTCCTTGCCTTTGATCTCGGTCGCGTGCTTTTTGATCTCCGCCACCGCGAGCTCCACCGCCCGATCCATCCCGCGCTTGAGCTCCATCGGGTTCATGCCCGCGGCCACGCTCTTCACGCCCTCTTTGATCATCCGATAGGCAAGCACCGTCGCCGTCGTCGTTCCGTCACCGGCGACATCGTTCGTCTTCGTCGCCACCTCTTTCAGGAGCTTCGCGCCCATGTTCTCATACGAACCGGAAAGCTCGATCTCCTTCGCAATCGTCACTCCGTCGTTGGTGATCGTCGGCGCACCCCATTTCTTACCCAGCACCACGTAGCGACCACGCGGCCCGAGCGTAACGCGAACGGCGCGGGCCATCGTTTCCACGCCCTCGAGCAGGCGTTCGCGAACCTGCTCCCTGAACATAAGCTGTTTCGCCATACTATTCCCTCCTCACCGCCTTCTCGTGTTGTATGCCCCGAGATGTGGCTGAGGAGAATTTAGCATTCCCTGCGCCGGAGTCAATATTTTTCTGCATGGGAAC